>DHMK01000041.1:224-19052 GCA_002405755.1 Clostridiales bacterium UBA4644
CACCCGCCGGCCTTTACAAAATCCCGCAGGACGGTCCACAGCGCGGAGAAGGGCTATAAGGAGATCAACCTGCGGGCCATGCGTCTGCTGCCCCGGGGCGGCTATCTGGCGACGGCCTCCTGCAGCCACTTTATGCCGGCGGAGCTGTTTGAAAACATGCTGCGCGCCGCCGCACGGGACGTCGGCGTGGAGCTGCGGCAGATCGAAGCCCGCCAGCAGGCCCCGGACCACCCCATCCTCTGGAACGTCCCCGAGACGGATTATTTGAAATTCTATCTCTTCCAGGTGGTATAACGCCCCGGAAGCAGAGAAAGGGAGCCTTTGATGAACTGGAAAAAGCTGATCAAGATCCTGATCCTTCCCCTGCTGCTGCTCTGCGCTTTTTTGTGGTACCGGGCCCCGGTGCGCTTTCTCAGAGGCATAAAGGCTTCGGAGGTGGCCTGCATCCGGATCTTCGACGGCAACACGGGCCATAAGCTGGATGTGACGGAGCCTTCCGCCGTCGAGGCGATCCTGACCAATCTGCAGACCACGCCCGTCCGCCGCAGCGGCATTTCGCTGCTGCACATGGGCTATCGCTACCGCATGACCTTTCAGGATGCCGCCGGCGGCACGCTGGGGCAGATCATTCTGAATTCCGCAACAACGCTGCGAAGCGATCCGTTTTTCTATAAAAACGAAGAGGGCGGGCTTTGTTACGATTATATTTGGGATATTTTCGACAAAAGCTACGGCTATCTTCCGTAAAAAACGCATAAAAAATCAGGCTCTGCTGCGCCATTGGCAGAGCCTTTCTCTGTCTCTCTGCCCCGAGCGGGGATTGACCAAACCGGAAAAGACTGATATACGCTGCTTTGGCAAGCGCGCCGCGCGGCCCCAGAAACAGATTTTACGGGAGACGGCGCGGCGCCGGAATGGAGACTGCATGATGGAACAAAAACAGCTGCCGGAAAAATTTCAGGAGTTTTCAGAAGCGCGGAAAAACGGCTTTCTGCGGGCAAAGGCCGTGAAGGACGCCGGCGGGAGGATTGCCGGGACCTTCTGCACCTATACGCCCAATGAGGTCTTCGACGCGGCGGGCGTTTACACCGTCAGCCTTTGCGGCACCAGCGACGAGACCGTCGCCGCGGCGGAGGCGGAGCTGCCCAAGAATCTTTGTCCGCTGATCAAATCCAGCTATGGCTTTGCCGTCTCCGACAAGTGTCCCTACACCTATTTTTCCGATCTCATCGTGGGCGAGACCACCTGCGACGGCAAAAAGAAGATGTATGAGCTGCTGGGCCGGTTGAAGGATGTCCATGTGATGCACCTGCCCCAGGGGATCGACCGGCCTTATGCGGCGGAGCTTTGGCGGCGGGAGCTGGAATATCTCAAGACCCTGCTGGAGGAAAAGTTCGGCGCGGAGATCACGGACGAAAAGCTCCGGGCAGCCTGCCGCCTGCGCAACCGTCTCCGCCGGGCCAAGCTGGAACTGATGGAGATGCAGAAGCTTTGTCCGCCGCCGGCCAATTATACCGATCTGTATCATGTGATCGACAGCGCCAATTACAGCTTCGATGTGGAACGGTCCATCCGGGCCATTGCGGAGATGACCGCAGCGATCAAGGCTGCCTATGAAGCGGGCCAGCGGCCCGTCAGCCCGGACCGCAAGCGTATCCTGATCACCGGCTGTCCCTCCACCGGCGTTTTGCAGAAGACGGTGGGGGAGATCGAGAAGAACGGCGGCGTGGTGGTGTGCATGGAAAACTGCAACGGTCTGAAGGCGGCCATCCAGATGGTGGACGAGCAGGCGCCGGATATCCTGCAGGCCATTGCTGACCGCTATCTGGAGATCGGCTGTGCCGTCATGTCGCCGGATACCAAGCGCATGGAGCTTTTGCAGCGGCTGCTGCGGGAATACCGGATCGACGGCGTGGTGGAGATCATCCTGCAGGCCTGCCATCCCTATGCTATCGAGCGCCAGCAGGTGCGGGAGACCGTCCGGCAGATGGGCCTGCCCTATATCGCCGTGGAGACAGACTATTCCCAGTCTGACGCAGGCCAGCTGAGCACCCGGCTGTCCGCCTTTATCGAGATGCTTTGAGCCTCTGAACAGGAAATAAAAAACACAGCGTGCGGCATTTCTGCGCAGATCCGGTTGCAGAAGCGCCGCACGCCTTTTTCATAAAAGCGGGGGAGAGACGGGAAACGGCAGAAATGCGAAACTCTTTTTGGAGGAGAAAGCAGAAGGAGCCATCGTGAAAGGCCGTCTCACGCGCTGTATGGAAAGGATCGATTTTCCGAAGCGGATGAACTAAAATAAGAGGCAAGACAAAATGAGATGAGGCATCGATCCATGAAACGCACACTGTTTTTTGAGGGAGCCAAAAGCGCCGTTCCCATTTGCCTGGGCTTGATCCCCGTTGGTATTTCCTATGGTCTGCTGGCGCTGCAGGCGGGCTTTACGCAATTTGAGACTGTGCTGATGTCTGCGTTGGTGATGGCCGGCTCCTCTCAGCTGATGGTGGCGGGTATGATCG
This sequence comes from Clostridiales bacterium UBA4644, assembly GCA_002405755.1. GTDB lineage: Bacteria > Bacillota > Clostridia > Oscillospirales > Butyricicoccaceae > UBA4644. The sequence continues at coordinate 2,744 of DHMK01000041.1, forward strand.
GCAAGGCCACAGTGCTGGCTATGATCACGGCGGTGTTTTTTGTAAATCTGCGGCATCTGGTGATGAGCAGTGCGGTCATGAGCCGTATGGAGCCGGCGCCGCTGGGGGTCAAGCTGTTGAGCACCTTTGCGCTCTGCGACGAATCCTTTGCGCTGTTTTCGCTGTCCGATCGCCGCAGCGCAGCCTATCTGTTGGGATCGAATACCGCGCTGTACGGCACATGGATCCTGGCGTCGGTGCTGGGCGTTGTGATCGGACAAGGCTTGCCGGAGGTGGTGGCCAAGAGCTTTGGGGTGGCGTTTTATGCATCGTTTCTTGCTTTGCTGCTGCCAAACGCGAAGAAGTCCTGCAGGATCGCCCTGCTGGTATTGCTGACTGCCGGAATGAACACGGTGCTGCAGCTTTTTCTGCCCGCCAGCTGTGCGGTGATCCTTTCTATGGTGATCAGCGCTGCGATCGGGACCTTTTTTGTGGAAACGGAAAGCAATGAGCAGGCTTGAGGTATATCTTTTGATCTTTGGTATGGCTGCGGCCACATATATTCCCCGCGCTCTGCCTGCATTTTTGATGGACAAGCTTGCGCTGAGCAAGCGCGTGGAAAGCTTCCTTTCCCTGCTGCCTTATACGGCGCTGTCGGCCTTGATCTTTCCCGGTGTTTTCTCTGTGGATGCGGAGCATCCGCTGTTTGACATTGCCGGCGCCGCAGCGGCAGCGTTGCTTGCGCTGAAAAATGCTCCCTGATCGTCTGTGTGCTGGCCGCCGTTGCAGTCAACTGCATATTGTATCTGCTTTTTTAGAAGGATCCATGGAGAGAAAGCGCATCGCCTGCTTCGTTCAGCTGCCGCACGCTCCGCTTTGCCGTCCGTATTTCGCTTCCATTTCCTTCGTATCGGCATGGAGCAGCTCCAGCGCCCGCGCCTGGATGCGGGAGAGCACCGTTTGATCCGTGTCGGCAAACGCGCGCCTGATTCTTGCGGAGGCTGCCGCGTGGCTGTCATCCGCTTTGCCCTCGTCTGCCTCCGACAAAAACTTTTGCAGCAGGCCCAAATCGCCGGAATAGTGCAGCTCCACCAGCTTTGCCCGATATTCCAGCTCCGCCGGGGTGATCCCGGGGAAGCGCTTCATGTCCACGGTATGCTGCGCCTCATGCTTCAGAAGCGAAACAAGAAACCGCTCGCTCCCAAAATCATAGGCCTGCTCGATGCAGTTGATGGTGCCGTCGGGGGAGGCCCAGCCGCCCGTGCCGTATCGCCCGAAGGTCAGATAATCCATCCAGCTGCGAAAGACGAAGCTCTTGAGGATGTTGACAGTATAATCCGCCGTTCCCTCCGGAAGCTGGACGGGATAGACGGTGGGGACGGTATCCCGCCAGATATAAGGGCCGTAATAGCCCTGGGTCTTCCCGAAAAGCGCGTGATAGCCCGCATCCTCAAACATCGCCTGAAGCCGCTGTGTCAGAAGCGCTTCATCGGCATCCGGCATATGCAGCAGCGCCCGCAGCCCGGTGAGCAGTCTGTCTGCGGCCTCGGCCTCCGGCAAGCCACAATAAAAGCGATCCCGAAAATAGATCTGATATAGGCGCAGGATGGCGTTAAGGTCGTCGGGCAGCTCGTATGCGCGGTATTTCTGATCTTCAAAAACCGCCGCATAGGCAGGGACAATGTCCTTGAATTCCGCGTGCTCGCGCATATACGCAATGGCGCCCTTGAGGTCTCCGCGGAGGAAAAATTGACGGATCGGCATGGTTTTCTCCTTTGTAAGCTTTGATTTGATCATTATAGCACGACCGCCGGAGCAGATCCGCCGCCTTCTGTGATCCGGGCGGCGCTTTGCCGGCGGAACGCAAAGGGAAGCGGCCACAGCAAGGCGGGGTCGATCCGATACTCGCCGTCGATCAGGAGATAGTCCGTTCCGTTCTCCCTTGCAAGCGCCAGGAAGCGCGCATTGTCCGCCAACGCGTGCTCTATGGTGTAGGCTTCATCGTCCAAACGGCTTTCAATTGCTGTTTTGATGATCTCCCGGACGATGGGCCATAGATAATTCGTCAAATCGGCGTCATCGCTCAGGGGCGTGGGCTGTGTGCTGCCGCTGCGGATCAATCCCATTTTCAAAAGATCGATCGACAGATACGGATATTTATATTTTTCGAGAAGCTTTTGCGCCAACGGGGTCTTGCCTGTATGAGACGCCCCGGTGATCAAAATAATCATTTTTTGCTCCACTGATCTCAGGCGATGAAACCTTTTATCTGAATTATAGCATAATATCGGGAAAGCTTCCATACCGATTTAAGCGGAGGAACGGTCGTTTTCTCCGTTTTTTGCAGTCTCCCCTTGACAGGCGGAGGTGACAATGGTATGATGCATTATGACAAGGATAATTGTCATATAGACAAATGATATTGTCATGCGGAGGTGATGTATGGTCCTGCGAAATCGTTTGAAGGAGCGCAGAGCCGCACTGAATGTGAATCAGCAGGAGATGGGACGCCTGTGCGGCGTATCGCGGCAGACCATCAGCCTGATCGAGCGCGGCGATTATTCTCCGTCGGTCACTCTGGCCCTGACGATCGCAAAGGTCTGCGGCGTGACAGTGGAAGAGGTTTTCTATTTACAGGAGGAAACAAAATGAAAAATGATGAGATCAGGCAGGCAAATCGAAAGGCGCTGCCCAAATTTCTCCTTTTCGCGGTGGCGTGCGCGATCGTCGGCGGCGTGATCGGTTATTTTTCCGGTTATGGCGCGGCAAAGGGCGGGCTGGAGCAATTGACCGCCAGGATCAAGGAAGCGGGAGCGTTTTTCGGAACGCACATTGCTCCGTGGCTGATGCTGGCGCTGGCGGTCACTGTACCGGCAGTCTGCATCCCGATCTATCGGAGCGCAAGGAAGCTGGCGGCCGCGTGGGACGGCGAGGATGAGGCCGTCTCGGATGCGATCGACCGAAAGCTGTCTTTGGCGATTTGGATTACAAGTGCATCTCTTATTCTCTCTTATTTTTTGATTGCGGCATCCTATGCGGGAGGCTTTGCAATATTCGATGACAAAAAACGAACCGTTATGTTTTTCATCGGCATTGCAGCTTTCTTCGGAATTATGGCTGAGTCGATTATTCTTCAGCAAAAGTGTGTGGACGCCGCCAAGCAGACGAACCCCGAAAAGAAAGCGTCCGTCTATGATATGCGGTTTCAGAAAAAATGGATGGAGGACTGCGACGAAGCCGAGAGGAGCATGATCGGCAAATGCGCATACAAAGCGTACTCTGCGACCAATACGGTCTGCGCAGTGCTTGCCATTGCGCTTGCGGTCTGCGCGCTTGTGTTTGATATCGGGTTCTTGCCCTCCTTTATGGTATGCCTCGTCTGGATCGTCAATCTGACGGTATACTGCAGGGAAGCCATGCGCTGCTCCGGGGCGGGCAGCAAGATCGCCTGAGGACAAAGCGGGAGAGATGCGCGATGGACAATTTTTATCTCATTTTGCTTGCCCTGTTTCTTCTTGTGATCCTCCCCTGGATAACACGGCAAAGGAGACTGGCGGCAGTCAGTCATATTTTGAATCAAAAAAAGCAGAACAAGGAGAACATTGAAATGAAAGAACTGGCAAAACGCTTTCTCGGAGAAGAATGCATCATTTATACCATCACCTCCAACGACGGTAGCGTTCAGGGCGTGATCAAGGAGATCGAGGACGGCGGCATGGTCATCGAGAAGAAGACGGGCGAGCTGGAGATCATCAATCTGGAGTTCGTCACCCGCATCCGGCAGTATCCGAGAAAGAAAAACGGGAAGAAAAAGGAGATCGTGCTGGATTAAGCGCCTCGACGCCGCTGCAAATGCGTTTTGCCGCGTGCAGGCAACAAATTCGCTGTTTGTGGGGAAGACATTTTGCGGAAAATCTGCGATTCTTTTCTTCGGAGGGATCGAAAATGGATCAGAGGAAGATCGGAAGGTTTATCGCCGCCCTGCGGAAGGAAAAGGGCCTGACGCAGGAGCGGCTGGGAGAAAGGCTCGGCGTGACCAACAAAACGGTTTCCCGTTGGGAAAACGGCAACTATATGCCCGATGTGGAAATGCTTTCGCTGCTGTCAAAGGAATTCGGCGTAAGCATCAACGAGCTGATCAGCGGAGAACGGCTTTTGACGGAGGACTTCCGGAAAGCCGCCGACCATAATCTCGTTGCGGCACTGAACAACAGTACCTTTACGCTGAAGGAAAAGCTCTCGTTTTTTAAGAAAAAATGGCTGCGCGAGCATGCGGCGGCCATCGTTCTGTGTGCCGCAGCGTGGATCGGTATTGTGATCTGGACGGCGCTGAAATTGCGGGGCAGCGATTCCCATGCGCTTTTGGGCGCGACCGGCGGACTGCTTGCGGTGCTCTTTTATGTGGTGCTGTATAACCGGATGATGGCCTATGTGGAGCGCCGCGCATATCAGGCGGCGCCAGACCGGGAAACCGAACCGGATCGCAGCTGAAAAAGCCCGCTTCAAAAGAGAAGTGGGCATAAAACAAAAAACTCGCCTTTTTCAAAGCAAGTCTTTCTTAAGAAAACTCAGCGCACCCGTTTGGTGGAGATAAGCGGGATCGAACCGCTGACCTCTTGAATGCCATTCAAGCGCTCTCCCAGCTGAGCTATACCCCCATATAAGGGTGCGCTGAGTCATTTCTTGTTCAGTTCATGGCCGTCATTCCTGACCGCTCATTTAGAATAGCATATCACACCCGAAAAGTCAAGCAAAAAAACAACTTTTTTACGGGAAACGAAAGATTGACAATCTCTTCCAGCTGTCCGCTGGAGGATCAGACCAGCTGGCCTGGCAGATGCTTCTTTTCCTTGGGCGGGAACTGGGCCTCAAAGGCCGCAAAGCCCTGGGGATCCCGCTCTGCCACGAAATATTCCTCCGGATCCCGGTAGGTCCATTGCATGCCCTGCAAGACGCCCGGCTTCAGCTCGCGCACCAGAAAATAGGGAACGACTGTATCCTCCGGCTCCGCATAGCCGTAGCGGACGCCCAGCGTGCTGCCCAAAACAAAGCCGCTTTTGCCGTAAAAATCCGGGTTGCCGGTGATGGCCACGGCAGAAAAGCCCAGCTTTGCCGCCTTTTCCAGCGAAGCGTCCACCAGCAGTTTGCCATAGCCCTTCCGCTGAAGAGTCGGATCGATGCTCAGCGGACCAAAGGTCAGCATGGGGAGCCGGCGGCCGTCTGCGCCCTCCATTTCCGCCTTGGCATACATGATGTGGCCGATGATGCGGCCATCCTCCTCCAGCACCAGATCCAGCTCCGGCAAAAAGCCAGGCTGCGTCCGGTAGCAGTGGAGCACATAATGCTCCAGACAGCCGGGCCGGTAAACGTTCCAAAAGGCTTCCCGGGTAAGCTTTTCCACAGTGCGATAGTCCTTTTCCTCTTCCTGACGGATCAAAATGCTCATAGCTTCCTCCTTAGCTCTGCTGCTTTCGCAGCTCCATTGCCGCGGCGTCCAGGCAGGCGTCCAGCTGCGCGGCAACGGCGGACTTGTCTTCCGCGCCGTCATAAATGCTGTAATACAAAAACATCGGCCCATAAAGCTCTGCGGCGCCCTCTACCGGCCGGGAAAAGCCCATGCCTGCCAGCAGATCCTCCACATAGCGCAGCGGCCCCGACGCCAGATACTGCTGATAAAGCGTCCGCATCTCGGGGGAGCGATATTGCTCCAGCGTCAGCAGCCGGCGAAAGGCGGCGGCAAAGGGATCCTCTGTCCAACTGCGGAATTGGGCCTTGCTGTAGGCCAGCAGCTGCTCCAGCGCCGCCGATCGGTAGGCCTCCGGCGTCTCTTCCGCAGGACGCTCGGGCAGCTGATGCTCTGCCGCGCCGGAGGCGTCCCGCTGCTCCATGGCGGAAAGGATGCTCTCAAAAATATCCCGCTTGCTTTTGTAGTGCTTATAAAGCGCGCCCTTGGTCATATCCAGCGCGCCGGCGATCTGGCTCACGGAGACGGCTTCATAGCCCTCCCGGGAAAACAGCGCCAGCGCCTCCTGCAGGATCCGCGCCTTGGTGTCTCCCATGGTAGCACCTCCCTTGTTAAAAGTAAACGACCGTTCACCTGCTATTATAGTGAACGGTCGTTTTCTTGTCAAGAGCAAAATTTAATTCTTTTCGGCAAGCCGGTCCCGGCGGCGGAGCAGGGCGAAGGCGATCAGGCAGACAACGGAGGAAAACAGCGAGCCTGCCGCCGAAGCCAGCCCCATGGGCAGCAGCGTCTGGGGAAAATAAAGGGAGGTCAGATAAGCGCCGGGGATCCGCACCAGCAGGATGGAGAGCGCATTGTGCAGGAAGGACAGGCCTGATTTTCCCCGGGCGCAGAAATAGCCGCTGAAGCTGAATTGGACGCCGCCGAAGACGCAGTCCCAGATATAGCCCCGCAGATATTGCCCGCCGGCGGTAGCCACGGCGGCGTCCGGCGTGAATAGCGCCACCAGCTGCTCTGCCGCCAGCTGAACGGCTCCGGCCACCGCCAGCCCCAGCCCAACCGCGATGCAGATGGCATAGCGCAGCGTTCCGACGGCCCGCTCCGGCTTGCCTGCGCCGATATTCTGCGCGCCCAGGGCGGAGACGGAGGATAGCATGGAGGAGGGGATCAGAAAGACAAAGCCGATGATCTTTTCCACAATGCCGACGGCGGCGGCATCGGTGAGGCCCCGGCGGTTGGCAATGATGGTGATGAGAATAAACGAGACCTGGATAAAGCCGTCCTGCAGGGCCACGGGAAGGCCGATGCGCAGCAGCTTTTTCATGACGGAGCGGCGGGGCTTCAGGTCTGCCCGGGAGAGGGAGACGCTGTGCTTCCGCCGGATGAAAAGCAGGGAGAGAACAACGCTGACGCCCTGAGAAAGCGTCGTCCCCAGCGCTGCGCCGGCAGGACCCATGCGCAGCGCGCCCATAAACAGAAGATCCAGCCCGATATTGACGGCGCAGGCCACGGCAATGAAGTACATGGGGCTTTTGCTGTCGCCCAGGCCGCGAAAAATGGAGCTGATGATATTATAGGCGGTGATAAAGGGAATGCCCAAAAAGCAGATGGTCAGGTAGGCCCTCGTTCCTTCGATGGCCGCCTGGGGCGTGGACATCAGCTGCACGATAGAGCCGTTCAGCGCCAGCAAAATGCCCGTCAGCACCACCGAAAGCCCCAGAAACAGCGTTACCGTGTTGCCAATGGCGGCGGAGGCAGATCGGGGATCCTTTGCGCCCACGGCCTGGCCGATGGAGACGGTGGAGCCCATGGCCAGTCCCACCAGCATCACCGTCAGCATATGCATCACCTGCGAGCCGACGGAAACCGCCGTGGTGGCGGCGACGCCCTCATACTGGCCGATGATAAACAGATCCGCCATGCCGTAGAGGGTCTGGAGAAAATAAGAAAGCAGATAAGGCAGCGAAAAGGCTACCACATTCTTAAAAACGCTGCCGGAGGTGAGATCCCGTTTCATGAAACAATGCTCCTTTTGGTCAAAACCGTTTGCTGAAAGGCGGTCAGCGCCGCCAGATAAGCCTGCCGGTCCACCAGATAGCTGAGCCCATGGCCCGCGCCGGGGACAATGAGCAGCCGCTTGTCCGGCGAAGCGCAGCGGTCATAGTTTTCCTGGCTCATAGCGCAGGGGACAAAGCGGTCGTCGCCGCCGTGGATCAGCAGAACGGGGATCCGGCAGCGCTCCATGGCTTCTGCGGCAGAGGCTTGCTCCAGATCAAAGCCGCCGAACAGCCGCCCGCCCAGCCGCACCAGCGCATAGGTGGGGAAGAAGGGGTAGCCCCGCTGCCGCAGCTCCCGCTGAAGAATGGCGGCGGGGGAGGTGTAGCCGCAGTCGGCCACGATGCCGGCGACATTTTTCGGAAGCTCCAGCCCTGCGGCCATCAGCACGGTGGCCGCGCCCATAGACATTCCGTAAAGCAGGATCCGACAGTCCGGCCCGAAGCGGCCAATGGCATACTGCACCCAGCAAAGGCAGTCATATCGCTCCAAAACGCCGAAGCTCAGACAGCGGCCCTGGCTCTTTCCGTGGGCCCGCTGATCCACCAGCAGGACGGAGCAGCCGCCCTTCCGGGCCTCCTGCAGTCCGCCGCAAAAATCCCGCTCCGCCGCGCTGCGATAGCCGTGAAACAGCAGCTGCACCGGTGCGCCCAGCGTTCCGGGATAAAGCTTTCCGTGGAGATGAAGCCCATCCCGGGAGAGGATCCAAACGTCCTCATAGGGGATCGCCAGAGCCGCGCGGATCATTTGAGCAGAGACCTCCCGAAAGGGGGCATACTGGGCGGTATCCGGCAGGAAAAACAGATCGTCCTCCCGTGGCTTTGGCACGGAAAAGGCCATGCGGTAGCAGAGATAGGCGCCAGCAAGGATCAGAAAAAGCAGCGCCGCAGCACAGCCCCAGAGCATGCAGACCCCTCCCTTTCGCTTTCTTCGGCTTTATTATAGCAGACCGCCCGTAAAATGCAAGAAAGACCGGGGCGCTTTTACTGATGGGGAAGGGGAGATCTCAGTCTGTTACGCCATTCGCCGGGCCGACTGGCAAAGGCTTCAAAAGATCTGACGCAAATAACAGCTTTCGACAAAGAAGGCCGTTGCATTTTCCGCAGGAATCGGATATAATGAGAAAAAAGAAACAAACCTAAACAGGAGGCCTGTTTTATGAGCGAGGAATATGGTAATGATTTCGTCGTCCTGACGGATGAGGACGGTCGGGAGATCGAGCTGGAGCATCTGGACACCGTGGAATACAACGGCCAGACCTATATGGCATTTCTGCCCACGGAAATGTCGCTGGACGATGCTTATGAGCTGATCATCATGAAGGTGGAGCTGGAGGACGACGGCGAGGAGATGCTGGTAACGCTGGACGATGAGGATGAGGAAGCCGAGATGTTCCAGATCTTCTCCGAGCGTCTGGAGGAGACCTTCGAGGACGAAGCGGAAGACGAAGACGAGGCCGAGGAGGAAGAGCCGGAGGCCTGAACGAGAAAGCCCCGCCGGGCGGAGTGCGGATCTTCTTATTTAACCTACAATGTGTTATTCGGGATTGCGTGTCCGGTCCCCGTTGGCAGACCTCCCGCGAAAAGCGCGGAAGTTGGGAGCCGATCAAAGGAACGGTAGCTTGCCCACCTGCAAAAGCGGGTTATTTAACACGTCCGCACTCCACCCGACGGGGCTTTTCAGCGACAGAGCGGCGCGCTTCGGCGGGCCGCTTTTTCAGAAAGGATGAAGCACATGGCAAAGCTGAATTGGAAGCCGGGGACGCTTCTTGCGCCCGCGCCGCCGGCGCTGGTGACCTGCGGAGATCTGGCGGGGGAGCACAATGTTTTGACGGTGGCCTGGACGGGCATCGTCTGCTCCGATCCGGCCATGACCTATGTCTCCGTCCGGCCGGAGCGCTATTCGCATCACATGATCGCGGAAAGCGGCGAGTTCGTCATCAATCTGCCCTGCCAGAGCATCGCCCGGGCGGCAGATCTCTGCGGCGTGAAGTCCGGCCGGGATGGGGACAAGTTTGCCCTGGCGGGGCTGACGGCGGAGCCGGCCTTTACAGTCAAGGCCCCGGTCATCGGGGAATGCCCCATTGCGCTGGAGTGCCGGGTGAAGCAGGTTCTGCCCCTGGGGACCCACGATATGTTTCTGGCAGAGATCACTGCCGTGGATGTGGATCCCCGGTTCGTGGACGAAAAGGGCGCGCTGCATATGGAGCGGTGCGGCCTGCTGGCCTATGCCCATGGGGCATATTTCACGCTGGGCAAGCAGCTGGGGACCTTCGGCTTTTCCGTGCGCAAACGCCCGGCCCACAGAGGTCAGCCCCGGAAAAAGCGCTGAAGCGGCGGGAAAACAGAAGAAAAAATTAAAATGACCGGCTTTTCCAGCCGGTCATTTTTCTATGCTTTTTGCAAAATATCGCGGAGCCTGTCGGGGACGCGGTCCAAAAACTGCTCCATGGTCCAGGCTCTCGGCGTGACGACCTCCAGCTTCAGCTCGGGCCGCTTGGCGATGAACTCCGCCAGCATGGTCTTGAGGTTTTCTGCGGAGAGGACATAATTGTCCACGATCTCCTGCCGGGAAGCGCCCATGCGCTGCAGCAGCAGGGCAGAGACGACGCCGGTGCGGTCCTTTCCCGCGTTGCAGAAGTAGATGGCGTTGCGTCCGGCGTTCCAGAGCGTGTCCAGAATGTGTACCAGCTGCCCGTCCACCATGTCCAGATAGTTGTTTGGAACGTCCTCAAAGCAATGGGGGACAATATCGCCGGTGGCCACCGGCAGGTGAAGATACTGAAACCGGGGGTCCTGCTCCAGCGGGCAGGGGCGGGCGGCACATTCCTGCGGCGAACGCAGGTCCACCGCAAGTGTGATCTCATGCGCCAGCAGCCAGTCCAGATCGCTGAGCGACAGTCGGTCCGGCACATCGCTGCGGACAAAGCGGAAGTCCCCCTCCCGCAGCAGACGGGTGTTCCAGGTGGTGCTCAAAAGGCTTGCCATGGCTCAGTCCTCCAGCAGCTCCGCGATCTGATTCACATTGCCTGCGCCCATGAGAAAGACCAGATCGCCGGGCTGCACCAGCCGGCCCAGCCGCGCCGCAGCATCGTCAAGATCCGAAGCAGTCTCCGCCTGGGGGATGCGCTTTGCAATGTCCTGCGAGGAGATCCCGTAGGTGTTGGTCTCACGGGCTGCAAAAATGGGGCAGAGGATCACATGATCCGCGTGGGAAAGGGCCTGGGCAAAGGGATCCAGCAGAGAGACCGTGCGGGAATAGGTGTGGGGCTGGAAGACGCAGATCACCCGCCGGGGCTCCAGCGCCCGGGCCGCCTTCAACGTGGCCTCGATCTCGCTGGGATGGTGGGCATAATCGTCGTAGATCCTTGCGCCGCGCCATTCCTTTTTGAACTCAAACCGGCGGCCCACGCCGTGATAATCCTGGATGCCATGGGCAAAGTCTTCCGGCGCGGTACCCAGCTCCACAGCCACGGCGGCGGCAGCCAGCGCATCCAGCAGATTGTGTTCGCCGGGCACCTGCAGCCGCAGCGGACAGAAGGGCTTGCCAAAGGCCACGATATCGCAGCAGTAATAGCCGTTTTCCAGCGCCAGCTGCGCCGGATGGATGTCGCAGTCCTCAGAGAGGCCAAAGGTGATCACCCGGCGGGAGATTCCCGCCACGGCCTGCCGGCAGTGTTCGTCGTTGCCGTTGATGATGACGGCGCCGTCCTCCGGAGTCAGCAGGGCAAACTGGCGGAAGGAGCGCATGATATCGTCCAGATCCTTGAAAAAGTCCAGATGATCCATGTCGATATTCAGGATCACGGCCACGGAAGGATGGAAGGAAAGGAAGGAATTGCGGTATTCACAGGCCTCGGCCACAAACAGGTCGCTGCTTCCGATGCGCAGCGTCCCGCCGATGGAGGGCAGGTCGCCGCCCACCATCACGGTGGGGTCCATGGCGGCCGCGTTGGCAAAGGTGGCGATCATGGCGGTGGTGGAGGTCTTGCCGTGGGTGCCGGCAACGCAGACCACGCGGCGGTAATGGGTCATGATCATGCCCCAGGCCTCCGCCCGGGACAGAATGGGGATGCCTGCCGCCCGGGCGGCCAGGATCTCCGGATTGGTGTCTGGAATGGCGGCGGTGCGGATCACAAGGCCGGCTCCCGCCGTGTTTTCGCTGCTGTGGCCGATGACGACGGGGATACCCGCCCGGCAAAGCTCCTGCGTGTAGCGGGAAGCGTCCCGGTCGCTGCCGCAGACCTGGGCCCCCATATGCTGCAGCATGCGGGCCAGCGCCCGCATGGAGACGCCGCCGATGCCGATCAGATGGATCGGGCGCTGCTCCCGGATATATGCTTCAAACTGCTGATCGTTCATAATCCATGCCTTCCCAGAGCCTGCGGCTCTTTTGCCTTTCGGCTCCGCCGCAGGACAAAGCCGGCGAAGCCCGAAAGAATGATTCCCGATATTTGGGTCAACTCAGTTTATCATAGTTTTTGCCGTTTGCATAGCCTTTTTTGCACCGCGCACCAAGTTCTTTCATAGAATGCTGCGAAAGAGGTGGTGACTGATTGAAAGAAGCATGGAATTTCGCGGTCCTGCGGGGGGATCGGCGGCAGAACATCCTCTGTGATCTGCTGCGGGAAGACGGATATCCGGTCCGCCTGCTGCCAGAGCCGGAAAAATGGGGGCAGGAAAATCTGCCTCCGCCGGGGGGCATTCTGATCGCGGCCAGGGCCGGCGAGCCTTTGCGCCGCGCTGCCCGTGACGCAGGCTTTCGATTGCTGGAGTATGGAAGCCTGCCCTCCTTCCAGCAGGAAAACGGGCGGATCACAGCGGAAAACGCCCTGCAGGTGGCCATGAAGCACCGGCTGCGCACCCTGTATGGCAGCGACGCGCTGGTCATCGGCTGGGGCAATATCGGAAAGCCGCTGGCGGCGCTGCTGCAGGGCATGGGCGCCCGGACGGCGGTGGCGGTGCGCCGGGAGGAGCAGCTTTGGCAGCTGAAGGGGGAAGGCCTGCGGCCCATCCTTTCCCGGCGGCTGGAGCAGGAGATCGGGGAATATGATGTGATCTTCAATACCGCGCCGGAGCGCCTGCTGCCGGAGCCGGTGCTGCGGATGCTGCGGCCGGGGGCGCTGGTGGTGGATCTGGCCTCCCGTCCCGGCGGCGTGGATTGGGAATGGGCCAAGGCGCTGGAGATCAAGGCCGTCCAGGCGCTGGCGCTGCCCGGCTTGCTGACGCCGGTGTCCGGCGCGCTGGCCATCCGTAATGCAGTGTATTCGCTTTGTGAGGAGGAACATACATGAAAAATCAGAAGATCGGCGTGGCCATGACCGGCTCCTTCTGCACCTTTTCCCAGGTGCTGCCCGTGATCCGTCAGCTGGCCAAAAGCAACGAGGTGACGGCGGTGCTCTCGCCTGCGGCAGCGGAGACCGACACCCGTTTTTACCGGGCGGAGGACCTTCTGCGGGAGCTGGAGCAGATCACAGGCCGCAAGCCCATGCGCACCATTGCGGAGGCGGAGCAGGTGGGGCCGGGAAAGCTTTTTGACGTATTGCTGGCGGCCCCCTGCACGGGCAACACGCTGGCGAAGCTCAATCTGGGCATTACGGACACCTCCGTGCTTATGGCCATCAAGGCCCAGCTGCGCAACGGCCGTCCGGTGGTGCTGGCGCTTTCCACCAACGACGCCCTCAGCAATGCCGCAAAAAACATCGGCGGCCTGCTCAATCGGCGGGATCTGTATTTCGTGCCCTTCAGCCAGGACGATCCGGAGAAAAAGCCCCGCTCCATGGCGGCAAATTTCGGCCTGTGCGAAGCGGCGCTGGACGCGGCGCTGGAGGGCCGGCAGCTGCAGCCGATCATCCTGTGAGAGGGTTTACAATCCCAAAAATCGTGCTATAATAGGGGTAAAGCAGCGGCAAAGACCGCGAAAATAATCAAAAAGAAAGGAATGTTGTTATGAATCAGAGCACGGCCTGCGTCCCCAAGGCGCATGAGCTGCCCGAGGGCTTCGTTTATATCGACGAGCTCATTGAGGACTGCATCATCGACGCGAAATACGCCGGGACCGATAATTTTATGGGCCGGCCGGCAGACGGCTATGAGCAGCCGCTGGTGGTCATGTCCAAGGAAGTGGCCGAGGGCTGCGTCAAGGCGGCGGAGATCCTGCGGAAGCAGGGCTACGTGATGAAGTTTTTTGACGCCTATCGCCCCCAGCGGGCGGTGGATGATTTCTGCCGCTGGGGCGAGGATCTGGCGGATGTGCGGCGGAAGCCCATCCAGTATCCCAACCTGGAAAAGGCCCGGATGTTTGACGAGGGCTATATCGCCAGAAAGTCCGGTCATACCCGCGCCAAGGCGGTGGATCTGACCATTGTGGACGCCAAGACCCATCAGGAGCTGGATATGGGCTGCGGCTTTGACTATATGGATCCCCGCAGCTGGCCCGACTGTGACGAGATCACCCCGGAGCAGAGGAAAAACCGCTATATCCTTCGGGACGCCATGCTGGCCGTTGGCTTCGAGCCCTATGAGTGCGAATGGTGGCACTTCAGCGTGAATCCCGAGCCCTATCCCGATACCTATTTCGATTTCCCCATCCGGTAAAAGACCGCGAAAGCGTTTGGCGGGCGTCTGGAGCAGACGCCCGCTTTGCTTGTGCCTTGCGGGCAGCAAAAAGCTCCCCCGAGCGGCCATCGGGGGAGCGGCAGAAGGGCGGCGGATGTAAGGCGGCAAGAGCCGCCTTTTTGCTGAACAGATGACCGGGAGCCTGCAGAGGGTCAGAATCTGACAGCGATACGCTGCAGGGAACGATCCATGCTTTCCAAAACATTTTCGGTGGTATAGCCCGGGCCGTAATAGGTCTGCATGGGAACGTTCTCATACCGGTAACGATAGACAAGGTAAGAGGCCTGGCCGGTCTGGACAGCTCCGCTGCACTGTCCGCAGCCGGAGCAACTCGAGCAGCTGCAGCAGCTGCAGCAGCCGCAGGTATTGGTTTGGTATTGGCAGCAGCACATGAAAAAACACCGCCTTTCTGTAGCGCCGGCCTTTGGCCGGCTGTTCTATCCTATGCGCTCCGGGACGCGTTGACACAGACGCAGCGCGCTGTTATAATCGTTCTGTCAGTTTTTCCATTTCGGGAGGTAGTTTTTATGAATCGGGCTGATCCCAACGAGATCTATGGGCTGCTGCGGTGCCTGAATATTCCCTTCCGCAAGGCGGAGCACCCTGCCGCTTCCAGCATGGAGGAGCTTTCCGCCGTGGAAGCGCAGCTGCGCCGGCCCGGCGCGGCGCAGGCCTTCTGCAAAAATCTGTTTCTCAGCAACCGGCAGAAGACCGTGTTTTACCTGCTGCTGATCCGGGAGGACAAGCGCTTCAAGACCTCTGTGGTCTCCAAGCTTATCGGCGCTTCCCGCCTGAGCTTTGGCGAGGCGGACAAGCTCTATGAGCTGCTGGGCGTCCATCCCGGCGCCATCACGCCGCTGGGGCTGGTCTTTGACGCAGAGCATCAGGTGCGGCTGCTGATGGACCGGGAGCTGCTGTCGCTGGAGGAGATCTATGTGCATCCCTGCGTCAACACGGCCACCGTGGCCCTGCGGACCCGGGACCTGACGGAGATCTATTTCCCCTTCACCGGCCACACGCCCCAGCTGCTGGACATTCCGGACGGGGAAGAATAACAGAATATCAGAAAAGCAAAGCCCGGCTTCGGCCGGGCTCTTTTCCTGCAAAAGGCCCGCCCTCAAGTTTGAGGGCGGGCCTTATCATGCGGGTTCAGCAGGGGAAAGGCACGGGACAGGAATTAGTCCTTGTCGTACACATCCACCAGCTTCAGCAAATACTCGTAGCGCTCCTTGGCGGCGGCTTCGTTCTTGGCGAACAGGACGGTGGCGCGCTCGGGGAATTCACGGGTCAGACGACTGTAGCGGGCTTCATTCATCAGGAACTCCTGATAGCCGCCGGCGGGAGCCTTGGAATCCAGCGTGAACTTCTTGTCGGCAGCGGGATTGAAGCGGAACAGGTTCCAGTAGCCGCACTCGACGGCCTTCTTCATCTCGGCCTGGCAGTTGGTCATGCCGCCCTTGATGGAGTGCATCTCGCAGGGAGAATAGCCGATAATCAGAGAGGGTCCATGGTAAGCCTCGGCCTCGATAATGGCCTTGATGGTCTGAGCGGGGTTGGCGCCCATCGCGACCTGAGCCACATACACATAGCCGTAAGCCATGGTGATCTCAGACAGGGACTTCTTCTTCATGTCCTTACCGGCAGCGGCGAACTGCGCCACCTGACCGATATTGGAAGCCTTGGAAGCCTGTCCACCGGTGTTGGAATAGACCTCGGTATCGAAAACGAAGACATTAACATCCTCGCCGGAGGCCAGGACATGGTCCAGACCGCCGTAACCGATATCATAAGCCCAGCCATCGCCGCCGAAGATCCACTGGCTCTTCTTGACCAGCAGATCCTTGTCGGCCAGAACGGCGCGGCCCAGGGTGCAGGCCTCGCAGGTGCAGCCGTCCACGACGGAGGCGTTCAGCTCTTCCACCAGCTTGGCAGCGGCAACCTTGGAGGCTTCGCCTTCATTCATGACATCCAGCCAGGCCTGGCCGGCGGCCTTCAGATCGGCATCGCAGTAATCCACGGCGATGAGCTTTTTAACGGTCTCGGCCAGGGTGTTGCGGCGATACTTGACGGCAACAGCCATGCCCAGGCCATGCTCGGCGTTATCCTCGAACAGGGAGTTGATCCAGGCGGGACCGTGACCCTTCTTGTCGGTGCAGAAAGGAGAGGTGGCAGCGGGACCGCCCCAGATGGAGGA
>DHMK01000019.1:0-4255 GCA_002405755.1 Clostridiales bacterium UBA4644
TGCCTGCGGGCAGGCCCCTCAGAGGGAGCCAAGTGGCTGGGCTATGCCTGCGGGCAGTTCCCGCAGAGGGAGCCAAGGGTGGGACGCGGCTCACCTTCCCGCCTTTGCCTCCTCACAGGCCTGTAGCAGGCAGCGGCACTTTTTCGCGCCGATATAGCCCCGGTCGCCGCAATAGGGGCAGTCCGGCCGGTCGTCCAGCCAGTCGGCGGGCTTGCCCAGCTCCGCCAGCAGCTCCGCCTGCCGCTTCTGACAGGCCAGATACCGGCTCTCCAGCGCCTGCCGCTTTTCGCCGGAGGCCCGGCTCCGCTGCGCGGCGCACAGCCGCAGCGCGCTCTCGTTGGCGGCAAACTCCGGGCTTTGCTGCCGCAGTGCGGCCCGGCGGGCCTCCAGCTCCATGGCCCGGGCCTGGCGCTTCTGCTGCATCCGCCGCAGCACCGCGCTCTCGACGCTTTCCTTCGGTTCGGCGCTGCGCCGGGGCGCGGGAGCGTCCTTCCGGTCCAGCTCCACGTCTGCCGGCGTGCGATAGCCCTTTTCGTGCCAGGAGGAAAGGATCTTGTTCAGATAGGGCCAGCTGAGCCGCCCCGCCCCCAGCAGGGTCTTGTCGTAGGCCAGCTGCAGCAGCTGATCGGAAAGGCCCCATTCCGTCCATTTGTCGATGTAGCTCTGCTCCGTCTCCCCGGGAAGACGGTCCCGGATCTGAAACAGCGCCAGCACCTTCGCCCCCCGGGTGGAGCGCTCCCGCTGCTTCTGCAGGTAGGCGTTGGCCTTTTCATAGGTGTTCAGCCCAAGGTCATACCAGTGGTAGGCCTGCTTTTCCAGCGTCCGGGCGGAGAGCCGCCCCCTTCCCGCGCAGTCGGAGATCAGCAGGGTCAAAACATCCTCCGGCAGGTTCAGGCTGTCCCGCACGCTGAGCAGCGTCTCCAGCTCCTGCCGGTTGAGAATGCGGCCCAGCTCCCCCTCCAGATAGCAGCAAAGGCCGTGGAAGGCGGCGTCGTGCTCCCGGGTCTCCGCCAGCTGGGCGGAGGGATAGGTCCCCTCCTGCCGGGGCGGCGGCGTGGCCTTCCGGCGGGAGACCAGCCCCCACACCAGCAGCAGCTGGGCCGCCTTTTCCAGGTCGGCTCTGGGAAGGCCCAGCTTCTGCTCCGCCAGCGGCAGCACGGCTCCCTCCTCCTCCCGGGCGGCCAGAAACGCATAAAGCAGCGCCGCGTCGCCGTCCCGCAGCTGCGCCAGCGTCTCCATGGCTTCTCTGCCCTCCCGGCAGACCCGAAGCCTTTGTTCTTCCATGGAAAAGCCCTCCTTCGGCCCAAAATGTCGTTCCCGACTATTATAGCAAAAATACTTTTTTCCGTAAAGCAAAAAGGGATGGAAATTTGCCGCCGGGCCTGTTATACTGAAGCTGGTATGCTGTGCGCGGCGGAACAAAGCCCGCATTTCACTGTTTTTACTGTTTTTATCACGAAAGGAAGGAAGCTGCAAATGGAACCGTTCCTTGTATCGCTTCTGCCCGGCGGGGCGGAGGGCTTCTCCGGGGAGCTCCTCTCCTGCACCGCGGCGGAGCATATCGCTCTGGCGGCGGAGGCCGCCGGCGGACGCTGGCTTGTCGCAGAAAGCCGGGAGGCCCTGCTCTCCCAGGCGGCGGGACAGCGGCTGCTGCTGGTTTTGGGGCCTTACGCGGCCATTTCTCCCGCCACCTACACCCGTCTGGCCGACCAGCCGGAAAACGCCGCGCTGATGGCGGGGCGGACGCCCCTTGCCTTCTGGGGTCCGGCGGAGCAGGTGCTGGCGCTGGAGCCTGCGGCGCTGCCGGAGGGCTATGCCACCGTTCTGTGCGAGCCGGGCGAGGGCCTTGCCGCGGCAGACGCCGAGAGCGCCTACGCCGTGCAGGAGCTGCTGCGCCGGCGGATCAACTATGGCCTTATGCAGCATGGCGTGTTTCTCGTCGATCCCAACTCTGCCCATATCTCGCCCAGGGCCAAGCTGGCCCCGGGCTGCACCGTGCTGCCCGGCTGCCTGATCTACGGCGAGAGCCGGGTGGAGACGGGGGCGGTCATCGGGCCGAACGCCCTGCTGCGGGACGCCGTCATCGGCGAAGGCTGCACGGTCAACAGCTCCCAGGTGACGGAGAGCACCGTGGGCGCGGGCACCACCGTCGGCCCCTTCGCCTATATCCGCCCCGGCTGCACCATCGGCGAACGGGTCCGGATCGGCGATTTTGTGGAGCTGAAAAACTCCGCCGTGGGCGACGGCACCAAGATCTCCCACCTGACCTATATCGGCGACAGCGATCTGGGCCGCCGCATCAACGTGGGCTGCGGCGTGGTCACCGTCAATTACGACGGCAAGCGGAAATACCGCACCGCCGTGGAGGACGACAGCTTCATCGGCTGCAACGTGAATCTGGTGGCCCCGGTAAGGATCGGCCGGGGGGCCTATCTGGCTGCCGGCGGCACCGTTACCGAGGATGTGCCGGAGGAGGCGCTGGTCATCGCCCGCAGCCGCCAGACCGTCAAGCCCGGCTGGGTCAAAAAGCGCCGGGAGGCCGGCAAGCTCTGAGTTCCTATTTAATTACATATATCTTCAGGGGGTAAACCGCACATGAGCTACTACGCCGAAAAAATCAAGATCTTCGCAGGCAATTCCAATCCCGCCCTGGCCAGGGCCATCGCCGACAGGCTGGGCCTGCCGCTGGGCGACTGCGTCTGCAAGCAGTTTTCCGACGGGGAGATCTCCGTCTCCATCAACGAGACCGTCCGCGGCTGCGATGTGTTCGTCATCCAGTCCACCTGCAGCCCGGTGAACGACAACTTCATGGAGCTGCTCATCATGATCGACGCCTTCCGCCGGGCCTCCGCCGCCCGGATCACCGCCGTCATGCCCTATTTCGGCTATGCCCGGCAGGACCGCAAGGCCAAGCCCCGGGATCCCATCTCCGCCAAGCTGTGCGCCGAGATGCTGGAGGCCGCCGGCGCAGACCGCGTTTTGACCATGGATCTGCACGCCAGCCAGATCCAGGGCTTCTTCAACATCCCGCTGGACAATCTGCTGGGCACCCGGATCCTCTCCCAGTATTTCTTCGAGCAGCTGGGCGCGTCCAATCCGGATTATGTGGTGGTCTCTCCCGATCTGGGCTCCGTCACCCGCGCCCGGAAGTTCACGGAAAAGCTGGACCTGCCCCTGGCCATCGTAGACAAGCGCCGGCCCAAGCCCAACGTTTCCGAGGTCATGAACATCATCGGCGACGTGAAGGATAAAAAGGTCCTGCTGGTGGACGATATGGTGGATACCGCCGGCACCCTCTGCCACGGCGCCAAGGCCCTGATCGAGCGGGGCGGCGCCCGGGAGATCATCGCCTGCGCCACCCACGGCGTCCTCTCCGGCCCGGCCATCCAGCGGCTGGAGGAAAGCGTCATTTCCCAGCTGGTGCTGCTGGACACCATCCCCGTGGAGGGAGAGAAGGCCATCGGCAAGATCAAGACCCTCACCGTGGCCGATCTGTTTGCCGAGGCCATCCGCCGGGTCCACGAGGAGCGGGCCATGTCCGATCTGTATAACTAAACCAAAGCAAAGGGAGTTTTTGCTATTTTCAGAAGGAAAAAGCCTGCGGAGCCTCAGCGGGCAGACTGGATCGTCTGCGGCCTGGGCAATCCCGGGGCGAAATATGAAATGACCCGTCACAACGCCGGCTTCGTCGCGCTGGATCTGCTGGCGGAGCGGGCGGGCCTGGGGCGGCTGCGGCAGACAAAATGCAAGTCGCTTTACGGCGTTTGTACGTTGGCGGGGCAGACCGTTCTGCTCATGAAGCCCCAGACCTATATGAACCTCTCCGGCGAGGCCGTCCGGGACATGATGGCCGCCTATCAGGTGCCGCCGGAGCGGCTGGTGGTGATCTATGACGATGCGGATCTGCCTGCCGGCCGGCTGCGCATCCGCCGCAGCGGCTCTGCCGGGACGCACAACGGTATGCGCAGCATCGTCTACCAGCTCCAGAGCGATCAATTCCCCCGGATCCGGGTGGGGCTGGGCAAGGCGGATAAGGAGCACGGGGAGGATATGGCGGATTTCGTCCTTTCCCCCATGGACAGCCTTTCCTATGCCGCCGCAAGGGCCGTCCCCGACGCCGTTTTGGACCTGCTGGAGCACGGCCCCGACCACGCCATGCAGGAGTTTAATAAGTTTCAGGCGGAGTAAACCGGGCGTGGGACACATCCCAGCCCCTTGGCTCCCTCGGAGCAGCCTGCCCGCAGGCACATCCCAG
>DHMK01000019.1:4359-4615 GCA_002405755.1 Clostridiales bacterium UBA4644
TCTCTCCCTCCGTCAAGCCCTTCGGGGGACGAAGGACGAAAGACACATCCCAGCCCCTTGGCTCCCTCGGAGCAGCCTGCCCGCAGGCATATCCCAGCCCCCTTGGCTCCCTCTGACGAGGGAGCTGTCGCCGCAGGCGACTGAGGGAGAGAATTCGTAACCCGTATGCTCTGCGCACCCCCCTTCGCAGCAGGCTTGGCGTATCTCTCCCTCCGTCAAGCCCTTCGGGCTTGCCACCTCCCTCGTCAGAGGGAGG
>DHMK01000057.1 GCA_002405755.1 Clostridiales bacterium UBA4644
CTCTCCCTCAGTCGCCTGCGGCGACAGCTCCCTCGTCAGAGGGAGCCAAGAACGGGGGAAGGCTTACAGGATACTTTCTCCTGCACCCCAGCCCCGCGGGGGACGGGAGACGAAAGGCACGCTGCGCGGGCTTTGTCAATTTCCGGCCGTTTTCTGACTGCGCCTGTCAAGAGACGGTCTTCATTTTTCCCGGGCGAAAAGCTTCGCTATACTGAAGAAAAAAAGACGGCGGGCCGCAGGGCGCGGCCGCTCCGCCTCCGGGAAAATGACGCAATTTATGCTTTCCTTTTTTCTTTATATGTGTTATACTGAAAAGGGTATGTACGCACCGGAGGGCGAGGGCGCTTTTTTCTGACGCGGACAGCCGTGCTTTTTTTTCAAGCTCAGAAAAGAGGAGGACTGTATTCCATGTATACGCCCGAAGCCCTGATGGACGCCACCCTGCGCCAGCTGCGGGATCAGCTGGGTCCCATTACGGTGGATCCCTGGTTCAAAAACGCCCAGCCGCTGGCCATTCAGGACGGTCTTTTTGTGGTGGAGGCAGCCAGCGAGCTTTTTCAGGAGACGCTGACCGCCCGCTTCACCGACAATGTTTCCGAGATCGTCTCCTACCTTCTTGGCAAGCCCACAAAGCCCCTTTACGTGTTCGGCCCGGAGGCCGACAGCTGGCGGCTGCAGACCGACACCAGCGTTTACGCCGGCTACACCTTTGAGCGCTTCATCGTAGGCAGCTCCAACAAGTTTGCCCACGCGGCGGCGCTGGCCGTGGCCCGGCAGCCGGCCATGCTTTATAACCCGCTGTTTCTTTACGGCGGCTCCGGCCTGGGCAAGACCCATCTGCTCTTCGCCATCGCCGGCTACATCCGCAAGACCCATCCCACCTTCCGCATCGTTTATATCAAGAGCGAGGACTTTATGAACGACCTGCTGGACGCGCTGCAGACGGGCTTTGCCGCCTTCCACCAGAAATACCGGCAGGCGGACCTGCTGCTGATGGACGACGTGCAGTTCCTCTCCAACAAGGTGCAGATGCAGGAGCAGTTTTTCCACACCTTCGAAACGCTGTTTCAGGCGGGCAAGCAGATCGTCCTCACCTCCGACCGGCCGCCCAAGGAGATCGCAACGCTGAACGAGCGTCTGCGGACCCGGTTCGAGAGCGGCCTTCTGGCCGACATCCAAAGCCCGGATCTGGAGACCCGCATGGCCATGATCAAGGCCAAGGCCGCGGCCACGGGCATCCAGCTGCCCCAGAAGGTGGTGGTCTACATCGCGGAAAACATCACCAACAACGTGCGGGAGCTGGAGGGGGCCGTAAAAAAGATCGCCGCCATCCACACGCTGATGGACCGGCCCATCGACATGGAGCTGGCCCAGGAGGCCATCCGGGACATCTTCAAGGAAAAGCCCGGCCTGCACCCCACGCCGGAGATGATCCTGAAGGAGGTGGCGGAATATTTCGCCATCGAGCAGAGCCGGCTCGTCTCCAAGGCCCGGAGCAAGGACATCGTGGTCCCCCGGCAGGTGGCCTGCTATCTGATGCGGGACATCGGCGGCATGAGCTATCCGGAGATCGGCAAGGTCTTCGGCCAGCACCACACCTCCATCATCTACGGCGTGGAAAAGCTCACCTCCGCCATGGCCCAGGACGAACAGCTGAAAAACAAGGTCTCCGACCTGCAGAAGAACATCACGGACCAGTAAAAAAGGCCCTGGTCTTTCCTGTTCCACATCCTTCTGTGGAAAATGCTGTTGAAACTGTCAAAAACATCGGCCTGTGGACTTCTCTGCAAAACCCGCCCTTTTTTCGACAGGCCCCTGTGGGCGTCCCGTCCCCTGACACAAAAGGCGTCGGCGGCGTTTTCCGCAGTTTACACAGCCCTTAATACTATTACGAAAAGAATTGTTTCTTATCAGAAAGAAAGGAGCGACGCACCATGCGTTTCACCTGTGAAAAAACAGCCCTTGCAGAGGCCGTTGCCATCTGCAGCCACGCTGTCGGCGTCAAAAGCGCATCCCCCGTGATGGAGGGCCTGCTCATCCAGGCGGGCGCCAGCGTTCTGGTCTCCGGCTTCAACTACAAGACCTCCATCCAGCGGGAGGTGGAGGCCGAGGTGCGGCAGAGAGGAAGCGTGGTATTGAACGCACGGATCCTTTCCGACATCGTCCGCCGCCTGCCCTCCGAGACGGTGGAGCTTCAGGTGGACGACCGTCTGATGGCCTCCATTCGCAGCGGCAACGCGGAGTTTCAGCTGATCGCCGTGGATCCGGAGGAGTTTCCCGAGATGCCGGAGGTGGAATCGCCGGAATGCTTCCAGCTGTCCTCCGGGCTTTTGCGGGAGATGATCTCCGGCGTGCTCTTTGCCGTTGGCGACAACGAAAACAAGCCCATCATCACCGGCGCGCTGCTGGAGGTGGCCGACCGGATCTTCCGCATGGTGGGCGTAGACGGCTACCGGCTGGCCGTGCGGCAGGAGGAGCTGGAGCTTCCCAAGGAGGAGAGCTTCCGGCTGGTGGTCCCCGGCGAGGCGCTGAAGGAGATCGCCCGGATCCTGCCCGATTCCGACGAGGCCATCTGCACCGTTTATCCCCAGCGCAAGCACGCGCTGTTTGCCTTTGAAAAGACCAGGATCACCACCCGGCTTTTGGAGGGCGAGTTTCTCAACTGGCGGGCTGCCGTTCCGGCGGAGCAGCCCTATAACATCCTGGTCAGCCGCAGCGAGCTGATCTCCGCGGTGGAGCGGGTGAGCCTGATCGTCTCTGAGCGGCTGAAGAACCCCGTCCGCTGCGCCTTTGAGGGAGACAAGCTGAAGCTCTCCTGCGTCACCGCACTGGGCCGCAGCTACGACGAGCTGGACATCCCCGACAGCGGCGCGCATCTGGAGATCGGCTTCAACAACAAATATCTGCTGGACGCCCTGCGGGCCTGCCAGGACGAGGCGTTTATCCTGGGGCTGAAAAGCGCCCTTTCTCCCTGCACCATGCGGCCCGTGGAGGGCGACCGGTATACCTATCTTGTGCTGCCCGTGCGGCTGAAGGCGGGGGAGTGAGCCTATGGAACGGGAGATCGCCATCAAGTCTGAGCATATCAAGCTGGACAGTCTTTTGAAATACGCCGGCCTCTGCATGACCGGCGGCGAGGCAAAAACGCTGATCGAGGAGGGCTTCGTCTTCGTCAACGGGGAGAGCTGCCCCATGCGGGGCAAAAAGCTCCGGCCCGGAGATCAGGTGGTGCTCAACGACGCCGTTTTGCGCATCGTCAAGCAGAGATGATCCTGCAGAGCCTTCGTCTGCAGAGCTTCCGCAGCTACCGGCAGAGGGAGTTTTCCTTTCGGCCGGGGGTCAATATCCTCTGCGGAGACAACGGCCGGGGCAAGACCAATCTGCTGGAGGCCGTCTGGTCGCTCACCGGGCTGCGCTCCTGGCGCTGCGCCCGCAAGGGCGAGTTGGTCTGCTGGGACGCGCCGGAGGCCTTGGTGCAGGGTCTGGTTTTGTCCCACGGACGGGAGCTGGAGCTGAAGCTGCGCATCCCCGCCGCCGGCCGCAGCACCGCCTGGATCAACGGCGTGAAAAAGCAGCGGCAGGCAGAGCTGAGCCAGGCGCTGCGGTGCGTTTTGTTTTCGCCGGAGGATCTGCTGCTGGTGAAGGGTCCCGCCGCGGGGCGGCGGGCGTTTCTGGACGACGCCCTCTGTCAGCTGCGGCCCCGGTATGAGGCCATCCTTGCCCGCTACGAAAAGCTTCTGGAGAGCAAGAGCCGCCTTCTCCGGCAGGAGACTCCGCCGGAGGCGGCGCTGATCGCCTCCTTCGACGAGCAGCTTTCCCTTTTCGGGGCGCAGCTTTTGGGCTATCGCGCCCGGTTCTGCCGGGGCCTGCGGGAGGAGAGCGCCCGGCTCCACGCCGCCATTTCCGGCGGAAGGGAGCAGCTGGACCTGCAATACCGCACGGTAAACACCGTTACCGATCCCTTTGCGCCGCCGGAGACGGTGGCGGAGCAGCTTGCGGCCCACCTTGCTTCTCACAGGCAGGCGGAGCTTGCGGCGGGACAGTGCCTTTCCGGCCTGCATAAGGACGAGCTGGAGCTTTCGATCAACGGCCGCTCCGCCCGGGCCTATGCCTCCCAGGGGCAGACCCGCTCCGCCGCGCTGGCGCTGAAGTTTGGCCAGCGGGAGCTTTTTTACCGGGACGGGGGAGAATATCCCCTGCTGCTGCTGGACGACGTGCTCTCCGAGCTGGACGCCCCCCGGCAGGCCTTTGTCGCCACCCACGCCATGGGCGGGCAGAGCATCATCACCTGCTGCGAGGAGCGGCGGGAGTTTTCAGACGCCGGCGTGATCCGGCTGTAGCGCCGGAGGAGGGCTTATGTTTTTGCATTTGGGAAGGGATGTGGCCGTCCCCGTGGACAGCATCATCCTGGTGTTCGATATGGATACCGCCACCTGGAGCCGCCACACCCGGGCTTATCTGGCGGCGGCGGAAAAGGCGGGAAGGGTCTTTGTCATTACGGAGGAGCTGCCAAAATCCGCCGTGGTCTGCCGGGAGAAGGACGGTTTCGTGGTCTATATCTCCCAGATCAGTTCCCGCACCCTGCTCAAACGCCTGGAGGAGGGCGTAGACGGGCTTTCCGATGTGGAGCTGTAGAAGGGCTGCGGCAGACGGAGGGTCTTGCCTCCCTCTGACGAGGGAGGTGGCAAGCCCGAAGGGCTTGACGGAGGGAGAGATACGCCGGGCTTAAAGCAGTGAAGTGAAACATCGATAAAATGAAGAAATATACTGAAACAAATATAATCCATGCAAAAGAACTTCGAAAAAACATGACACCGTGGGAAAAAAAGCTTTGGTTTCTTTTTTTACGGAATTACCCGGTCCGTTTTCAGCGGCAGAAGGCCGTTGGCAATTATATCGTGGATTTCTACTGCGCAAAAGCAGGTCTTGCCATCGAATTGGACGGAGGAGAGCATTATACTGCGCAGCAAGAACAGAAAGACGCTGTTCGGACAGCCTATTTGGAAAAAATGAAAATAAACGTAATGCGGATCTGCAATACAGAAATAGATCGTAGGTTTCGCGGAGTTTGCGAAGAAACTAATTTGGAAGTAAAAAAGAAATTGATGCAATAGGCGGGATGCGCAGAGCCCCCCCACCCCTTGCCTCCCTCTGACGAGG
>DHMK01000058.1 GCA_002405755.1 Clostridiales bacterium UBA4644
GCCTACGCTCAGGCGGATCGCCGGGAGCGGTATGTGCGGGAGGAACAGTTTTCCGGAAAACTCCTCTCGCTGGAACAGATGGCGGAGGATGATCTGCTTCCGGACTATGTCGGCGCGGAAGCAGCCCCAAGCGCGGAGGAAGAAGCGCTGGAACGGGAACAAGCACAGAGCCTTGCGGAACGAAAGGAGATGTTGCTGCTGGCCATGCTGTCTCTGAATGACGCGGATAGGGAATTGATCAACGCGCGGTTCTTCGACGGCGCGTCCACCAGAGACTATGCGGCGCGGATCGGGATTACACAGCGGGCCGTCATCAAGCGGAGAGACCGCATCCTGCGGGATCTCAAAAAGTTTTTTGAAAATTCCTCGAAATAAAGGTATTCACCGAACGCAATTTTCGGGAGGACAGTGAGGGGCTCCGAATCGCCCCTCGCTGTTCCTTGAAAATTGCATACCAGCAATACGGATAACCACCCGGACAGAAGAGCGATCCGCGCAGTGTGCGCCACGACCCGTGGGAAGCCTTGCAGCTTCCCGCAGCGAGCGATTTTACCTGCGCAGGGGCGGCGTTGGCAGCGCCGCCCGCAGAGACGCTGTCCGGGCAGATAATGAGACACAATGCACTGGCCAGCATGAAGAGGCTGAGCGGCTCCGGGATTGAAAGCAGTAGAGATTCCGGAAATACGCCCGTGAAGGTCTTGCCGGACCTTGTCCGTATTGTTCCCTTTTCCCACCGGGGCGCGCGCTGCAAATACGGTGGAAACGAAAACAAAGTATGACAGGAAAAGAGGAAATTATCGGATGAATACCAATGACAACAGGCTGAAAGCCCATAAACTGATCGACCATATTTTTCAGGACCTTCTCCCCGCCCACGGCATGGCACAAAGGTCGGAGCAGATCCAATTGAGCCACCGGATGCTGGACGCCATGCAGGACGGGAGGATTGCCCTGTGCGATGCCGGGACGGGCATCGGCAAGACCTACGCCTATCTGGCGGCTGCCACGGCAGCGTCTGCTTTCCCGACAGGGCAGATCGCCCGCCCCATCATCATTTCCACTTCCAGTATCGCGCTGCAAAACGCGGTGCTGACGGAGTATCTGCCGCTGCTGTCCTGCGTCCTAATGGCGGACGGGATTCTTACCAAGCCACTGAAAGCGGTCATCCGCAAAGGCAAAAGCCATTATGTCTGCGACGAGCGGCTGGACAGGCGGCTGCGTCAGGTATATCCTGCAAAGAAAAATCCGGAAGCGCTGACGGCGCTCCGGACTCTTAGGGAAACGCTGGACATGGACAGAGTTTCTCATCTCAGCGGCTATGACCGGGAGCGTGTCTGCGTACCGCAGGTCTGCGACTGCAAGCAGAGGGACTGCCGATACCCAGACGCACGAAAGGAGCGGGAATTGGAGAAGTATTCTTCCCTTCGTGCGTTCATCCGTGAGGTAGCTGTACCAGAGATGCAGATCAAGCTGCGTCAGGGCTTTGGACGGGCCATCCGCACGGAGAGCGATACCTGCGTCATCGCCATTCTGGATGAACGGGCCTGCCGTGGCCGCAGATACGCCCAGGCTGTGAGTGAGGCATTGCCGGAAATGCGGAGGACCGGCAGCCTGCGGGAAGTGACAAGGTTTCTGCGGGAGAAAAAGCCGGAGAGCTATTTTGAGGTGGGAAGATGATCGACGCAAAGAAAGAATTGCAGTATCGGCTGGCAGTCAGGATGCTGGAGCATCTGGCGGAAATCGGCCTGCTGAGCGCGGAAGAGCTGTCTTACGCCAAGAGACTGGCCAGAGAGAAATATTCCCCGCAGACTGTTTGGGAATAGTGCTGGATATTCTGCGGATCGTGTGGTAGCTTGTGCGTTGACAAAAAAGATACAGGGAAGTGAAAAACATGGCACAGGTAAAAATCATCGCGCCGCAGACGCGGGAAGCGGAACATCTGCGGGTGGCAGCCTACTGCCGGGTCAGTTCGGACTCCAAGGATCAGCTGCATTCCTACGCCGCCCAGATCCGCAATTATACGGAAGAGATCGCCCAGCATGACGGCTGGGAGCTGGTGGATGTGTATGCCGACGAAGGGCTGACCGGCACCCGGATGGATCAGCGGGATGACTTCAACCGTATGATGCGGGACTGCCGGAAGGGCAAGGTCGACCGCATTTTGGTGAAGTCCGTATCCCGCTTCGCCCGGAATACCAGAGACTGCCTGTCCGCCCTGCGGGAGTTATCCGCCATGGGCGTCAGCGTCCGGTTTGAAAAAGAAAATATCGACACGAAAACGCTCACCACCGAACTGATGGTGAGCGTTTCCAGTTCTCTTGCCCAGCAAGAATCCATCTCCATCTCCGCCAATCAGAAGATGAGCTATCAGCGGCGGATGGAGCGTGGGGAATTTATCACCTGCACCGCCCCTTACGGATACCGGATCGTGGATAAGAAAGACCTTGAGATCGTCCCAGAGGAAGCCGCCACGGTGCGCTGGATCTTCGACGCATACCTCAAGGGGCGCAGCTCCGGATGGATCGCGGAGCAGCTGACGGCAAAGGGCATCCCCTCCCAGTCCGGCGCGGAATGCTGGAGAGAAACAGGGATTCGATACCTGCTGACCAATGAAAAGTACATCGGAGACGCTCTGAGCCAGAAATCCTACAGCTGCGGCTTCCCCTTCGTGCAGAAACGAAATCATGGGGAACGCCTGCAATACTACACGGAGAACTCCCATCCAGCTATCATCGACCGGGACACCTTTGAGCGGGTGCAGGCACTGCTGCAAAAGAAAGCGCAGAAAGAGAAAAAGCGCAGAGAAAAAAGCCCTCTTGCCTTAAAAATCGTTTGCGGGAACTGCGGGACGGTGTTTCAGCGCCGAAGCAGCCAGAACGGATATGTGACCTGGGTCTGTCGAACCCACGACCGCCACGCCGCGGACTGCCCTGTAGGACGCATCCCGGAAGCGGAGATCCATGCCGCCTTCCTGCGGATGTACCACAGGCTCAAAAGCAGCGCGGACATCATTCTGGCTCCGGCTCTCTGGCAGTTGAACACACTGGACACGATCCTGCGGCAGAATCATCCGCAGATGTTGGCCATCAACCGGGCCATCGCGGAAGCAACAGAAGAATGCCACAAGATCAGCACCCTGCGGGCCAGTGGTCTGCTGGACGCGGATATCTGCGCCGCCCGCATGAATGCCATCAGCGCCAGACTGGCACAGCTTCGCGGGGAGCGGCGCAGGCTGACAGAGAATGAAGCGATAGACGAAACGATGGACGCGCTCCGCAAGGTGGAGCAGACACTTCTCAACGGACCGGAACGGCTGGACGGCTTCGATGAAGAGCTGTTCGAACGTCTGGTGGAGAAGATCATTGCAGAGTCTCAAAACCGTATCCGCTTCCGGCTTTACGGAGGCTTGGAGCTGACAGAACAATGGGAGGTGGCGGCGAGATGATCAACCGCAAGGTGTTATATGGGTATCAGATCCAAAACGGCGCATTGGAGATCATGCCGGAGGAACAGCGGACTGTCAGCATGGTCTTTACGCTCTACAACGCCGGAGCTTCCTATCAGGCCATCTCGGACGCCTTGAACCGGCAGGGCGTTCCGTATTGGCGGGAAGTGCCGCTCTGGAACAAACACAAGGTAAAGCGCCTTTTGGAAAATCCCCGTTACACAGGTAAGGAGGGATACCCCATACTGGTGGAAGCGGATATTTTCCAAGCGGCGCAGGAAAAGACGGCGGAAAAGAATGCCGGGAGGCAGTCACACGGAGAGAAGCCTGCCATTGCGCGGCTGACTCCGTACTTCCGCTGCACCTGCGGCGGGAAGATGGCCCGGCTGGGCGGCGGCTGGCAGAACAGCGGCAAACTGTATCTGAGATGCGAAGGCTGCGGAAATACCGCGGTCACGGACATGGAGGCGACGGTAAACGGGATCGTCCGGCAGTTCCGGGACCATGAACAGACCAGCTGCACCGCCTACACGCCCTCTGCGGAGGTCATGCGGCTGGACAATGCCATCAACCGAGGGCTGGAGCAGCCGGCCTCGCCGGAAGCGGTGATGGCGCTGATCCTGCAGGGTGCGGCAGCGCGGTATGCCTGCTGTCCAGAGCCGTCTGCCGAATCTGAGCCGTCAGATAGTCTGACAGAGGCGGATTGGAGACGCTTCCAACGAGCGGTTTCCCATATCACCATCTCACAGGATACCGAAGTAACTCTTATATTTACGGATAAAAAAGCGACAGGAAAGGATGAATGATCCATGGAAGCGACAGCAGCCACCTTAGAGCGGCGGGTGCGGGTGATCCCCGCAACCAGAAAACCGGAAGAACTGCACAGAGACCATGACGGAAAAATGCGCGTAGCGGCCTACTGCCGCGTCTCGACGGACAGTGAAGAGCAGATCAACAGCTATGAGGCGCAAAAGACCTACTATACCCAGAAGATCCAGGACAGCCCGGATTGGGAGATGGCAGGGATCTATGCCGACGCGGCTGTAATAATAGG
>DHMK01000029.1 GCA_002405755.1 Clostridiales bacterium UBA4644
ACAGTTAAGCCCCGGCCTGCGGGCCGGTTTCGCCAAATTTTTGCGAAAATTTGGCGGGCTACGGTGTTTTTTCCCGGCGCATGTCCGTGAAAAAACATCCCATAAGAAAAAGCCTGCGGTTTCGCAGGCTTTTTCGACAAACTGAAGCGCCAGCCCATCGGCTGGCGCTTTTTTATGTCTTGAGGGCGATTATTTCACCAGATTTTCCGGCGCGCCCCGCAGGAAGGCGTCGATGTTGGCAAAGACGATCTCCGCCCGGCGGAGCATGCTCTCGTCGGTGAGAAAGCCGACGTGGGGGGCCAGAACGGCGTTTTTCGCCTGCAGCAGGGGGTCGCCTGCGGGAAGGGGCGGCTCCGTGTCGAACACATCGATGCCTGCGGCGGCGATCCGGCCTGCGTTCAGGGCCTCTGCCAGGGCGGCATTGTCCACCACGGCGCCCCGAGCGGCATTGATCAGGATGGCCGTGGGCTTCATCCGGGCGATATGCTCTCGGGAGATCAGGTGCCGGGTCTCTTTGTTGCTGGGGACATGGACGGAGACGATGTCGCTCTCCGCCATCAGATCCTCCAGCGAGGTGTAGCGGATGCCCATGGCCTCCGCCTCCGGCCGGCGGCTGCGGGAATAGGCGATCACATTGGCTCCAAAGGCCTGAAACAGCCTGGCCGTGCGCAGACCGATGGCTCCCGTGCCCACGATGCCCACGGTCTTGCCGCAGATCTCCCGGCCGCGAAGCCCGGCAGAGGTGCCGCCGGTGCGGACGGCGCGCTGGCAGTCCGGCAGCCTGCGCAGGCAGGCGAGGGTCAGACCGATCACCTCCTCCGCCACGCAGACGGTGGAATAGCCCGCCGCGTTGCAGACGGCCACGCCCTGCCTCCGGCAGGCGTCCAGCGCCACATGATCCACGCCGGTAAAGGCCACGTCCAGCAGCTTCAGGGCCGTGGCCTGCTCCACCACCTGGGCGGGATAGGGCGTGTTGGCGAGGATGACGATATCGCTGTCGCCGGTGCGGCGGGCCAGCTCCGCCGGGTCAGGATCCCGGGTGTCAAAGGAAACAAAGGTGTGGCCCCGGGCCTCCAGCCGGGCGGCATAGCCGGCCAAAGCCGCCGCAGGGATGCCCAGCGGCTCCAAAAGCGTGATCTTCATCGTGCGTTCCTCCTATGTGAAAAGAATGATGTACCGGATGATCTTTTTCTGCCGCGCGGGCCGCTCAGCCAAAGACGGCCGCGGCCCCCAGGCTCACCGCCAGCACAATGGCGCCTGCGGCGGCCACGCCAAGCAGGATCATCAGCATGGCCTGCTTCCGCTCCACGCCCAGCAGGGAGGCCACCAACGCTCCCGTCCAGGCCCCCGTCCCCGGCAGGGGGATGGCCACCAGGATAAACAGGCCCAAAAGCTCATATTTATAGTAAACATCCAGCTTTTTCTGGGCGTGGTCCTCCAGCCAGAGGGCATATCTGGCCAGCCGCTTCCGGGTCTTCATCCATTCCAGGATCTTTTTGATGAACAGAAGGATGAAGGGCACGGGGATCATATTGCAGAAAACGCACAGCAGATAGGACAGCCACGCCGGCAGGCCGTGGGCGATGGCCCAGGGCAGCGCGCCCCGCAGCTCCACCACGGGGGCCATGGACAGCAGCGCGCACTGCAGCGCAGTCCTCCAAAGTCCGTTCAAAACGATCGCTCCTCTCCCGCCGCCGGCGGGGCCGGACGGCATCGTTCTCCGATAGCATACCCGATTCCTTCCTTTTTTGCAATCGGTTTCCGAAAAATGAAGGAAAAAATAAGAATCGACCGGAAAATTTGCCCCTTCTTTGCTGCTTTTTGCGGTCGTTTTCACAATGTTTCTTTTCTTTCCCGGGAATTTCTGCTATAATTCATGAGAAAGCCATCGGTTGACAAGAGCAAACCGCGCCGCGGCCCGGCCTGTCCTTGTCAGCGGACGGCCCATTTCCAAACGAAAGGCGGTCGTAAGAGATTGAACATTCCCTGGCGCAAGCTCAAGGAAAAGCTCACCGAGGCCATGCAGGCGGTGCTGCCCATCATCGGCATCGTGCTGGTGCTGTGCTTTTCCATCGCACCCATCTCCCCCAGCATTTTGCTGTGCTTTTTGCTGGGCGCGGTGATGATCATTATCGGCATCATGCTTTTCACCCTGGGCGCGGAGACCTCCATGACGCCCATGGGCTCCCGCACCGGCGCGGAGATCACCCGGAGCCGCAAGCTCTGGCTGGTGATCCTGATGGGCTTTATCCTGGGCTACATCATCACCATCTCCGAGCCGGACCTGCAGGTGCTGGCCCAGCAGGTGCCCTCCATCCCCAACCGCACGCTGATCTATGCGGTGGCGGCGGGGGTGGGGCTGTTTCTGGTGGTGGCCCTGCTGCGTATGCTGCTGGGCATCCCGCTGCCTCATCTGCTGCTGGGCTTTTACGCGGTAGTTTTTGTCCTGACGCTGTTCGTTCCAAAAAGCTTTCTGGCCGTGGCCTTCGATTCCGGCGGCGTGACCACCGGCCCCATGACGGTCCCCTTTATCATGGCGCTGGGCGTTGGCGTCTGCGCCATCCGAAGCGACCGCCATGCCGCGTCTGACAGCTTTGGTCTGGTGGCGCTGTGCTCCATCGGACCCATTCTGGCGGTGATGGTGCTGGGCATGGTCTACAAGCCCTCCTCCGCCGATTACATCCCCCCGGCGCTGCCGGAGGTGGCGGATTCCGTGGCCCTCTGGAGGCTGTTCCGGCAGGAGCTGCCGGCCTATCTGAAGGAGATCGCCGTCTCGCTGGCGCCCATCGTGGCGTTTTTCGGGCTGCTGCAGGCGGCCTCGCTGAAGATGCCCTGGCGCAACCTGCGCAAGATCGTGGTGGGCCTGATCTATACTTATGTGGGCCTGGTGCTGTTTCTCACCGGGGCCAACGTTGGCTTTATGCCTGCGGGCAATTATCTGGGGCAGAAGATGGCCCAGCTGCCCTACAACTGGATCATCGTGCCCATCGGCATGCTCATCGGCTATTTCATCGTCAAGGCGGAGCCGGCCGTTTATGTTTTGAACAAGCAGGTGGAGGAGATCACCGACGGCGCCATCCCCGCCTCCGCCATGGGCGCGGCGTTGTCCATCGGCGTGGCCGTCTCCGTGGGGCTGGCCATGCTGCGGGTGCTGACGGGCATCTCCATCCTGTGGCTCATCGTGCCGGGCTACGGCATCGCGCTGGGGCTTTCCTTCGTGGTGCCAAAGATCTTTACGGCCATCGCCTTCGACTCCGGCGGCGTGGCCTCCGGGCCCATGACGGCGACCTTCCTTCTGCCCTTTGCCCAGGGGGCCTGCGTGGCCGTGGGCGGAAATATCGTGACCGATGCCTTCGGCGTGGTGGCCATGGTGGCCATGACGCCGCTGATCACCATTCAGGTCCTGGGCCTGGTGTATCAGCTGAAGAGCAAGGCCCAGAAGCAGGCGCTCACGCCGGAGGAGAGCTTTGCTCTGCTGGCGGAGGATGCCATCATTGAGCTGTAAGCGGAAGGGGGAGACTTGTCATGAATGAATTATCCATGCTGGTGACCATCACCGACCGCAATACCACCAAGCGCTTTATCTCGCTCTATGAGAGCTTCGGGGTGAACGTCACCTTCAGCACCGTGGGCTCGGGCACCGCCGTGGGCGAGCTGCTGGAGACCTTTGGCCTGGAGCGGACGGAAAAGGCCGTGATCTTCGCCATCGTGACCGACATCACCTGGAAGGAGATCAAGCGGGGCCTGGAGCGGCGGCTGAACATCGATGTGCCGGGGACGGGCGTGGCGTTCACCATCCCGCTGAGCAGCATCGGCGGAAAAAATGTTTTGAATTATCTGACGGAGAGCCAGAACTTTGAGATCGGGGAGGAATCCACCTTGAAGGATACAAAATACGAGCTGCTGGTGCTGGTGGGCAACCAGGGCTACAGCAATCAGATCATGGACGCCGCCCGGGAGCAGGGCGCAGGCGGCGGCACCGTCATCCATGCCAAGGGCACCGGCGCTTCCCGGGCCGCCCAGTTTTTGGGCACCTCGCTGGTGAACGAAAAGGAGATGGTCTTCATCGTGGTCCGCAGCGACCAGAAGACCGCCATTATGCGGGCCGTCATGGATCAGGCCGGCCTGCACACCAAGGCCCAGGCCATCGCCTTCTCCCTGCCGGTGAACGCCGTGGCAGGCATGCGCCTGCTGGAGCAGGAGGACTGAGCCGGCCCCGCGAAGCCTGTCGAAGGCTTTTCCGCAAAAAAGGGGTTGACAGCAGATATCTTTTGTGGTATTTTATAAGAGTACCCGGTAAGATATCGCGGGGTAGAGCAGTCCGGTAGCTCGT
>DHMK01000068.1 GCA_002405755.1 Clostridiales bacterium UBA4644
ACATGACCCGGCTCCCACCGGGCGTTTTCATCGAACACCTTGGTGTTTTTGTCTGCCTCGTCAAATGTCTCAGTCCCGCTCTTTTTGTATTCAAGCTTGACATCCAGATTACCCGCCTGGATCTTATTGACCCCCGTGGTCGCCGTATCAGTGAACCAGGCGAAGGTGGAGCCCACCAGCATTGCGAAGCAGATGAGCAGCGAGGTGAAGCTCAAGAGCAGCGCGCTTTTTTTGCTTTTCATGTGTTTTTTCTCCTTTACTATTATAATTTTTATGTCATCGGCAAAAGCCGGTCACATTCGAAGAGCGCTTTTCTGCGCTCTTTCCGTGGGAGCGCAGAAAAAAGGCCATGGCCTTTTCTTTTTCCTTTTGGGATCATAAAACTATATGCGAAAAGGTTTCATTTGCAATTATTTTACTGCAGATCGTATGGGATTGCAAGCACTTTTTGCTTTTTTGTAAAAAATGACGGAAAAATCGCAAAAAATCCCCGGTCGGAAGCCCGACCGGGGCGATTTTTCTCTGCGCTCAATTGTTTTTGCCGCGGAACATATTCAGGATGTCGTCAAAGGCATCCCGCTCCCGCTTCCGGCCGCTCTGGGGCTGGGCGTCCTCTGCAGAAGCGCGGGAGGAGCCGGCGGGGGCCTTCCAAGTGTCCGTCCGCATAAAGCTGGGGATGTCTGCACCGCCGTCCTTGGCGGGTTCGCTCTTGGGCGCCTGCGCGGCGGAAGCGTCGGCCGTTTCCTCCGCCTTCTTTTCGCCGGAGATCACCGGCGCGGTCTCCGTGGCCGTGGGGGGCTGCTGATCGAAGCCGGTGGCCACCACGGTGATGCGGATCTCATCGTCCAGCGATTCGTCGATGGCGGCGCCGAAGATGATATGGGCGTCGGGATGGGCGGCCTCCTGCACCATGGCGGCAGCCTGCTCCACCTCCTCCAGACCCATATCCGGCGAGCCGGTGATGTTCAGCAAAACGCCGTGGGCGCCGGCGATGGAGGTCTCCAGCAAGGGGCTCTCGATGGCCATTTTCGCGGCGTCGGCGGCCTTTTCCTTTCCGGAGGCGCGGCCCACGCCCATATGGGCGAAGCCGGCGTTGCGCATGATGGTAGCCACATCGTTAAAGTCCAGGTTGATCAGGCCGGGAACGGTCATCAGCTCGGAAATGCTCTGCACGGCCTGACGCAGCACATTATCCGCCACCTCAAAGGCGTTTTGGAAGGTGATCTTCTGCTCGGAGACCAGCTTGAGCCGCTCGTTGGGGATGACCACCAGGGCATCCACCTGCTCCTTCAGCTCGGTGATGCCGGCGTTGGCGTGTTCCACGCGGATCTTGCCCTCGAACTTGAAGGGACGGGTCACAACGCCCACGGTGAGGATGCCCATCTCCTTGGCCAGCTTGGCCACCACAGGGGCCGCGCCGGTGCCGGTGCCGCCGCCCATACCGGCGGTGATGAACACCATATTGGCGCCCTCCAGCATCTTGCGGATCTCGTCCTCGCTCTCCTGCGCGGCCTTACAGCCCACCTCGGGCTTTCCGCCTGCGCCCAGCCCATGGGTGAGCTTTTCGCCGATCTGCAGCTTCATGGTGGCCGCAGAATAATTGAGCACCTGCTTGTCCGTATTGATGGCAATAAAATCGATCCCCCGGACGCCGCCGGTGATCATCCGGTTAACGGCGTTTCCGCCGCCGCCGCCCACGCCTACGACGCGGATGGCTACGCTGGTATCGGAACCGTATTCAAACGCAAAACCCATGGTAGATCCTCCAATATTTCAACTTCAATTATTATTCGGAACAAAACGCGCCTTCTGCGGATCGGAAAGGTCAACAACGCCGGAAACATTCGGCTCCAGCTTTTCCTCCACGATGACATGCAGGAACCGCAGCTTTTTTTCCAGCTCCTCCGTGGAGCCCAGCTTGACGGTAAAGCGGCCAAGATAGGTAAAGCGGATATTATACTGCTCGGAAAGATCCATTTCCCCTATATCTTGCAGTATACCATCATCTTCCGCAGTATTCAATAACAAAATCATGGGTTTTTTTGCATCTTCTTCAGAAATTTCCGCGAAATCGCCCGCTTGGGGCTTCACCAGCGTCAATCCCGTCACCTGCGGCAGCGTCTGGGCCTGAATGGAGGAAACCTTTTCCAGCAGCTTGCCCTCCCGGTCCATGAGCCAGAAGCTCCCCTCGCTGCGCACGGCTGCCACCGGAACGCACTCCGTCACGATGATCTCCACCGTATCCGGCAGGCGGCGGCGGACCTGGACGGTGTCCAGATAAGGGCAGGCCTCCCGGATGCGGCGCAGAACGGTATTTTTGTCAAACAGGATCAGATTGGACCCCAGCTCCAGGCCGGAGGCCTCCGCCACGGTCTGCTGGCTGTAGCGGGTGTCGCCGGTGAGCCGCACCTGTCCGATCTTGAAAAAGATGGTCATGGCCGTGATCACTGCGGCGGTCCCGATCAGGACGCACAGCAGCACCAGCAGCGCTGGCGTCCTGCCCCGCCTTCTGCGGCGTTTTCTGCTTTTGGACGATGGTTTTTTCTGCTTTGCCATGAAAAAATGCTCCTTTGGACTTCCGTTTCGCTCAGTCCGGCTCCTCCAGCCGGCGAATGCTCCCGCCCAGCGCGGTAAGCTTTTCCGCCAGGCGCTCATAGCCCCGGTCGATATGGGTAATGGACTCGATGCGGCTCTCGCCCCGGGCAGCCAACGCCGCGATCACCAGCGCCGCACCGCCCCGCAGATCCGTGCAGCGCACGGATGCGCCATGAAGGACCGCACCGTTGACCAGCGCCGTCCGGCCGCTGACCCGAATATCCGCCCCCATCCGCGCCAGCTCCGAAACATGACGGTAGCGATTTTCAAAAATCGTCTCCAGAAACACCGAAGCCCCCTGCCCTGTGCAGGCCGCCGCCATCAGCGGGGCCTGGGCGTCGGTGGGAAAGCCGGGATAGGGCATGGTGCGCACCTGGGCGATATGCCCCAGACGCTCCGGTGCCAGCAGCGTGATGCTGCGCCCCGCCGTGCGCACGGTGCAGCCGGCCTCGCTGAGACACTGCAGGACCGTCCCCACCTGCTCCGGCTGGGTCTCCGTCAGCGTCACCTCTCCGCCGCAGGCTGCCGCCGCACAGAGATATGTAGCCGTCTCGATCCGGTCCGGCAGGATCGTATGCTCCACATCCCGCCGGGGCATGCCGCCGGAGACGGTGATGACGCTTTCACCGCTGCCGCTGATGTCTGCCCCCGCCTTTTGCAGAAAGGCCTGCAGATCGGCGATCTCCGGTTCCCGGGCGGCGTTGATGATCCGGGTGACGCCGGAGCAGGCGCAGGCGGTGAGCATGGCGTTTTCCGTGGCGCCCACGCTGGGGAAGCTCAGGATGATCTCTCCACCCCGCAGATCTCCCGCCCGGCAGAGGATGTCGCCGCCCTCCTCCCGGATCTCCGCTCCCAGACGGTGCAGCGCCGCCAGATGCAGGTCGATGGGCCGCTGGCCGATCTCGCAGCCGCCGGGCAGGCTCAGACGAGCCTTGCCGAAGCGGGCCAGAATGGGCCCCAGAAAGATCACGGACGAACGCATCTCCCGCATCAGCGCATGGGGCACATCCCACCGGCTGGCGCAGGAGGAATCCACCAGAATGTCGCTGCCCTGCCGCCGGATGCGGCAGCCCAGATGCTCCAGAATTTCCAATGCGGACCGCACATCCCGCAGGTCCGGACAGTTATGTAAGACAGTCCTGCCGCCGGTGAGCAAGGTGGCGGCCAGGATGGGCAAGACGCTGTTTTTCGCGCCGCTGATGGGGATGCTCCCATGCAGAGGCTTGCCTCCCTCTACCAGATAATACTGCATACCAGGACTCCTCTCCGATTCGATCACAGCCCATGCTATGCGCTTTGGCCGGCAGATGTCACAGGCTCTTCAGCGTCTGATAGATCCGTTCCAAAACATCGGGCTGGGCCTTGCGCCGGGCGCACTGGCCCATGGTCTTCAGCTTCTCCGGGGCGGAAAGCAGCTTCCACGCCTCATCGTAAAGCAGCTCCGGCGTGGCCTCCTTCTCCGTGATGACCTTAACGGCTCCGGCCTGCTCCAGGATCCGGGCGTTTTTCTCCTGATGGTTTTCCGCCACATAGGGAGAGGGCACCACGATGGCCGGCGTCCCCGCGGCGCAGAGCTCTGCCAGCGTTCCGCCGGCCCGGCAGAGGATCAGATCGGCCTTTGCCATGACCCGGTCCATATCGTAAAGGTAATCCGTCAGGCGGAAGCTGCCCGCGTCGACGGGCACGCCCTCCCGGGTGAGTGCCTCCTTCATCCAGCCGTAGTGGGAAGCGCCGCTGACCTGCAGCAGATTGAACTGCCGCCGCTCCGTCACCAGCAGCGCCACCCGCACCATCTTCTGATTCATATATTCCGCGCCGACGCTGCCCCAGAAGCAGACCAGCGTAGGCAGATCGTTGTCAAACAGAGGGGGATAGTCCCGCTCCCGGCAGTGGACGATCTCGTCCCGCACGGGGGAACCGGTGAGCACCACATGCCTGGCTCCGGGCAGCAGCTCCGCCGTCTCCGCATAGGCGATCATGGCGCAGTCCACCTTTTTTGCCAGCTGACGGGTGGCAACGCCAGGGGTGGCGTTCACCTCCAGAACGGCGCACTTCAGCCCCAGCTGGGCCGCCGCCCGGACCATGGGAAAGCTGGCATAGCCGCCGGTGCCCATGACCACGTCCGGCTGCAGCTCCCGCAGGAGCTTTTTGCACTGCCGGGTTGCCTGCTCCATGTCCCGCAGGGCCTCCACATCCTGCCGCAGAGCGGCAAGGCTCTTGCCCCGGGCCAGGCCCTTCAGGGGGAAGGTGTAGATGGGATAGCCGGCCTTTTTCGCCAGCTTTTCCTCGATGCCGCCCCGGTTGCCGGAGAGCCAGACCTGGCTCTCCTCCTTTGCGCTGATATAATTGGCCACGGCCAGCGCCGGGTTCACATGGCCCGCCGTGCCGCCGCCGGCAAAAACGATCTTCATAGCTCTCTCCTCCTGTGCGTTCAGGCGTCTGCCGGCAGATCCCGGGAGATGTTCAGCAGGATGCCCACCTCCGCCAGCTGGATCAGAAGCGCCGTGCCGCCAAAGCTGAAAAAGGGCAGCGACGCGCCGGTGATGGGCAAAAGCCCGCTGACTACGCACATATTCAATATCGTCTGCACCGCGATCTGCGTGGTGATGCCCGCCGCCAGCAGCGTCCCGAACTTATCCGAGGCGTGCAGCGCGATGAAAAAGCCCCGCCAGATCAGCAGCGCATAGAGTACGATCAGGATAAACGCCCCCACGAAGCCCATCTCCTCGCACCAGACGGAGAAGATGAAGTCGTTGGCGGGCTCCGGCAGATAAAGGTGCTTCTGCCGGCTCTGTCCCAGGCCCAGGCCCCAGAAGCCGCCGCTGCCGATGGCGATCTGGCTCTGGGAGCCCTGCCAACCCTTGTTGCGGTAATCGCTGAAGGGATCCAGCCAAACCCGGATGCGGGTCATGGCGTATTCATTGGTCTTGATATACCAGGCGGCGGCCGCCGCCAGTCCCACGCCGCCGACGCCGAACCACACCAGATTCGCGCCGCCCATGAAGATGATGAGCATGCCGATGACGGCGATGATGGCCGTGCCGGAAAGGTGCTTTTCCCAGTAAAGCTCCACGGCGAAGATGCCGATCACGGCCAGAAAAGGCAGGATGCCATAGCGCAGGGTGTGCATCTTCTTTTTGCCGAAGATGGAGGCCATGCTGGAAAAGCTCAGGATCACGGCCACCTTGGCCAGCTCCGAGGGCTGAAAGCTGATGCCGGCCACGCGGATCCAGCGGATGGCCTCATTGCGCTTTTCCCAAAGGTTTTTCAGGCCCGGGACCTTGATGGTGGCCATCACCAGAATGGCGCAGACCAGCGCGGGAATGGCCAGATAATGCAGCTTATGATAGTCCACCCGGGAGATGATCAGCATGGCCGCCACGCCGCCCACCGCGAAAAAGCCCTGCCGGGTGATGTAATAGGTGGGGTCGTAGCCCGTGCTTTTGGAATCGTAGGCCGTGGCGTAGCTGGCGGAAAAAAGGCAGATCAGTCCCAGCGCCAGCAGCAGCAGCGTTAAAAGCAGCAGCGGCTGATCCAGCCTTCCGCTGCGCTCCGGCGTCTGCTCCTGCGGCCCGGAGGCCTTGGCCGGCGGTTTTTCGGGGAGCGCGCGCAGCCGCTTCTTTTTTCGGATCATGGGCTCGGAAATGGAAAACACCTCCCTGCAGGATGCAAAGGCTCAGGCCAGCAGCGAAAGGACGCAGAATACCAGCGTCAGCAGATCGGCCGCAATGACGATCTTCCATTCGCTCCAGCCGCAGAGCTCCAGATGATGATGGAACGGGGCCATTTTGAAAAAGCGCTTGCCGTGGGTGAGCTTGAAATAGCCCACCTGGATGATGTCGGACAGGGTCTCCAGAATATAGACCAGGCCAACGGGGATGAGCACCAGCGGCATATCGTAGGCAAAGGCCATGGCGCACACCGCGCCGCCCAGAAACAGCGAGCCGGTATCGCCCATAAAGACCTTGGCGGGGTGCTTGTTGAACAGGAAAAAGCCCAGCAGTCCCCCGGCCAGCGCCAGCGCGAAGGCGCTTCCCAGATTGCCGTCCCGCAGCATGACCAGGGCGAAAAACGCCGCCACGATCAGCGTCACGGAGGAGCACAGACCGTCGATGCCGTCGGTCAGGTTGACGGCGTTGTCTGCGCCGATGATGATAAACACGCTGATGACCAGATAGAGCCACCAGGGCAGACGCCAGGTGACGCCGAAGAAGGGAATATAGAAGGCCGCGGTCAGGTAGCCCATGACCCGCATCACCACCAGAAACAGCACCGCCGCCGCGATCTGCAGAAGCAGCTTCTGCTTGGCCGTCAGGCCCTGATTCTGCTTCTTTCGGATCTTGGTCCAGTCGTCCGCAAAGCCCACGGCGGCAAAGACCAGGCTCAGTCCCAGCATCACCAGCGGCCGGAAGTCTCCCTCCGCGATCATCCGGGGCAGACAGGTCAGCACCGCCAGCCCCATGGCCAGAATAAAGATGACGCCGCCCATGGTGGGCGTATTTTGCTTGCCCTTGTGCCAGGTGGGGCCATCCTCCAGAATTTTCTGGCCGAAATGGAGCCGGCGCAGCTTTTCAATGACGATGGGCGCCAGCAGCACCGCGATGATAAAGGCCAGAACGGCCGTCTGAAGAATATACAGCAGCATATGTTTCTCTCTCCTTGCTTTTGAACTTCCCGGCGGACCCTTGGCTCAGCCTTCCAGCGCCCGGCGCACCTCTTCCCGCTCATCCAGATGGTGCTTGACGCCCCGGATCTCCTGATAGGTCTCCTGGCCCTTGCCCATGAGGACGATGATGTCGTCCTTCCGGGCGTTTTTGACGCACCAGGCAATGGCCTCCCGCCGGTCGGGGATGACCTTGTATTTGTGCTTTTGGCTCATGCCCTGCAGAATGTCCCGGATGATGGCGTCCGGCTCCTCGCTGCGGGGATTGTCGGAGGTGACCACGCACAGATCGCACAGCTCGCCGGCGATGCGGCCCATGATGGGGCGCTTGGCGCGGTCCCGGTCGC
Source organism: Clostridiales bacterium UBA4644 (assembly GCA_002405755.1). Classification (GTDB taxonomy): domain Bacteria; phylum Bacillota; class Clostridia; order Oscillospirales; family Butyricicoccaceae; genus UBA4644. The sequence continues at coordinate 7,606 of DHMK01000068.1, forward strand.
CTCCGGCGCCGAACAGGCCCACCACCCGGCCCTTGGCATAGCCCCGGACGGTGCGCAGGATGTTTTCCATGCTGTCCGGCGTGTGGGAATAATCGATCATAACAGTAAAATCCCGCCCGGTGGGGACGATCTCTGCCCGGCCGCAGATGCCCTTGGCCGACTGGAGCGCCCGGGCGCTTTCCTCCAGCGTCAGCCCCAAAGCCAGGCAGCAGCCGATAGCCGTCAGCCCGTTGTAGACGGAAAACATTCCGGGGATATTCAGCCGCATCCGGGCGATCTCATTGTCCCGCACCAGCACCGCCTGCACCTGATCGGGCAGCAGAGAGATGTTTTTTGCGATGAGCTCTGCCTCCAGCCGCCTGGCGGAATAGGTGAGACGGGCGCAGGAGACGCTTTCCGCCAGCCGCAGGCCCCAGCGATCGTCCAGATTCAGAACGGCGGTATCGCACCGCTGAAACAGCAGGGCCTTGGCCTGAAAATAGTGCTCCATATCCTTATGAAAATCCAGATGGTCCTGCGTCAGGTTGGTAAAGGCCGCCGCCGCGAAGTGCAGGCCGTAGACCCGCTCCAGCACCAGGCTGTGGGAGGAGACCTCCATGGCGGCATATTCGCAGCCCGCATCGGCCATTTCCCGCAGCAGGCCGTAAAGCTCCGGCGCCTCCGGCGTGGTGCGCTCCGCAGGGCGGAGGGGGCCGTCCACAATGCTGCCGTTGGTACCGATGAGCCCGCATTTATGTCCGCACTGCTCCAGGATGTGCCGGATCAGCCAGGTGGTGGTCGTCTTGCCGTTGGTGCCGGTGACGCCGATCAGCCGGAGCTGCCGCTCCGGGTGGTCATACCACTCCGCCGCAAGCTGTGCCAGCGCCCTCCGGGCGTCTTCCACCAGGATCAGCGTCACATCCTCCGGCACGGGGCAGTCCGGCGCGTGCTGAGCCACCACCGCGCAGGCGCCCTGCGCCATGGCCTGCCGGATATATCGATGTCCATCGCTCTGAAAGCCCGGGATGGCCACGAACAGGCTCCCCTGCCCAACCCTTCGGGAATCAGAGCAAATGCCGGTAATTTCTCTCTCCGGCCTTCCGCACAGATCTCCACCGTTCACATCCCGCAGCAGCCGGGACAGCTTCATAGATTTCAGCTCCTTTTTATTGTGTTCCGGAACAGTGCTCTGTTCCATGGTATACCTGATCCTGCGTTTACTGGGCCCGCTGATTCATATCCGTGGTTTCCACGGTGATCACCGTACCGTATTCCACCTGGGCGTTGGCCCGGGCGTCCTGCTTTGTAACGGTCTGGCTCTCCTCGGAGACGCCGCCGCTGACCCGCACATACAGGCCCATGTTCTGCAGGGTGGTCCTGGCCCGGCTCAGCGTCATGCCGGAAAGATCCGGCACGGTGAGCACCTTATCCGGCTTGCTGCCGCCCAGATAGAGGACGGCCTTGCTGCCGCCCGCCACGGTGGTCCCCGCTGCGGGGATCTGATCGGTGACCTTGACCTCCGCTCCGGAGCTCTGGCAGGTGAGCCCAAGCTTTTTCAGGGCAGCTTCCGCTTCGCTGAGGGTCATGCCGGTGAGGTCGGGCATGATCACATCCCGCGCGGCCTTTTCCTCCTCCGTATAGACCGGCTCCACCTCCAGATAGGGCAGGGCCTCCTCCAGAAAGCGCCGCACCACCGGAGCCGTGTTCAGACCGCCGGAGATGGGCAGCACCGTAGGCTCATCCAGCAGGATCAAAACGGCGATCCTGGGGTTATCCGCCGGGGCAAAGGCCACAAAGGAGGTCACATAAACATCCTCTCCGTCCTTGGTCTTGCGCTCGATATTTTCCGTGGTGCCCGTTTTGCCCGCCACCCGATAGCCCGCCACATAGGCGTTTTTACCGGTACCGGTCTTGACCACGTCCTCCAGCATATCCCGCATGAGATCGGAGGTCTGCTCCGAGATCACCTGCCGCACCTCCGTGCGGCCGAAGCTCTGGGCCACGGTGCCGTCGGCGTTCAGGATCTCCTTGACGATATGGGGCTGCAGCAGCGTGCCGCCGTTGGCCACGGCAGAGACCGCCGTGATCAGCTGCAGGGGCGTCAGCGAGAAGTTCTGGCCGAAGGAATAGACCGCCAGGTCTACGCCGCTGCGCAGGTTGAAGATGCCCAGCTCCTCGCCGGGCAGATCCACGCCGGTCTTGCTGCGGACGCCGAAGGCGGAGGCATAATCCCCGAACTTCTGGATGCCCAGCGCCTGGCCGATGGTCATCAGCGCCGGGTTACAGGAGTTTTTCAGAGCGTCCCGCAGGGTCTCCTCCCCGTGGCCGCCCTTTTTCCAGCAGCCGATGGGGCGGCTCCAGCCCTCGATGAGCTTGGAGCCGGAGCAGTAAAAATGACTGTTTTCCGTGACCACGCCCTCCTCCAGCGCAGAGGCCATGGTGATGATCTTATAGGTGGAGCCGGGATAATAGAGGAAGGAGACGCCCTTGTTGCTCCACATCTGATAGATGGCGTCGCTCCTGGCCTTTTTCCGGGCTTCCTCGTCCTCGATGGCGGCCACCTCCGCCTCCTTTTCCTCGCTGAGAACAAAGGGCTGGTTGGGATCGTATTCCGGGTAGGAGGCCATGGCAAGGATGCCGCCGTCGCTCACATCCATGACCACGCCGATGGCAGAGCCCTTCACCTGATTGTCGTTATAGGCGATCTCCAGATGCTTCTCCAGATAATGCTGCAGCACCTCGTCGATGGTGAGCACCAGCGACGAGCCGTCCTGGGCTTCGTAATAAAGCTCATAATCCTCCGTGATGGCGTTGCCGTGGGTATCGGTCAGCGAGACCGCCCGGCCCGGCGTCCCCGTGAGAAGCTCGTCATATTGCTTTTCCAGACCGGCCAGGCCCTGCTTATCGCTGCCCACGCAGCCCAGCACGCTGGCCAGAAAGCTGCCATAGGGGTAATAACGGGTGGAATCCGCTTCAAAATAGAGGAAGCCGCTGTATTTGTTGTCCTGAATGAACTGCCGCACCTGATCGGCCTGATCCTTTTCCACGCCCCGGATCAGCACCTGATAGGCGCTGTCCTTTTCCGCCTTCTGCAGGATGGTGTCTGCATCCAGCTCCAGCAGGGTGGGCAGCGTCTCCACGATGGTCTGCAGCCGCTTTTCCCGGATGGCTTCGCAAGTCTCCGGCGCAAGCGCCGTCTTTTCGTCCACATCTCGGGAGGTCAGCTGGTGCGTCTCCAGATATTCCCGCTTTTCCGCGCTGAGCAGGTCGCCGTATTTCTCCGGCCGCAGCTGCCGTGGACTGAGAATGAGCATTTCCGTGCTGGCGGAAATGGCCAGCGGCTTGCCGTTGGTATCGTAAATGGTGCCGCGCTTGGGGTAGATGGTCACATCCCGAGTCTGGCTGCTGAGGGCCTTCTGCTTGTAAAAATCCTGCCGGATGATCTGCAGATAAGCCAGTCTGGCCAGGATCGCCGCGAAGCACAGGATGCAGAACACCACCGCCAACAGCTTCACCCGGCGTTTTACATGAATATCCGCTTTCCGTTCGATCTGGGACATATGCGCTCCTTCCCTTGGGCCGGCGCAGTTTCCCGCCGGATAAGTAGGAAAATGGAGCAAGGCGCTTTTTCCCGCACCTTACTCCCCTTCTTTGGCCTTTCTCTCTAATATATGGCCCTGCTCAATTCAGATATTCCAACACCGCATTGAAGCTGTGGACGATCCGCTGGAGCAGTCCGCCCCGATCTGCGCCGGCCGCCGGCGCTTCCGCAAGCACCATCCGGTCTCCGCTGTCCATCTCCACATAGGTGATCTGGCTCTTGTCGGCCTTGACCATGCCCAGCGTGTTTTTCGCACAGTCCTCCACATAAGCCAGGTTATAAAGCTGCTCCTTCTTGGCGTTCAGGGCGTTTTCCTCGCTCTCCAGCGTCTCGATCTGCCGGCGGAGCTTGCTGTTGCCGGTGTTCAGAGAGGCCAGGCGCATATAGCTGCCCACCACGCACAGAAGCACGGCAAACACACCGGCCAGCATCAGCGCGTATTTCCCGTAAGGGACCGCCAGCTTCTGGCCCTTGCGGGAGCGCTTTTCCGGCAGGGCGCGAAGCTGGGACTGCTCCTCCTGCTGCGGGATCTGCGGCGCGGGAAACTCCACCTTCCGTGCTGCGTTGTCGCCATATCTGCTCATGTGCTGCGCTCCTCTCTGTTTCTCATATCGGGTTCAAAGCTTTTCCGCCACGCGGAGCTTCGCCGAGCGGGCCCGGGGATTTTCCTCCTGCTCCTGGGGGCCGGCCACGATGGGGCCTTTGGTCAGGAGCTTCACCTGCGGCTTTTTTCCGCAGATACACACCGGAAACTCCGGCGGACAGGTGCAGCCGCGGGCTGCCTGCTGAAAAATATGCTTTACGATGCGATCCTCCAGCGAATGGAAGCTGATCACCGCGCATCTTCCGCCGGGAGCCAGACAGTCCAGCGCGTCGGCCACGGCGGTCTCCACGGCGGAAAGCTCGCCGTTCACCTGGATGCGGATGGCCTGAAAGGTCCGCTTTGCGGGATGCTGCTTTTCTTTTTTTGCCGCGGCAGGCATGGCGCTCTTGATCACCTCCACCAGCTCCAGCGTGGTGTTGATGGGAGCCTGCTCCCGCCGTTTGACGATGGCGGAGGCGATGCGCCCGGCAAAGCGCTCTTCGCCGTATAGCCCGATGATCCGCCGCAGCTCCTCAAAGGACTCCTCATTGACGGCATTCCAGGCGCTGTAGGGCTGGGAGCGGTCCATCCGCATATCCAGCGGCGCGTCCTGCATATAGGAAAAGCCCCGTTCCGGATTGTCCAGCTGATAGGAGGACACGCCCAGATCAAACAGGATGCCGTCCAGCGCGGGGATGTTCAGCTCCGCCAGCCGGGGCTTCAGCTGCTCGAAATTGCTCTGCACAAAGGTCACCTTGTCCAGATGCTCCGCCAGACGGAGCCTTGCGGCGGCCAGCGCCTCCGCATCGCGGTCGAAGCAAATGAGCCGTCCGGTCTCCAGCCGCTGGGCGATGGCCAGCGAATGTCCGCCGCCGCCGGTGGTGGCATCGGCATAAATGCCGTCGGGCTGGATGTTCAGCGCCTCGATGCATTCCGGGCGGAGCACGGAAACATGTTGGAATTCCATGGTCACACTCCCAGAGAATCCATGGTATCCGTCAGCTCCTGCCAGTTCTGATCCATGTCTTCGTTATATTTCTCCCAGGCGGCGGTGTTCCAGATCTCCACCCGGTCCATCATGCCGATGATGGTGACTTCCTTTTCCAGGTCGGCATATTTGCGCAGGATGGGCGGCACCACGATGCGGCCCTGGGCGTCCGGCTCCACCTCGTAATTGGCGGAATAAAACCGGCGGATCTGCCGGCCGGAGGACATGGGCAGCGCGTCCAGCTTTTCCTGCAGCTTTTCCCACTTTTCCGCGGGGAAGACGGTAAGGCAGTGGTCCAGGCCCCGGAAGATCACCGCGTGCTCCCCCAGCTCCTCCCGAAGGCGCACGGGAAAGATCATGCGGCCCTTGGCGTCGATATTGTGCTGATACTCGCCGCGCATTTCCCTCGCCTCCTTTTGCAAAAATCACCGCGAATCACCGCTGAATGGGATAAAAATGGGCCTTGCCGCCACTATGCTTCTTATTATAAACAGCCCGCCAGCAAAATGCAAGAGAAAATCTGAAGTTTTCTGAATCTATTCTTTGGCTTTTTTCAAGTTTTTTTGCCCGTTTTCCCCGTTTTCCTGTTTTTTCGGAATGTATATTTTCCTTTTGCAGACGCAAGCTAACATAGAAAAAGCCGCCTGCAGGCGGCCGGAAAGGAAGTATTTTTCATGAGCTATCTGAGATGCAATGCCCGTCACTGCTCCAATAATCAGAACGACCTGTGCATCCGGGAGGACATCCGGGTGGAGGGCGCCACCGCCGACCGGAAAAACGATACCTGCTGCGACAGCTTTACCCGCCGCGCGGAAAATTACAGCAATGTGGTGGCCCGCAACACCAGCGCCCAGCCGGAGACGGATATCCAGTGCGACGTGTGCTCCTGCTCCTATAACAAGGACTGCAAATGCACCGCCCCCAGCGTGGATATCAGCGGCGTCAGCGCCTGCACCTGCAAGGACACCCAGTGCAGCACCTACGACAGCAAAAAAGGCCTGTAAAAACGCCTTGCAAAGAAAAAAGGAGAGACGAAGGTCTCTCCTTTGCTTTTTATTCCTCCAAAAACTGCCGGAAGGCCGTTGGCAGGGCATATTGCTGCGCCAGCGCCTGACGAGTGGCCCAAAGAAAGGGCCCTCCCTCTCCGGCCACGGCGATCTCATAGCCGGTCATATTCCATTCCACATGGGTGAAAATATGCTTTCGCTGCCGCTGGCTGCGCAGGTCCGAGGGCTGCAGCCCCCAGCACCGCACCTGCTCCAGCGCCTGCTCCGGCGTCAGCGTCCCCTCCGTATCAGGCAGCTGCCAGAGTCCGGCCAGCAGGCCCCGGGGCGGCCGGCGGCAGATGGCCAGCCTTCCGCCGCAGTCCAGCAGAAACACCGTCCGTGCCTGCCGGCGGCGGGGCTTTTTCGTCTCCCGCCGGGGATATTCCCGGGGATCGCCCTGTTTTTTTGCCGCGCAGCGCTCCGCCAGCGGACACCCTTCGCAAAGGGGCGCGCCGTTAGGCAGGCAGACCGCCGCCCCCAGCTCCATCAGCGCCTGCGTAAATGCGCCGCACTGTCCCGGCGGATAAACCGCCTCCAAGGCCTGGCGGAAGCGCTTTTTCTGCTCCTCCGCGGCGCCGCCGTCGGCCAGATAGCGGGAAAGCACCCGCAGCACATTGCCGTCTACGGCGGCACAGGGTCGGTCAAAGCAGATGGAGGCCACCGCGCCGGCGGTATATTCTCCCACGCCGGGCAGCGCCAGAAGGCCCTCGTAGGTATCCGGAAAGACGCCGTTTTTCTCATAGGCCACCAGCCTTGCCGCCTTTTGCAGATTGCGGGCCCGGTTATAATAGCCCAGGCCCTCCCAAAGCTTCAGCAGCTGCTCCTCCGGCGCCTCCGCCAGCGCAAATACATCGGGCAGCGCCTGCAGAAACCGGGCGTAATAGCCCTTGACGGCCTCCACCCGGGTCTGCTGGAGCATGATCTCGGAAAGCCACACCCGGTAAGGCTCCCGATCCTGCCGCCAGGGCAGCGCCCGGGCATTTTCCCGGAACCAGGGCAGCAAAAGCCCCGGCAGCTCCTTCATTTGATCCTGTTCCATGGCTTCTCCTTTCCCGGCGGCCGCAGGCCGGCGTGATAAACAGAAGGCTCCGGCCTTCGCCGGAGCCTGAATGCTTTGGGATCGATTATTTCTTCTGGCCGGTGAGCTGTGCGATCTCATCGGCAAAGTTCTCCTGCTTCTTCTCGATGCCCTCGCCGCGCTCAAAGCGGACGGCAGTCTTGAAGGTGACCTTGCCGCCCAGCTTCTTGGCCGCGTCGGCGATATAGCCTTCCACGGTGCCGGTGTAAATGTCGCTGCGGACGAACTCCTGCTGCAGCAGGCAGTTTTCGGCGTAGAACTTGTTCATCTTGCCGTTGGCGATGTTTTCCTTCACCTGCTGGGGCTTGGAGGCCATCTTGGGATCGTTGTCCATCTGGGCCAGGACGATCTTCTTCTCTTCCTCCAGGACCTCGGCGGTGACCATGGACTTATCCCAGAAGCGGGGATTCAGCGCGGCGATCTGCATGGCCACATCCTTGCCGATCTCGGTGGCGTCCACGCCGCCTTCCACATCCAGATCGACCAGAACGCCGATCTTGCCCTTCATATGGACATAAGGCACGCAGACGCCGGTATCGATGCGGGCGAAGCGGCGGATCTGCATATTTTCACGCAGGGCCAGGAACAGCTCGTCCTTGGCGGTGGCGACGGTGCCCTTGCCGTCCACCCAGGTGCAGCTCTGCAGGGCTTCCACATCGGCGGGGTTTTCCTTGGCGACCACAGCGGCCACGCCCTTGACGAAGTTCTGGAACAGCTCGCCGTTGGCGACGAAGTCGGTCTCGCAGTTGACCTCCACCACAACGCCCACGCCGTCGATAACGGCGGCATAGGCCATGCCCTCGGCGGCCACGCGGCCGGCCTTCTTGGCCTGAGAGGCCAGGCCCTTTTCCCGCAGCAGCTCGATGGCCTTATCAATATCGCCTTCGGTCTCGGTGAGGGCCTTCTTGCAGTCCATCATGCCGCAGCCGGTCATTTCGCGCAGGTTCTTCACATCAGCAGCAGTAAATGCCATAATCATATCCTCCTGTAGTATCTTAATATCGTGAAAAAGAAATGCGGAGCGGTGCCGGAGCGCCGCCCCGTTGTGTTTTGGGGGTTATGCCGCCTGGATCATTCAGCGGCGATCTCTTCCGCGGTCTTGGAAGCGCGCTTTCTGGGAGCGCGGGGGGTGGTGTCCACGGGAGCCTGCTCCGCGGCGGGAGCGGTCTCGTCGGAGACCTCCAGCTGCTCGCCCTGGCGGCCCTCGGTGATGGCGGCGCCCATGGTGGCGGCGATCAGCTTGATGGCGCGGATAGCGTCGTCATTGCCGGGGATCACATAGTCTACCTCGTCGGGATCGCAGTTGGTGTCCACGATGGCGACGATGGGGATGCCCAGCTTGCGGGCTTCGGCGATGGCGTTCTTCTCCTTGCGGAGGTCCACCACGAACAGCGCGCCGGGCAGCTTCTTCATTTCCTTGACGCCGCCCAGATATTTTTCCAGCTTCTCGATCTCGAGACGCAGCTTGATGACTTCCTTCTTGGGCAGCAGATCAAAGGTGCCGTCCTCCGCCATACGGTTCAGCTGATTCAGGCGCTCCACCCGCTGACGCATGGTCTTGAAGTTGGTGAGCATACCGCCCAGCCAACGGGCGTTCACATAGAACATGCCGACCTTCTCGGCCTCTTCCTTCACGGCGTCCTGCGCCTGCTTCTTGGTGCCCACGAACAGAACGGTGCCGCCCTCGGCCGCCAGATCGCGCACGAAGAAATAAGCTTCCTCCAGCTTCTTCACGGTCTTCTGCAGGTCGATGATATAGATGCCGTTGCGCTCCATAAAGATATACTCGGCCATCTTGGGGTTCCAGCGGCGGGTCTGGTGTCCGAAATGGACGCCGGCTTCCAGCAGCTGCTTCATGCTGATTACAGACATTGCAATGTCCTCCTTTAAGTTATTTTCCTCCACCACGCTCATCGGCTCCGGCACCTGAGACAGGCACTTCCCTCGGCCTTACGCAATGTGTGTCGTCCGCCGGAGCAGCACACTCCGACAGCTAATTTATCGTAACACAGGACAAGCTGCAATGCAAGCTTTTTTTCCGGAAAACGGGAATTTTTTACGGCTCTCCGCCGTTTTTCCCCTCTGCGCCGCCAGGAAGCCCCTGCCGCTCCCTTCTGCCCCGGCGCACCAGCAGGATATCCTCCCCCAGCTTTTCCAGCGTCTCCCAGGGCAGCAGGATCTCCTCCTCCCGGCCCAGCAGGCCCAGACACCGCAGCCGTCCCGGCACGATCAGAGCCGTCACCCGGCCGGTCCTTGTGTCCACCAGCGCATCGCGCACCCGGCCCAGCCTGCGGCCGGAATCCAAATCGATCACCTCCCGCAGGCTCAGATCAGAAATGCGCTCCTCCATACGATCACCTCCTGAAAGGAGCATACAGAGGAGCGCAGCGCTTTATGCGTTTTTTCAGCCGTTTCAGGCGCGGCTGCCGCCGGGGAGCCGGGACATGGGCTTTTCCAGCAGCAGGCAGACCAGCGCCGCCAGCAGCGTGCTGGGCAGCATATAGCCGATATTATAGGCCAGAGAATAGACCCAGGGATTGCTGAAAACCAGACCGTAAAGCTCCGTAGGCTCCATGATCTTATAGATCGTGACGCCGCTGATGAAATGCACCGCAAAGCGGGCCGCGCCGCCCACCAGCGCGCCCAGCGCCAGACCGTGCTTGGCCTTGCGGGTCAGGCCGGCCAGGCCCACCGCGGCAAAGGCCACGAAATAATCCAGCAGCATACTCTGCCAGCCATAGGCAACGCCCTTGCCCAGAATGCACTTGATCACGCCGAAGGCCAGACCGGCCATGACGCCCCAGCCCGTGCCCCGCCGCCAGGCATAAACGGCCAGCGGCAGCATACACAGGCCGATGGAGCCGCCCTGGTACCATAGATCCAGCTCCAGCAGGCTCAGCGCATAGGCCAGCGCCACGCACAGAGCGCCCTCGCAGATGGCGATAAGCTTTTCGTGTTTCATTGTTTTGTCCTCCTGTTTTGTTTTTTGGAGAACAGCCCTGACGGAGAAAAGAAACGCCGCACCGCCAAAGGGCAGCACGGCATGGAGCATCCGATCTCTCGCTTCCTACGCCGGCATTACCCGGATCAGGTATAAGGGACTCCCGCGGCATGACGCGGATTCTCAGCCGGCTTGCGCCAGCGCCCCTGCTGTTCAGTTCGGTGCTATTGTACGCCGGGGAGGAGAAAATGTCAAGCAGACTTTTGCGCTTCAGGGTCTTGTTGAAGTACCCCGATACAAAATACTGTCCAATTATTTCTGGGGGCGGGTGAACTTGCATTTCGGATATGTGCTGCATCCGTAGAATTTACCATATTTCCCGTTTCGCAAAACAAGCTCGCTTCCGCAGAACGGGCATTTGTTTTGTATATTTTCGATGTGCTGCTGCTTTTCGGCGGCGCCCCGCTCCGTAAGTGGCCGCAGCTTTGCCTCCATCGCCTTCATGTCATCGTGCGTGTATTTTATTGGAGTTGCTTTCAGTGCAGCACGCAACTTCTTCAGCATATCCGGGCGGCGGACGATGATGATATCCTCCGTGCTTTCCGGTACTTTTTTCAAAGTACATCTTTCAGAAAAAATGATATAGGATATAAATTCCGACATCGGCTTGTTTAAGTACTCGGCCAACACTCTAATGTGCGTTCTGTTTTGCCGAATGGGGTTGTAAAATCGGTTTTTATCGCCATTGGGCAATGCTTGCGTCCAATTCAGCTGATCCATGCTGCCAAAGATCCATCCGCTATAGTTTTTGCTTTCAAACACAAAGATTCCTTTTTCATGGATCATCAGCAAGTCGATCTCCGAGGTCTTCCCCTCCGTTGGGAGATAAACATTTTTCAGGACGATAAGTTCACCCTCAAGATTGTTGTTTGTCAGCGCATATTCCGTTGCGAACTCTCCAAACTGTCCTTTGTTTTCATAATTCAGCAAGGTCTTTATGAGTCCCGGCTGTTCGCCTTTGATGATCTCCCATAAGCCCATTCAAATCACTTCCCTCACATTACGCTGAATGCGTATTTTGCGCGTCCTTTTCCTCTGCCGGCTTCTTTTTGCCGAAGCGGAGCATGAGATAATGGATCAGCGCCGTGACGAGGAAGATGGCGCTGCTGTAGCCGAAGATGGGATAGAGCACGGAGATCAGCCCGCCGAAACCCATCAGGCTGGAGGCGCAGATCAGCGCCGTCAGGCCGATGATAAAGGGCTTGCGCCGGCGGTACAGGGCGGGATATTTCCGCTCCAGATAGTCCACGATGCCCACCAGGCAGGAAAGGGCCGTTCCGAACATGGCGGCGATGAGCAGCAGGGCATAGATCCAGGCAAAGCCCTTGCCATAATCCGCCGCCACCGCCAGCATGGGCAGCTCCTGTCCCGTGGAATCGGGCCAGACCCGCAGGCAGACCATAACGCTCAGCGCCACCAGCAGCAGCGCCGCCGTCCCCAGCCCCAGGCCGGAATAAAGGGTCTTTTTGTCCTTCACATGGCTGCCGAAGGGGGCCAGGATGCCCACTGCACCAAAGGCGTTATAAGAGGTAAAGGTCAGTGCGCCCATGAGCCAGTTGCCCAGAAGGGCGTTGCTGCCGGAGCCGCTTTCCCAGGGCTGGCTGAAAAAATCGCCCTTGGCCAGCGATGCCGCGCCGAAGGCCACCGTGGCCGCCACCAGAATGGGCACGGAAACGGAAAAGGCCGAGACCACGCCGGAAAGCCCCAGCAGCGCCACGGCCAGCACCAGCAGCGAAAAGATCACGCAGCCGGCGGCGGCCGGCAGGCCGCACATGGTCTCCAGCAGGGCGCCAACGCCCGCCGTCATCACAGCCACCACGCCGAAATACTGGATGATCTCCAGCGCGCCCACCGACACCCGCAGCGCCGGCACATCCCAGGGGATCAGCACCTTATCGAACTGCACCACGCCGGAAAGCTGCACCAGCCGCAGGGTCAGCAGGCTGATGCCGAACAGCAGCGCTACCGCCGCCAGCAGACCCCAATAGCCGTTCAGCCCATAGGAACCGAAAAACTGCCAGATCTCCTGTCCCGAAACATAGCCCGCTCCCAGCAGGCAGCCGGAAAATACCACGGCCAGGCGGATGGGATTCATCTTTTTCATGCAAAAACGGCTCCTTTGGCAGAAAATCGCGATTTTATCTCATGCTATGCCGGCGAGAGGTCAATTGTCCCCGCCGGTCTTGGCGATCATGCTGGCGTAGAGCTTGTCGGAAAGCTCCTTCGCCGCGTTGAAGCCCATCTTTTTGTTTCGATGGTTCAGCGCCGCCACCTCCACGATCACCGCAAGGTTCCGGCCCGGGCGCACAGGCACCTCCAGCGCCGGGATGGGCAGGCCCAGGATCTCCTCATAGCTCTGCTCCTCGCCCATGCGGTCATAGACCTTGCCGTCCTCCCACTTGCGCAGGTTGATGATCAGGTCGATTTTTTCCGTCATTTTGATGGCGCCGGTGCCGAAGATCCGCCGCACGTCGATGATGCCGATGCCCCGGATCTCCATGAAATAACGGATCAGCTCCGGCGCGGAGCCCACCAGCGTCTTGTTGGAAACCCGCTTGATGTCCACCGCATCGTCGGCCACCAGCCGGTGGCCGCGCTTGAGCAGCTCCACCGCCGCCTCGCTTTTGCCCACGCCGCTGTCGCCCTTCAGCAGGATGCCCTCGCCGTAAACCTCCACCAGCACGCCATGGATGGTGCACCGCTCGCCCAGATGAACATTCAGCGACGCCGACAGGGCGGAAACAAAGCTGGAGGTCCGCTCCTTCGTCCAGGTGAGGGTGACGCCGTGCTTCTTCGCCATCTCCACATATTCCGGCATGACCTCGATGCCGTTGGCCAGCACCAGCAGCGGGATATGATAGGAGAGCAGCTTGTCCAGGCTCTCCTGCCGCTGGGCCTGGGTCAGGCTCTGGAGGTAATAATCCTCCGCCTTGCCGATGACCTGGACCTCATCGCCGTCAAAATACTCATAAAAGCCGGTGAGGGGCAGGGCCGGCCGGGTCACGGCCCGGGACGTGATCAGGATATCCTCATAATCCTCCGGTCCGCAGACCACCTCCAGATGCAGCTCACTGATGATCTGATGCAGCGCCACAGAATACTCCGCCATAGGCTTCTCCTCCGAATCAAAGGCATAATAATTTATTATGGATTATACGCTTTCCCCGGTGCTTAAGCAAGGAAAATCCGCTGTTTTCCGCAAAAATGGAAGGTTTTTCAAAAAATACTTGCTTTTTTTCCGCCGGCATGGTAAGATAACAGTTGCCGCTTTCCGGCAAGCCGGAAATGCGTTTTGGACTAAGGCCGAAGGAGGTGCGAGAAAATGGCAAAATGCGATGTTTGCGGCAAAGGCGTGACCTTTGGTATCAAGGTCTCCCATTCCCACAGACGCACCAACCGCGCCTGGAAGCCCAATGTGCGCCGCGTCAAGGCGGTCGTGGAAGGCGCTCCCAAGCACATCAACGTGTGTACCCGCTGCCTGCGTTCCGGCAAGGTCACCCGCGCGATCTGAGCGATCTGAATGTTTGAAAAGCGTCCGGCATCATGCCGGACGCTTTTTTGTGCTGGTCAGTCCACAGACGACCGGGCGGATCAGCCCCAGCCGTTATTATGAGAGTCGTGCGTTTCCCCACAGCGCAGGCGCTGCGGGGGCCCTTCCGATCAGATAGATTTCCGGCAATTCATTTGCCGGAAATCAGACGGCGGCACTCGCCGCCGGAGCCTCGCACGACCGGACGGCTCAGCCCCAGCCGTTGTTATGGGAATCGTGCTCGGCGCGGCTGGAGCGGCGGAACAAGCCGTCGATGACCTCCGGCAGCGGCTGCTCCCGGAAAAGGATATCATACATGGCTTCGCAGATGGGCATGGAGACCTGCCGTCCGGCGGTAAGCTCATGGACCGCCCTGGTGGCAAAATAGCCCTCCACCACAGCGCCCACCTGCTGCAGGGCCTGCTGCGCCGTAGCGCCCCGGCCGATGAGCAGACCGGCCCGACGGTTGCGGGAATGCTGGGAGATGCAGGTGACGATCAGGTCGCCCACGCCGGAAAGCCCCGCAAAGGTCTCCTCCCGGCCGCCCAGCAAAACGCCCAGCCGGGACATTTCCGTGATGCCCCGGGTCATGAGCATGGCCTTGGTATTGTCGCCGAAGCCATAGCCGTCGCTGACGCCAACGGCGATGGCCATGATATTTTTCATTGCGCCGCCCAGCTCTGCGCTCACCAGATCCGGCGAGGTATAGACCCGGAAATAGGAATTGCTGCAGGCCTCCTGCACCAGCTCGGCGCTGGCCTGCCGGGGACAGGCGGCCACAACGGCCGTGGGGATCCCGCGGCTGACCTCCTCCGCATGGGAGGGCCCGGTGAGGGCCACCACCGGATATTCCGGCCCCAGCACCCGGCTCACGGTGTCGCTGAGCAGGCAGCAGCCGTGGTCCAAATCAAAGCCCTTGCTCAGCAGGACCATGGTCTGGCCCGGACGGAGGAAGGGGCGGAGCTTTTCCGCCGTCTCCGCCACGGCATAAGAGGGCGTTGCCAGAACGACGATGGGACTTTCTCCCGCGCCGTCCAGCCGGTCGGTAAAATCAATAGGCTCCGGCAGGGTCACGCCGGAAAGCAGCTTGGGGTTGCAGCGTTTTTCCCGGAGCAGCCGGGTGGTCTCCGGCCTGTGGCTCCAGACGGAGACGGCGTGGCCCTTTTCCGCCAGCAGCTTGGCCATGGCCAGGCCCCAGCCGCCGCTGCCCGCAACGGTGATGTTCATAGGCTTCTCCTTTTTGCGATCACGGTCTTCGGCTCCTGCCCCCGAAGGAGCCGCCGAAGATTGCTTCGGTGGGTGAAGATCAGCAGCGCGCCCAGCGCCGCCACAAACAGCTCCTGCACCGTCCCCACCTGCAGCAGCAGGCAGCACACCGGCGCGGCCACGGCCACGGAAAGCGAGCCAACGGAGACCCGCCCGCTCAGCAGCACCGCCAGCGCAAAAACAGCCAGCGAGATCAGAAAGATCCGCCAATCCAGCAGCGCCACCACTACGGCGGAGGACAAAACGCCCTTTCCGCCCCGGAACCGGTAATATACGGGGAAATCATGGCCCAAAACGGCGCAGGCGCCGCCCACCACCGTTCCCCAGGGCTGACCCAGCAGCAGCCGGGCCAGCAGGACGGCAAAAACCGTCTTCAGCGCATCAATGGCCAGCACCAGCGCCGCGCTGCGGACGCCGTAGATGCGCAGGGCGTTGGTCATGCCGGCGTTGCCGCTGCCGTGGCGGCGGAGGTCCTCCTTGTGCCGGGTGAAGGAGGCGATCAGGCCCCCGCTGACGGAACCCAGAAGATAGGCGCAGGCCGCCGCGGCGAGCCAGGCCCATATGCTATGTGGAAACATCAAAGCTCCCCTCCCGCTTTAAGCTCAGCTCCGGGCAAACGCGCCCGGAAAAGATCCGACCGTCTCTCGCGGTCAAAGCTCCTCGCCCCGCTGACGGATGACCATTTTTACCGGCGTGCCCTCCAGGGGATAGGCCTGCCGGATCTGATTTTCCAGATAACGGACATAGGAAAAATGAAACAGCCTGGAATCGTTGCAGAAGCAGACGAAGGTGGGCGGCTGGATGCCGGCCTGGGTCATATAGAAGATCTTCAGCCGGCGGCCCTTGTCCGTGGGCGGCTGGACCCGGGCAGTGGCATCTGCCAGAATGGCGTTGAGGTTGCCGGTGGTGATCCGGGTGGTGGAGGCCTCATAGACCTTCCGGATCAGTGCAAAGAGATTTTCCACCCGCAGGCCCGTTTTGGCGGAAAGGAAGATCATGGGCGCATAGGGCATATAGGAAAGCTCCGTGCGGATCCTCTTTTCATAGTCGCTCTGGGTCCCCGTTTCCTTTTCGATCAGGTCCCACTTATTGACGGCGATGATGGCAGCCTTGCCCGCGTCGTGGGCCAGACCGGCGATCTTGGTGTCCTGATCGGTGATGCCAGTGGAGGCGTCGATCATCAGAACGCACACATCCGCCCGCTCGATGGCCATCTGGGCCCGCATGACGGAAAAGCGCTCGATGGCCTCGTCCACCTTGCTCTTGCGGCGGATGCCGGCGGTGTCGATGAAGGTATAGACCTCGCCGTCCCGCAGGACGCGGCTGTCGATGCTGTCCCGGGTGGTGCCGGGGATATCGCTGACGATGACCCGCTCCTCCCCGGTGACGAAGTTCACCAGGCTGCTTTTGCCGGCGTTTGGCTTGCCGATGACGGCCACCTTGATGCCCTCCTCCTGAGCCGGGCCCTCCCAGGCCTCGGCGGGAAGATGCGCAAAGCAGGCGTCCAGCAGGTCGCCGGTGCCGTTGCCGTGCATGGCGGAGATGCCCACCGGATCGCCCAGGCCCAGATTGTAAAACTCATAAAACTCTGCCGGCGGCTCACCGGGGGAATCCAGCTTGTTCACCGCCAGCACCACGGGCTTCTTTGCCTTCTTCAGCATGGCGGCCACCTCCTGATCCGCGGCGGTCAGGCCGGTGCGGATATCGGTGACGAGAATGACCACGCTGGCGTGGTCGATGGCGATCAGCGCCTGCTGCCGCATGAACCGCAGGATCTGGTCGTTGGACCGGGGCTCGATGCCGCCGGTGTCCACCACCAGAAAAGGCTTGCCCCGCCACTCCGCGTCGCCATAGATCCGGTCGCGTGTGACGCCCGGGGTGTTTTCCACGATGGCGGCCTTTTTTTCTGTGATCCGGTTAAACAGCAGGGATTTTCCCACATTGGGTCTGCCCACAATGGCAATGACCGGTTTTTCCATGGTTTGTTCCTCCCTGTTTGCAATATGCTTCTGCTATTATTTCAGGATACCGTCCTGAAATCAAGCGGTTTTTGTCAAAAGAATGGGTTCAGCGGCCGTTTTCCAAAACGGTATCCAGGAAAACGCCGCCGTCGATATCCACGGTCTGCACCGTGACGCCCAGCGCCCGGGCCAGCTCCTCCCGGGTCACATCGTCCAGAAAGACATCCTGCTTGTCCCGCAGCATGACGATGGGCAGCAGCAGCCGGTCGCCCAGCAGGTTTCCCTTCAGCTGACGCATCAGGTCGCCGCCGGTGACCAGACCGGAAACATCCACCGTCTCCCCGAAAAAATCGTTGCGCACGCCGATCACCCGGCACTGCAGGCCGGGGCACTTTTGGCGGATGCGCTCCGTCATGCGCTCCATGAAGGGGGCCGCCGCCATGCCGCAGGCGATGGTGAAGGGACTGGGCACAGCAAGCTCCGCCTCCTCGCAGGCCAGCGCGGCGGAAAGCTCCTCCTCAAACAGCGTCATCAGGCCCACGCCGTTGTCCAGCTGCAGATAGCCCTCGTAATACTCCGGCCCCGGCAGGGGCAGATGGGCCTTGAGATAGAGCTCGTCTGCCGCAGAGACCACGCAGCAGCCGTATTTCTCCCGGTTGTCCGCCCGCCGGGCGTCGATGATCCGCAGGATCTCCCGGGCACGCGGCTCCGTCACCGGCTCCAGCAGGGGCAGACGGTCCCGGTGACGCGTCAGGCCCACGGGCACCACGGCAATGCTCTCCACGGCGGGATGCAGGGCGGAAAGCTCCGCCAGTGTTTTTTCCAGCGCCGGGCCATCGTTCCAGCCGGGGCAGCAGACGATCTGGGCGTGGATCCGGATGCCCGCCCTTGCAAAGGCATAGAGATGCCGCAGGCTCTCGCCGCCCCTGGGGTTGCCCAGCATGCGGCTCCGCAGCTCCGGGTCGGTGGTATGGACAGAGATGTTCAGCGGCGAGATGTGCATCCGGATGATCCGGTCGGCGTCTTCATCGCTGAGATTGGTCATGGTGATATAATTGCCCAGCAGAAAGGAGAGCCGGGCATCATCGTCCTTAAAATAAAGGCTGGGACGCATGCCCCGGGGCAGCTGGTCGATAAAGCAGAAGACGCACCGGTTGGCGCAGCCCTTCTGGGCGTCCATCAGATAGGTCTCAAAATCCAGCCCCAGATCCTCCCCCTCCCGCTTGCGCAGGCGGAGGGTGTGCTCCTGACCGTTTTCCCGGCAAAGGGTCAGGGTCAGGTGCGCGTCGTAGGCGTAGAATTTATAGTCCATCACATCGTGGATGGGGTGTCCTCCGATGGACAGCAGCGTCTCGCCCACCCGGAGCCCCGCCTTTTCCGCGGGAGAATGGGGGTCGATATGGGTAATGACGGCAGACATGGGGCGATCGTTCCTTTCCTCCGGGATGACAAAGAAGGGGCCGGCCCGTCCGGCCCCCGAAACAGCAAAAATGGAGAAGACGCTCGGCCCTCTCCATTTCTTATGCTTTATTTTTCCTCAGCGACTTCGAGGACCTTGCGGCCTGCGTAATACCCGCAAGCCTTACAGGCTCTGTGGGACAGGACAGGCTCGCCGCACTTGGGGCATTTCACCAGGCCGGGCAAAGCCAGCTTCCAGTGAGAGCTGCGGCGCAGATTACGGCGCTGCTTGGAAATTCGCGCTCTGGGTACTGCCATATTAGACACCTCCTTGACCTATGGAAACCATATATTTCAATTTTTGCGATCTTTTTTATCCTCCAGGATACGCTGGAGCACCGCCAGCCGGGGATCGATCTCGCGCCGGCTGCACCCACATTCGCCGCGGTTCAGATTCGCGCCGCATTTGGGACACAGGCCCTTGCAGTCCTCCCTGCACAGGACGGCCATCTCCATATCCAGGATAAGCTCCGGGATCAGGATCTCGTCCAGCTCCAGCTCGTCCGACCGGATGGCCAGCATATCGTCGGGAAGCTCCTGATCCTCCTGCCCGGCAGGCTCCTTCACCAGAAGAAACTCCACCGGCGTCTCCTTGTCGTATTCCACCGGCTCGCCGCAGCGGGCGCAGCGGGTGGTGACATGGGCCTGTACAACGGCGCGGAGGGTGACGGCGCCTGCGGCGTCCGTGATCTCGCCCGCCAGCCGCACCGGCTGGCGAAAAGGATATTCAAAGCCCACTTCCTCTTTGGAAAGATCTGTGGTATAATCGAACCGGATCCGATGCGAAGGCATCGCGGCCAGGTCCCGAAGATGGATCAGCATACAATCTCCTTTTCGCAATAACGCAAAATTTATTATAGAAAGCAATCGGGAAAAAGTCAAGGATTTTTTGTGTTTCCGGCAAAAAACCTTCTATTCCTCCCGGAGGAGCCGTTTTATGAAGGAACTGATCATCCAACGCAACGATGCAGGCCAGCGGCTGGACAAATTTCTCACCAAGGCGCTGCCGGCGCTGCCGCCCTCTCTGCTGCACAAATACATCCGTCTCAAGCGCATCAAGCTGGACGGAAAGCGCGTGGAACTGAATTACCGCCTGCAGGAGGGCGACACGCTTCAATTATATATCAACGACGAGTTTTTTGAAAGCCCCGACCCGGAGGAGGGCTGGCGGCGGGTGACGCCCCGGCTGGACATCGTCTATGAGGACGGGCACATCCTGCTGGCAAACAAGCCGGTGGGGCTGGTGGTCCACGAGGACGAAAGCCAGACCCCCAACACGCTGATCAACCAGATCAAGGCTTATCTCTATCAGTCCGGACAGTGGGACCCCGCCAGGGAGCAAAGCTTCACCCCCGCCCTCTGCAACCGCATCGACCGCAACACCGGCGGCATCGTCATCGCGGCCAAGACGGCGGAGGCGCTGCGGGTGCTGAACGAAAAGATCCGGGACAGGGAGCTCGCCAAATATTATCTCTGCCTGGTCCACGGCAGGCTCTCCCCCGCCGCCGGGACGCTGAAAAATTACCTCCGGCGGGACACGGACAAAAAGCAGGTCTTTGTGGAAAAAAGCAAAACGAAGGACAGCCTGACCGCCATGCTCCGCTACCGGACGCTGGAGACCCGGTGCGGGCTCTCGCTGGTGGAATGCGAGCTGCTCACCGGCCGCACCCACCAGATCCGCGTTCAGATGGCCCAGGCCGGTCACCCTCTGGCCGGCGACACGAAATACGGCCAGGCAAAATACAATCAGGACCTGCCCTTTTCCCATCAGGCCCTCTGGAGCTACCGCCTGCGCTTTGATTTTCCCACCCCCGCCGGGGCGCTGGATTATCTCCGGGGACGGGAGTTTCAGGTGCGGGAGGTGCCGTTCCTCACCTGGTTCCAAAATTTGCCCGAAAAACGCACTTGAGAAAATCAGAGAAAAACAGCGATATTTTAAGGAAATCGGAGCTTTTTTCAAAGCCAACCGATTTCCTTTTGATTTTTGCAAAAAAGTTGCGAAAAATCATTGACAATTCCAGAATTTGTGCTATATTATGATTCGTTTTATGATATACAAAACGGCGGTCTCTGTCGGTTTAGAAAAAAGCTTGGGGAGGTGTGTGAAATGGCGGATCGTCTGATCCAGCTGGAAAACATTCACAAGGATTATGGAGGCAAGGAAGTCCTGAAAAACATCAATCTGTATGTAAGGGACAAGGAATTTGTCACCTTGCTCGGGCCTTCGGGCTGCGGCAAGACCACAACGCTGCGCATCATCGGCGGGTTTGAGACCCCCAGCGCGGGGGTGGTCTATTTTGATGGAAAAAGGATCAACGAGGTCCCGCCCAATAAGCGGCCGGTGAACACGGTCTTTCAGCGCTATGCCCTGTTCCCCCATCTGAATGTATTTGAAAATGTGGCCTTCGGCCTGCGGATCTCCGGCGTTTCTGAAGCCTCCATCCGGGAGCGGGTGGGCGATATGCTCAAGCTGGTGAATCTTTCCGGCTATGAGCGGGTGTCCGTCAGCCAGCTCTCCGGCGGCGAGCAGCAGCGGGTGGCCATCGCCCGCGCTCTGGTGAACCATCCCCGGGTGCTGCTGCTGGACGAGCCGCTGTCCGCGCTGGACCTGAAGCTGCGCAAGGAGATGCAGCGGGAGCTGAAGGCCATCCAGCAGAGCGTCGGCATCACCTTCGTTTTCGTCACTCACGATCAGGAGGAGGCCCTCACCATGTCGGATACGGTGGTGGTGATGAACAAGGGCTCCATCCAGCAGATCGGCACGCCCACCGATATTTATAACGAGCCGAAAAACGCCTTTGTGGCGGATTTCATCGGCGAGAGCAATATTCTGGACGGCACCATGCTGAAGGACCGCCGGGTGGCCTTCTCCGGCCGCACCTTCGACTGCGTGGACAGCGGCTTCCAGCTGAAGGAGCCGGTGGACGTGGTGGTGCGGCCCGAGGATGTGGATATCGTCCCGGCGGACAGCGACCGGGCCATGCTCCGGGGCGATGTGACCTCCGTCACCTTCATGGGCGTCCACTATGAGATCATCGTGGACATCAACGGCTTTATGTGGATGATCCAGACCACGGACTATGTGGCCCCCGGGGCGCACATCGGCCTGTTCATCGAGCCGGACGCCATCCATATCATGAAAAAATCCGAGTATTCCGGGCTTTACGGCGATTATTCGCTGGATGTGGACCTGGATGCGCTGAATGCGGAAGCCATCGCCGCCGAGGAAGAGGCCATGGCGGAAAGCGAGCAGGCGAAATGAACACGCAGAACCGGAAGGGCCGCTCCCCTGCGGGCGCGCTGCTGGCCCCTTATTCTCTGTGGGCCGTCGTTTTCATTCTGGTGCCGCTGGCCTTTATCGCCTACTACGCCTTCACCGACAACAGCTTTCAGTTCACGCTGGACAACGTGACCCGCTTCTTCACCGCCACCTCCCAGGTGGACGGCCGGGAGACCCATACCTATCTGCTGATCTTCTGGCGCTCGCTGAAGCTGGCGCTGATCTCCACGCTGATCTGCCTGCTGCTGGGCTATCCCATCGCCTATATCATCTCCCGGGCCAGGCCCCGGGTCCAGAAGACCATGATGACCCTCATCATGATCCCCATGTGGATGAACTTTCTGATCCGCACCTACGCCTGGATGACCATCCTGCAGGACACCGGCATCTTCAACGGGATCCTTTCCGCCCTGGGGCTGCCGCCCGTCCATATCATCGGCACGGAGGGCGCCGTGGTCATCGGCATGGTCTATGACTATCTGCCCTATATGATCATGCCCATTTATTCCGTCATGGCGAAGATGGATCTGCGGCTGGTGGAGGCCGCCCGGGATCTGGGCTGCAACGGCTTCAACACGCTCCGCCGGGTGATCTTCCCCCTGAGCCTGCCCGGCGTGCTTTCCGGCGTGAACATGGTGCTCATCCCCTCCATCAGCACCTTCTATATCTCCCAGAAGCTGGGCAACGGCAAGTTTTTCCTCATCGGCGACGCCATCGAGGGGCAGTATGTGGCAAACAATCTGCACTTTGCCGCCGCCATCGCCTTTATCATGATGATCGTTTTGCTGGCCGGCATGGCGCTGATGCGCCGGGCTGCCGGACGGCGCGTGCAGGGAGGTGTCTGAAATGAAGCATGCTTCCCGGATCTATACGGTCCTGATCTTTCTCTTTCTCTTCGCGCCCATCGCCATCCTGCTGATCTTCTCCTTCAACGAGACAAAGAGCCTTTCCGTCTTTTCCGGCTTTTCGCTGAAGTGGTATGAGGAGCTTTTCCGGGACGGCGCCACGCTGGCCTCGGTAAAAAACACGCTGGTGCTGGCCTGCTTTGCCTCGGCCATCTCCACCGTCATGGGGACGGCCGCCGCCGTGGGCATCCACAAGCTTCGGAGCCGGTATATCCGCGCCGCCATGAATACCGTCACCAACATCCCCATGATCAACCCGGACATCATCACCGGTATCTCGCTGATGCTGATGTTCGTGTTCGTTGGCTCCCGGCTGGGACTTTCCAGCAGCCTGTCCTTCTGGACCATGCTGCTCTCCCATGTCACCTTCTGCCTGCCCTATGTGATCCTGCAGGTGCTGCCCAAGCTGCGGCAGATGGATTCCTCCCTTCAGGAGGCCGCCATGGACCTGGGCTGCACGCCCATGCAGGCCTTTTTCAAGGCCGCCCTTCCGGAGATCCTTCCCGGCGTGGCCACAGGCATGATCATGGCCTTCACCCTCTCGCTGGACGACTTCGTCATCAGCTATTTCACCCAAGGGAACGGGTTCCAGACCCTCCCCATCCGTATCTATAACATGACGAAAAAGACGGTGACGCCCAAAATGTATGCCCTGGCCACCATCATTTTCTTTGTGATTCTGTTCCTGCTCCTGCTGTCCAATCTCACCGACCGGGACGAGGAACGCCACCAAAAGCGGGAAAAATCCCGCCGCTGACCATCAAAACCAATTTTTCAAGGAGGTAATTATTACAAATGAAACGGATCATTTCTCTTGTTCTCTGCGCCGCCCTGTCCCTGGGGCTGTTGTTCACCCTCTCCGCCTGCGGTAAGGACACGCCGACCCTCAATGTCTATAACTGGGGCGAGTACATTTCCAATGGCTCGGAGGATTCTCTCGACACCATCGCCGCCTTCGAATCCTGGTATGAGGAGGAATACGGACAGAAAATTCATGTGAATTACGATACCTATCCCTCCAACGAGGATATGTACGCCAAGCTCAGCTCCGGTGCGGTGAGCTACGATGTCATCATTCCCTCGGACTACATGATCGCCCGCCTGTCCGCCGAGAATATGCTGCTGCCGCTGGATTTCTCCAACATCCCCAACTATCAGTATGTAGACGATGCCTTCAAGGGTCTGTACTATGACCCCCAGGGCCAGTACACCGTCCCCTATACCTATGGCATCGTTGGCATCATCTACAACGCGAATGAGGTGGACGAGGCCGATGCCCAGGGCTGGGATCTCATGTGGAACGAAAAATATGCCGGGCGCATTCTCCAGTTCAACAACTCCCGGGACGCCTTCGGCACCGCCCTGTACAAGCTGGGCTATGGGGTCAACTCCACCGACCACGCCCTCTGGGACGAGGCCGCCCAGGAGCTATTGGACCAGAAGCCCTTGCGCTACGGTCTGGTGATGGACGAAATCTATAACCTCATGGAATCCGGCGAGGCCGCCATCGGTGCCTACTACGCAGGGGACTATTTCACCATGCTGGATGCCCAGGACGAGGGGGTCGATCTCCGGTTCTATTACCCCTCCCCCACCAATTATTACATCGATGCTATGTGCATCCCCTCCTGCTGCCAGAACAAGGAGCTGGCGGAGATCTTTATCAACTACATGCTCTCCAAGGAGCCGGCCATCGCCAATGCGGAGTATACCTACTACGCCAGCCCCAATTCCCTGGTCTACACCGACCCGGACTATATCGCCGATATGGGCGAGGAAGCCATGGATATCCTCTACCCCGCCATTGACGACTTTGCCGCCCAGTATGACCAGTATGCCTACAAAAATCTCGATCCCGAAATGCTGGACTACATCAACACCCTGTGGGAAAACATCAAGATCAACTGACCTCCATAAGCGCTGCATGCAAGCAGGACGGCTCCCGCACAAACGGCGGGAGCCGTTTTTTCCCTCCTGCTGGCCCGCTCCAAGAAAAAATACTTTTTCCGCAAAAAATCCCTTGACAAACCCCCGGTTTTTCCATATAATATATCTTGCTTGCTGCGGCAGGCGATCAATATGGCGGCGTAGCTCAGTTGGCTAGAGCATCCGGTTCATACCCGGCAGGTCATAGGTTCAAGTCCCATCGCCGCTACCATTTCGGCCCGTTGGTCAAGAGGTTAAGACACCGCCCTTTCACGGCGGAATCATGGGTTCGATTCCCGTACGGGTCACCATCCCTTCGGTGGACGCCCTCCGGTGTCCCAAAGCCGAACGGAGACATAGCTCAGCTGGTTAGAGCGTTCGCCTCACACGCGAGAGGTCATGGGTTCGAGTCCCCTTGTCTCCACCAGGTATCCATCGTAATTTTAACCAAATTACGATGGATTTTTTCTTGTTTAACGGGTTACATTTATGGTACAATGGCTTGGATAAATCGAAATTTGCGGAGATATCAATTCCGATCAGTCTGCCTGCGATAGTCTACCACCCCATGAGGTGACGCAGATGATTTTATTTTTTCCGCAATGTGAAGCTGCAAGGGCGCAAGCAGGGTTTACGGAGGAAACATATTGAATATCACGATTCGCAATATGCGTCCCAGTGACGCAGGCGCGCTGTACCGTCTGCTTTCTGACCCGGCGGTCATGCGGTATCTGGAGCCGCCGTTCGACCGGGCGCAGACCGAAGCATTTCTGCATCGCGCCGGACTGGCGGAGCCGCCGCTTGTGTATGCCGTTGAGGAAAACGGGATTTTCCTCGGCTATGTGATCTATCACGGATACGACGCGGAAAGCGTAGAGATCGGCTGGGTGCTGCTTCCGAAATATTGGGGACACGGATATGCATCGGCGCTGACAGACCAACTGATCGACCAGGCACGGCAGGAAGAGAAAAGCGTCGTGATGGAGTGCGCGCCGGCGCAGGAAGCCACAAAGCGGATCGCCATCAAGAAGGGCTTTCGCGCCTGCGGGATCTGTGGCGGATTGGCGCTGTACCGACTGCCGTAGTGAGGTCATGCAAAGTACGGGGCCGCCGGCTGTGCTTGAAGCATGCGCTCCGCTGAGCCGGGATCGCGCCCCTTACGGCTTTCGGTCAAATCACGGGGCCCTTTGATTTTTCGCCCGTGACGCGGGCTTTGGAGGAATTATGAGCATTCTTGACGCGTTTGACCCCAACAGCAAGCCGCTGTTCACCCCGGAGCAGCTCTATGGAACGAAAACAAAGGAGCATCTCGCGGAGATCTGTATCGTGTCCTTTCACCACAAGGTTTGGGAGCGGGTGCTGGAGGAATACCGGCCAGCGGCGGCCGCAAGGGCCTTTACGCGGCCAACGGCCCGGTGGAGCTTTATCTGCTGGAGCATGGCGGCCGGCACGTGCTGTTTTATATGAGTCCCATCGGCGCGCCTGCCGCAGGCGCCATTCTGCATGAGGCTGCCGTCCTTACCAGCGCGAAAAAATTCATCGTTTTCGGCAGCTGCGGCGTGCTTTTGCCGGAGGCTTGTGCCGGCAAGGTCATCGTTCCCACTGAAGCCTATCGGGACGAGGGGCTTTCCTATCATTTTGCTCCGGCAGCGGATTATATCCGGATGCGCGGCAGCAGCGCGGTGGCGGAGCATCTTTCCGCCTGCGGCATCCCTTATGTCACAGGGCGCACCTGGACCACCGATGCCGTCTATCGGGAGACCGCGAACCTCATCGCCCGGCGCGGGGCGGAGGGCTGTCTCTGCGCGGAGATGGAGGCGGCGGGGCTGCAGGCCGTGGCCGATGCCATCGGCGCGGAGCTCTTCGTCTTCTTTTTCGGCGGCGATATCCTGGGCGAGATCGGGGACAAGGGCACGCTGGGCGGAGATGCGGAAAATGCCCGTCAGCACGGGCTGCTGGACATCGCTCTGGAGCTTGCAGCGCGGCTGTAAGCCGGCAAAGGCACGATCAAAGGGAGAGGTAGAAATGCCTCTCCCTTTCTCTTTTGTGCGCGGACAGCTTGTTATTTTCCGTTCTCCTGCATCCATTCCCGCACGGCGGCCCGCATCTCCCGGCTGAACACGCGGCCGAAGCCCGCGTCTGCGCAAAAGTCAAAGGTCTCCGTGATCTCCCGCAGCCGCGCCAGCAGCCGCGCCGTCAGCTCCGGCGTCCGGAAATCCCGGGGCAGGTGCTGGATCAGGTTGCCCAGCATGGGATATTGCGCCCGCAGCAGCGCTTCCCCTGCCGCCCGGTCGCCCTCGTCCCTGCGGGCGCA
Organism: Clostridiales bacterium UBA4644; assembly: GCA_002405755.1. GTDB lineage: Bacteria > Bacillota > Clostridia > Oscillospirales > Butyricicoccaceae > UBA4644. The sequence goes on from DHMK01000068.1 coordinate 34,521, forward strand.
GAGCGCGGCCTGCTCCGCCGGCGAAAGCACGATGATGCCCTCCGCCTCCTCCAAAAAGGCCCGCACCGCAGGCTCGATGGCCGTATATTCCATGGCCGGGCTCACTTCCTTCCCTTGATCTGATCCCAGTAGGCCCTGGCCTGCTGCTCGGTCTTGTTGTCGCCATATTCATAATAATGGGCGTTTTTCAGCTCATCAGGCAGATATTGCTGCCGCACCCAATGGCCCGGATAATCGTGGGGGTAGCGATAGCCCTGCTCCCGCTCAAAGCCCGTGCCGTCCGCATGGACATTCTGCAGCTCCCGGGGCACGGTGCGGGCCTTGCCCGCCTGCACATCCGCCCGGGCGCGGGAAATGGCCTGGCATGCGCTGTTGGACTTGGGCCAGGTGGCAAGCAGGATCACCGCCTCGCCCAGCGGCAGCTGCGCCTCCGGCAGGCCCAGCTGCAGCGCGCTGTCCACGCAGGCCTTGATGATGGGCACGGCCATGGGATAGGCCAGGCCGATATCCTCACTGGCGGAGCACAGGATCCTCCGGCAGGCACCGATAAGGTCACCTGCCTCCAGCAGCCGCGCCAGATAATGCACCGCCGCGTCAGGATCGGAGCCGCGCATGGATTTCATCAGGGCAGACACCAGATCGAAATGGGCGTCGCCCTCCCGGTCATAGCGGTTGGCGGATTTCTGGGCGATGGCATGTGCATCGGCCAGCGTGGCCTTCACAGGGCCATTCTTTCCCCCGGCGGCACACAAAAGCTCCACCGCGTTGACGGCCTTGCGGATATCGCCGCCGCAGGACTGGGCGATATGGCCCGTCACGCCGGGTTCCGGGACGATGGTCACGCTGTCGCGCGACTCGAGGAAGTTCAGCGCCCGGTCCACTGCCCGCTGCGCCTCCGCCTTCTCCACAGGCTTGAACTCAAAGACCGTGGAGCGCGACAGGATCGCATTGTAGACGTAGAAATACGGGTTTTCCGTCGTGGAGGCGATGAGGGTGATCTTGCCGTTTTCGATGTATTCGAGCAGGGTCTGCTGCTGCTTTTTGTTGAAATACTGGATCTCGTCGAGGTACAGCAGCACCCCGTTCGGCGCGAGGAAGGTATCGAGCTGGGCGTAGATCTCCTTGATGTCGGCGGAGGACGCCGTCGTGGCGTTAAGTTTACATAATTTCCTCTGCGTTTTCTTTGCGATCAGGTTGGCGACGGTCGTCTTGCCCGTGCCGGAAGGGCCGTAGAAGATCATATTGGGCACCGCGCCGGATTCGATGATGCGGCGCAGCAGGCCGTTTTCGCCCAGAATGTGCTGCTGGCCGCAGACGTCGGAAAGTTCCTGCGGACGAAGCGCGTCCGCGAGGGGCTGATACATATCGCCCGCCTCCTTTTTCTCTGTTTCTCGTATTATACCGGTTTCTGCTGCCAATTACAAGCGGACGGTTCCCTTTCCACCGCATTTGTGATACAATACGACAAACACAACGCAGGGAGGGGCAAACGCATGGAAACTGCCGAACGGGTGGCCGGGATCATTGCCGCGCTGAAAGAGGAATATCCGGATCCGGTCTGCGCGCTGCAGTACCGGAAGGACTATGAGCTGATGATCGCGGTGCGGCTGTCGGCGCAGTGCAC
>DHMK01000080.1 GCA_002405755.1 Clostridiales bacterium UBA4644
CGGGCTTGCCACCTCCCTCGTCAGAGGGAGGCAAGACGGGGGAAAGCTCAGAGGATGCTTTCTCCTGCACCGTATCTACAACCTCTCCGCTTCGCATTCGCTCAGCACCTCCCCTTACACAGGGGAGGCAAGGGGTGGGGGCACTGCCCGCTCCGCACCTCTTTGCAGGGTGAGGGCCGCTGCCCTCTCCTGCCATCAGACATGATTCGAGCCGCCCATTCGGGCGGCTCGTTTCTGTTTTTGCTTTTATTTCGTTGTGTTCGCTTCCTCTGCGGGGGCCGGCTTTTCCCGGCGCGCTTCCCGCGCCTTGTCCTCCGCGTGGAGCAGGGAATCCGTCAGGCGGCGCACATCCTGCTTCACCTCGCCCCAATGGAGCAGGCAGGTCAAAAGCAGCAGCGCCACGGTGGCCCAGAACACATAGCTCAGCCGGCACTGCCGGAAGGTCAGGGCCCAGCCGGGCGTCATCCCCATGGCGCTGTACACAGGGCTGATCCCATAAACCACGCAGCCCGCGGTCAGCTCCAGAAGCGCGAGACAGGTAAAGCAAAGCAGAGGCGTTTTGTATTTCATGCAGCATCGTTCCTTCCTGATCGTGCCGGCTTCCCGGCACAGTTTTCTTATGCTTCCGCGCGGGCTTACCTGCCCATGGGAGCCACCCCTTTCACTGCTTTTCTATATCGTAACATGGCTCCGTCATTTTTGTCAATGAATTCTGCCCTGCCGCCTTCGCTTTCGTGAATTTCGCACTGCCCACAGGGGGGGGATTTGGTGATATTCGCAAACAAACTCTCCCCTCACCCTCCCAGCAGGGTCTTGGCCTCCCGCGCCCATTCGCTGTAGAGCAGAAAAACATAGCCCACGCCCCGCTCCCTTGCGGCCCGGAGCTTCGCGGCGGCGGTGTCGCCGTCGTCAAACAAAACGAAATGCGCCCCGCCCGCCCGGCTGCGATAGGTAAAATATTTGCAGCAAAGCTCCGGCGAATAGAAGCTCTGGGCCAGATAGGTCTCCTGCAGCTGCGCAAGCTCCTCCGGCGAGATAGGCCGGCCGTCGGGGGTGTAGGAGGGCATGGTAAAATCGCTGCAGGTGCGCACCAGATCCAGACAGAGGTTTTCCGCCCCGTAGCGGGCGCAGAGGGCGTCCAACATCTGGGCAAAGGAGCCGCCGCTGACGGCGGCCGGCACGATGATCTTCCCCTCCGGCGCGCAGGAGCAGAGCGTCTCCGGCACAAAATGCCGCACGCCCAGCCGGCTCAGGGCGGCGCACAGCCGCTCCGCATTTGGCAGAGCCTCCGCCGCAGGCTCCAGATCCAGCACAACGCCGCCATAGCCCCGGCGGGTACATTCCGCCTGAATATCCCGGGCGAGTCGCTCCGGCTGGCCCGCGGCAAGGCCCGGCGCTTCATAAATGCCCATCAGCCCGCCCCGGGCGGTCATGCTCATCTGGGCCCGCTGGAGCGTTCCGTTTTCTCCCACCCGATAGCAAAGACGCACGCAGGGCGCGCCCGTCCGCTCCGCGCCGGCGGCATCCTGGGCCGCCACGACCAAAAATGCTCTGGTTTTTTCCGGCATACCGGTCTCACCTCTTGTTATTTTCCGGATCTGTGGTAAAATAAGGCTGGGAAGGTTTGACCTCTCCCCGAAAAGCCTATGGCTTTTCCGCCGATTTTATGACAGGAGACGCCTTATGCCGCTGCCTTTTCCTCAGATCATTTTACCGGACGTGACCTGCATCTCCCCGGCGCTGCTGCGGCAGCACGGGATCCGCGGTCTGCTGCTGGACATCGACGGCACCCTGATGCAGACCCGGGACGCCATGCCCGCTCAGCCTGTTTTAGACTGGCTGCAGCGCATGAAGACGGAGGGCTTCGTCCTCTATATCCTTTCCAACAACAGGCACGAGGGCCGCGTTCGGGCCTTTGCCCAGGCGGTGGGCCTTCCCTGGCAGCATCTTGCCAAAAAGCCCCGGCAGGCCGGCTTTGCCCGGGCCTTTCGGGAGACGGGGCTTGCCCCCGCCCAGCTGGCGCTGGTGGGCGACCAGATCTTTACGGATATGTGGGGCGCCCGGCGGGCAGGCTGTCTGGCGGTGATGGTGGAATCCACCGACACCTACCTCTGGTATTTTCCCCTTCGCCGTCTGGCGGAGCTTCCCTTCCGCCATGTGCGGCCCTGAATCTGAACGAACGGAGAGCGCCCATGCCCCATCCCCTGTTTGGTCCCGCCGGCAACAGCGACAGCTTCCTCCGGCAGTATAAAAGCAGCGTCTACGCCCCCGCCTGGCTGAAGGCCCAGGGGCTGGACTGCTATGAATATCAGTGCGGCCGCGGCATCCACATCGGCGAGGATACGGCCCGGGCCATCGGCCGCGCCGCCCGGGAGGCCGGCATCGTCACCTCCCTCCACGCCCCTTACTTTATCAACCTCTCCGGCGCAGACCCTGCCCGGGTGGAAAAAAATGTGGAATATATCCTCTCCGCCGCCCGGGTGTGCCGCTGGCTGGAGGGCGACCGGATCGTGGTCCACTGCGGCGGTCTCTCCGGCATGGAGCGGGAGCAGGCCCTGCAAAACACCCTTCTCAATCTGCGGCAGGCGCTGACGGCGCTGGAGCAGGCAGGCCTTTCCCAGGTGCGCATCTGCGTGGAGACCATGGGCAAGGTCAATGTTTTGGGCGACGCCGGGGAGGTCATCCGCATCTGTCAGGCCGACGAGCGGCTGCTGCCCTGCATCGACTTCGGCCACCTGAACGCCCGGACCCAGGGCGGGCTCTCCACCCGGGAGCAGCTGAGCGCGCTGCTGGACGCCCTTTGGAACGGCCTGGGCGCGGAGCGGGCTACCCATTTCCACGCCCACTTCAGCCACATCGAATACGGCCGGGGCGGCGAGCTTCGTCACCTGACCTTTGCCGACGATCAATACGGCCCGGATTTCGCCCCGCTGGCGGCGCTGCTGGCCCAGCGGGAGCTGGCGCCCCGGATCATCTGCGAATCCGCCGGGACCCAGTCGGAGGACGCCTGCGCCATGAAGGCCATGTTCCTGCAGGCGGCGCAAAACCGTTTATCCGTTTCGTTATAAATATATCTGTTTCTACAGGAGGTAATGAACATGACGCGTCTGGAAAAGCTGGCCGCCATGGCCCGGGAAAAGCAGTGCGACGGCATCCTCATCACGGAGCTGGAAAATCTCTGCTACGCCACCGGCTTTGTAGGGCTGGAGGGCATGGTGCTGGTGACGGCCGCCGGAAAGGGCTTCTGCTTTACGGATTCCCGCTACATCGAGGCCGCCGAAAAAGCCATCGCACCCATCGGCTATCAGGTGATCCAGCCCAAGGAGAGCTATCCCCAGCGGGCCGCCGACCTCTGCCGGGAGGAAGGGCTTCAGACCCTGCTGTTTGAGGACCGGGTCATGCCCGTGGCCGCCTTCCGCACCTATGAAGCGGCCCTTCCCGCAAAGCTGATCCCCGCAGACGACGCCTTCGTGGTGCTCCGCGAGGTGAAAGAGGAGGAGGAGGTCTCCCGCATCGTGGCCGCCCAGCGCATCGCGGAAAAGGCGCTGGAGGAGCTTCTGCCCATGATCCGCCCCGGCGCGGTGGAGCGGGAGCTGGCCGCAGAGCTGGACTACCGCATGGCCCGTCTGGGCTCCACCGGCGTTTCCTTCGAGACCATCTTCGTCTCCGGCGCAAAAAGCTCCATGCCCCACGGCCGGCCCGGCGACAAGAAGATCGAGGCCGGCGACTTCGTCACCATCGACTTCGGCGCCATGGTGGGCGGCTACCACAGCGACATGACCCGCACCTTCGCCGTGGGCTATGCCACCGACGAGATGAAGCAGGTCTACAACACCGTCCTGCAGGCCCAGCTGGCGGGCATCGAGGCCTTCGCCCCGGGCAAGACCGGCGTGGAGGTGGACGAGGCCGCCCGGAAGGTCATCCGCGACGCGGGCTACGGCGAATATTTCGGCCATTCTCTGGGCCATTCTCTGGGCCTGAACATCCACGAGAACCCCAACGCCTCTCCCAAGAGCACCGTCCCCTTCAAGACCGGCAACATCGTCACCATGGAGCCGGGCATCTACCTGCCCGGGCGGTTCGGCGTGCGCATCGAGGACATGGTCTATCTGGGCGAGAGCGGCAAGCGCAACCTGACCCTCTTCCCCAAGGAGCTGACCATTCTCTGAGGTCTCCGCCCTTTTTGGGCAAAAAATTCGGTTTTTCTTCGGTTTTTCCGGCAAAAAGCAGAGTTTTGCTTGCTTTTTGCCGGGATATCGTGTAAACTATCTCTGTTCCGCTGTGATAAAAATTTTTATGATAAACAGGAGGCCCACAGATCATGTTAACTGCAGGCGATTTCAGAAACGGGAAAACCTTTGAAATGGACGGCCAGGTGTTCCAGGTCGTCGAGTTCCAGCACGTCAAGCCCGGCAAGGGCGCCGCGTTCGTGCGCACCAAGTATAAAAATGTCATGACCGGCGCGGTGGTGGAGCGCAGCTTCAACCCCACCGAAAAGTTTGAGGAGGCCGTCATCGAGCGCCGCGATATGCAGTATTCCTACGACGACGGCGATCTCTATCACTTCATGGATACCGACACCTGGGAGGAGACCCTGGTGAGCCACGACACCGTTGGCGACAACTTCAAGTTCGTCAAGGAAGAGATGGTCTGCAAGGTCCTGTCCTTCAAGGGCAAGGTCTTCGGCGTTGAGCCGCCCATGTTCGTGGACCTGGAGGTCACCGCCACCGAGCCCGGCGTCCGCGGCGATACCGCCACCAACGTCACCAAGCCCGCCACGCTGGAGACCGGCGCGGTGATCCGCGTGCCCCTGTTCATCAACGAGGGCGAAAAGATCCAGATCGACACCCGTACCGGCGAATATCTGGGCCGCTCCAAGGAATAAAATAAACAGCGATCTCCGCGCGGCAGCGCCGCGCGTTTGGTCCGTTAACCGCACTGTGCCAACAGGAAAGGAGAATGCAGTATGACCATTACGGAAAAGACCGCCTATCTCAAGGGCCTTCTGGAAGGCATGAACATCGACCAGACCACCAACGAGGGCAAGCTGCTGGCCGCCATCATCGAGACCGTGGATGAGATCGCGCTCAGCGTCGCCGATCTGGACGACGAAGTGGGCGCCATCAACGACGAGCTGGACACGCTGGAGGAATCCGTGGACGCCATGGACGAGGCGCTGGACGATGTCGAGGAATCTCTGGATGTCATCGACGAGACGCTGGACGACATGGACGAGGATCTGGATGAGCTCTTTGACCTGGTGGATCCCGATCTTGACGACGACGACGAGGACTGGGACGACGACGAGGACGAGGACGAAGACGAGGAGGAGCTTTATCAGCTCACCTGCCCCACCTGCCAGGAGGAGATCGTGGTGGATGAGGACGTTCTGGCCAAGGGCGGCATGAAATGCCCCGCCTGCGGCGAGGAGCTGGATTTCGACCTGTCTCAGGTGGTAGAGGATCTTTCGGAGGATCCCGACGCCGAATAACCAAAGCAGTCATGAGGGCGGACCACGAAGCGGGTCCGCCCTCTGTTTTTTGTGCGGAGGGCCGCCCTTCCCGGCCCCGATGAAAGGAGCAAATCATTATGGCTAAGGCATTTGTTGCCATGAGCGGCGGCGTGGACAGCTCCGCCGCGGCTCTGCTGACCCTGCGGCAGGGCGATCAGGTCACCGGCGTGACCCTGCGGCTGCACGACCGGCGGGACGGCTGCGGCGGCGAGCAGGATGCGGAGGACGCGGCGGCGGTCTGCGCCCAGCTGGGCATCGCCCACGCCCTCTGGGCGGAGGAGGAGGCCTTCCGCCGCTGCGTGATGGACCCCTTTGCCCGGCGCTATCTGGAGGGGCAGACGCCCAACCCCTGCATTTTCTGCAACCGGGCGCTGAAGTTTGGCCGCCTGCTGGAGCGGGCGCTGGCGGAGGGCGCGGACTACATCGTCACCGGCCACTATGCCCGGGTGGAGCGCGATGCGGAAACGGGCCGCTTCCTGCTGAAGAAGGCCGTCTTCCCCCAGAAGGACCAGAGCTATGTGCTCTATACTCTCACCCAGCACCAGCTCTCCCACCTGCGTCTGCCCCTGGGCGGCATGGAGAAGGAGCAGGTGCGGCTGCTGGCGGAGCAGGCCGGCCTGCCCACCGCCCACAAGCCGGACAGCCAGGATATCTGCTTCGTCCCCGACGGGGCCTATGCCCGCTTTCTCTGGGACTATACCGGTCACACGCCGGAGCCGGGAGATTTTATCGACATGGACGGCTGCATCCTGGGCCAGCACGCCGGGCTGGAATGCTACACCATCGGCCAGCGCCGGGGCATCGGCCTTTCCGGCAGCCACCCCTATTATGTTGTGGCGAAAAATCCCCGGCGCAACACCGTCATGCTTGGGGAGGACGAGGACCTCTGGCAGACGGAGCTGCAGGCGGGTGAGCTGAACTGGATCCCCTTTGATGGGCTTTCCGCTCCCATCCGCTGCGCCGCCCGCACCCGCTACCACCAGCAGGAGACGGCCTGCACCGTCTATCCCCAGGGGGAGACCGTCCGGGTGGCGTTTGACGCGCCTGTGCGGGCCATCACGCCGGGACAGGCCGTGGTGTTCTATCAGGACGAGCTGGTCCTGGGCGGAGGGACCATCCTGTGAGCCGGGCAGACCGCACCCAGCGCACGGCCCTTCTGCTGGGACAGGAGGGCGTGGATCGGCTTTCCCGGGCCTTTGTGGCGGTGTTCGGCGTGGGGGGCGTTGGCTCCTTCGCGGCAGAAGCGCTGGCAAGGGCCGGCGTAGGCCGGATCCTGCTGGTGGACAGCGACACCGTCAGCGAGAGCAATATCAACCGCCAGCTGATCGCCCTGACCTCCACGGTGGGCCAGCCAAAGGTGGAGGTGATGGCCCGGCGCATCCGCGACATCCAGCCCGAGGCGGAGGTGCTCTGCCGGCAGGAGTTTTTCAGCGAGGAAAACGCGGCGTCCTTCCCCTTCGACGCGCTGGATTATGTGATCGACGCCATCGACAGCGTCTCCGCCAAGGTGGAGCTGATCTGCCGCTGCAGGGCGGCAGGCACGCCCATCATCAGCTGCATGGGTGCGGGCAACAAGCTGGATCCCTCCCGCTTTACCGTCGCCGACCTTTCCAAAACAGACACCTGCCCGCTGGCCCGGGTGCTGCGGCAGCGGCTGCGCAAGCGGGGCATCGTTCATCTGCCGGTGGTCTATTCCACCGAGCCCGCCCTGACCCCACGGGAGATCATCGCCGAGGGCGGCCGGAAGCAGCTTCCCGGCAGCGTCTCCTTCTGTCCGCCGGTGGCAGGCTTTCTGGCGGCAGGCGCGGCCATCCGGGCGCTTTCCGGCGCGGAAAAAGCGCCGGACGCGGAATAAATCTCCATCGCCCCGGGCATACTTTGCCCGAGGTGATTTTTTATGCAGTGGAACCAGAAAGAAGCCGGCCTGCTGAAGGACCTGAAGGATCAGGAGCAGCTTTGCGTGAACAAATATACCCGCCACGCCCGCCAGGCCAAGGACCCCCAGCTGAAAAACCTGTTTACCCAGATCGCCCGCACCGAGCAGGAGCATCTCCGCACCGTGGCGGAGCTGGAGCTGGGCCGTCTGCCCCAGCTGGGCGGCGGCGGAGGACAGGAGCTGCCCCGGTTTTCCGGCGAATACAGCGGCTCCGCCGAGGACCGGCAAATGGACAGCTATCTTTGCTCCGATGTGCTCTCCACGGAGAAGCACGCCTCCCACCTGTATGATACCTGCGTGTTTGAGTTTCGGGATCAGCCGGTGCGGAGCATTCTGAACCACATCCAGAAGGAAGAGCAGGAGCACGGCAAGATGCTCTACGACTATATGTCCGCCAACGGGATGTACAACTGAAGCAGGCAGCCAAAAGCCCTCTCCCGGTTCCGGGAGAGGGCCTGTTTTTGATCTTCTCTGGCTGGATCAGTCCTGCTTGACGGTGCCGTCGGCGTTGAAGACGGGCAGCGGCTCCAGATAAATGATGTCGTCCCGCTTCTGGGCCTCGCCCTCCGCCAGGATGGCCATTTTTCCGCAGATGATGCCGCCGGCCTTGTTCACCAGCGCCTCGATGGCGGCCAGCGACTGGCCGGTGGAGATCACGTCGTCCACGATGAGGATCCGCTTGCCCTTCATCCGCTCCGCATCGGCCACGTCAAGATAAAGATGCTGGTCGGCGTCGGTGGTGATGGAGCGCACGTTGGATTCAAACACGCCGGTCATATAGAGCTTGGGATGCTTCCGGGCGATGAAATAATAAGCGTCCTCATGCTGCTGGGCCATTTCATGGGCCAGGGGGATGCCCTTGGCCTCGGCGGTGATCAGATAATCATATTCGGGAGCCTTGGCCAGCAGATCCCGGGCGCAGGCCACGGTCAGCGGCGCGTCGCCGAAGATCACAAATGCGCCGATATAAAGCTCGTCGCTGACGCGGCAGATAGGCAGGCTGCGCTCCAGCCCGGCGATGGTCATTTTGTAATAATGCTGCATAACAAAGGCCTCTTTCTTTTATTCTGGACCCCCTGCGGGGGATCAAACAATATCATTATACCTGCTCCGCCGCAAATGTCAAATTCCCCCGGCGTTTTTCCCGGAAAAAAGCACATTTTTTGAAAAACCGGCAGAAAAGGGCTTGCAGGATCCGTCTCCGTCCTGTAAACTGAAAGCGTCGTGCTCCGGGCGCTGCCCGGCACGAATGCTTTATGACAAGGAGAGACCCCAATGGAAAAGCTGTTTCATCTGAAAGAACGGGGCACCACCGTCCGCACCGAGCTGACGGCGGGCCTGACCACCTTTATGACCATGGCGTACATCATCGCCCTGAACCCCAATCTGCTCACCGGCTTCGGCGCAGAGGGCATGGGACTCTGGAACGGCGTGTTTCTGGCCACCTGCATCGCCTCCGCCATCGGCACCATTTGCATGGGCCTTCTGGCCAACCAGCCCTTCGCCATGGCGCCCGGCATGGGTCTCAACAGCTTTTTTGCCCTGGTGGTGACCAATGTAGCGGGTCTCACGGGCATGACCTATCTGCGCTCCTTCCAGTCCGCACTGGTGATCATCCTGGTGGAGGGCGTGATCTTCCTGATCCTCTCCGTCTTCAACGTCCGGGAAAAGATCGTGGAGGCCATCCCGCTGGGCGTGCGGCTGGGCATCGGCCCCGCCATCGGCCTGATGCTGATGAACATCGGCTTCGGCTCCAACGCCGGCGTTTATTCCGACAAGGGCGGTCCCTTCTTCGCGATGCGTGATTTCTTCGGCGCGCTCACCGCCGGCGCCGCCAGGGAGAGCATCGGCAGCGGCTACGGCGAGATGGTCCTCAATGTGATCACCATGTTCATCGGCCTGTTCATCATCGTGGCGCTGGACCACAAAAGGGTCCGCGGCGCGGTGCTTTACGGCATTTTGGGCGGCTCCTGCATCCACTGGGCCGGCCAGGCCGTCTTTATGCACGCCAACCCCTTTGCCAGCCTGAAGACCGCCTCCTTCCTGCCCGCCTTCGGCGACATGGCGGAGACAACCCTCTTCAAGCTGGATTTTGCCGGCTTCGCCTCCATCGGCTGGTTCACCGTGGTAACGCTGATCATCACCTTCTGCATCATCGATATGTTCGACACCATCGGCACGCTGGTGGGCACGGCCTCCAAGGCCGGCATGCTGGACGCGCAGGGCCGGATGCCCAAAATGAAGGAAGCCCTGCTGTCCGATGCCATCGGCACCGTGGCCGGCTCCCTCACCGGCACCTCCACCGTCACCACCTTTGTGGAATCTGCGGCCGGCGTCGCCGCCGGCGGCCGCACCGGTCTGACGGCCATCGCCACCGGCATTCTCTTCCTTCTGTGCATCTTCATCGCGCCCATCGCCGCCCTGATCCCCGCCGCGGCCACCTCCTCCGCCCTGATCTATGTGGGCATCCTGATGCTCAGCAACCTGAAGAAGCTCGACTTTGACGACCTGACCCAGCTTTTGCCCGTGATGGTCATGCTGCTGGCCATGCCCATTTCCGGCTCCATCGGCCACGGCATTGGTCTGGCGCTGATCACCTTCACCGGCATCAAGCTGCTCACCGGCAAGGCCCGGGAGGTCTCTCCCCTGACCTATGTGCTTTCGCTCATCTTCCTGATCAAGTTTTTCCTGGCGGTATAACGCCGCCCCTGCATGACAGACAAAGCGGGCCGCTCCTTCGAGCGGCCCGCTGAGACTGTCGAAAAACCGCTTCGCTGGGTTTTTCTCGACAGTTTGGCTCCGGCCTGCGGGCCGGTTTCACCGATTTTTTGCGAAAAATCGGCGGGTCACGGTGTTTTTTCCCGGCACATGTCCGTGAAAAAACATCCCATAGGAAAAAGCCTGCAGTTCTGCAGGCTTTTTCGACAAGCTGCGGGCCGCTCCTTCGAGCGGCCCGCTGATTTTTGTTCTTTTTTAGTATGCGACGCCCCAGAGGATCATCTTCTTCGCCTTGCGGCCGCAGATGGGGCAGGTCTCGCCCAGCTGCTCCTGCTGCAGGGGCATGCAGCGGGAGGACATACCGCCCTCCTCCTTCATCTTCAGCTCGCACTCCAGCTCGCCGCACCACATGGTCTTGATGAAGCCGCCCTTTTCCGCCTGCAGGCGCTTGGCCTCCTCCAGAGAGTTGGCCTGGGTGATGTGCTGGTCCAGGTTCTCCTTGGCCTTGCGATACATTCCCTGCTGCACCAGCTCCAGCTGCTCCTGCACGGCGCTCTCCAGCGCATCCAGCGGCGTGACGGTCTTTTCGCCGTCGTTGCGGCGCACCAAGACGCACTGTCCGGCCTCCATATCCCGGGGGCCGATCTCCACCCGCAGGGGCACGCCCTTCATCTCATACTGGGCGCACTTCCAGCCCATGGAATTGTCGGAATCGTCCACCTTGACCCGCAGGCCCGCGGCAGTGAGCCGCTCCTTCAGGGCGTTGGCCGCGTCCAGAACGCCGGGCTTATGCTGGGCCACAGGCAGGACGATGACCTGGATAGGGGCGATCTTGGGGGGCAGGACCAGACCGTTGTTGTCGCCGTGGGCCATGATCACCGCGCCGATCATGCGGGTGGTGGAGCCCCAGGAGGTCTGGAAGGGATACTGCAGCTTATTGTCCCGGCCGGTGAAGGTCACGTCGTAGGCCCGGGAGAACTTGTCGCCGAAATAGTGGGAGGTGGCGCCCTGCAGGGCCTTGTGGTCCTTCATCAGGCATTCCACGGTGTAGGTGGCCTCCGCGCCGGCAAACTTCTCCTTCTCGGTCTTCTGGCCGGGCACCACGGGGATGGCCAGCACATTCTCAAAGAAGTCCGCATAGCAGCGCAGCTGCTGCTCGGTCTCGGCCTGGGCCTCCTCCGCGGTCTCATGGAGCGTGTGGCCCTCCTGCCACCAGAACTCTCTGGAGCGCAGGAAGGGGCGGGTGGTCTTTTCCCAGCGGATGACGGAGCACCACTGGTTATAGAGCATGGGCAGCTCCCGGTAGGAATGGAGCACATTGTGCCAATGATCGCAGAACATGGTCTCGGAGGTGGGACGGAAGGCCAGCCGCTCCTCCAGCTTCTCGCTGCCGCCCATGGTGACCCAGGCCACCTCGGGGGCAAAGCCGTTGACCAGCTCGCCCTCCTTCTTCAAAAGGCTCTCCGGGATGAGCACGGGCATGGCCACGTTTTCATGGCCGGTCTTTTTGAACTCGGCGTCCATAATGCGCTGGATATTCTCCCAGATGGCATAGCCATAGGGCCGCAGGATGGTAAAGCCCTTCACGCTGGCATATTCCACCAGCTCCGCCTTCCGGCAGATATCGGTATACCACTGAGTAAAATCCTCCTCCATGGAGGTGATGGCGTTCACCGCCTTTTTTTCGTTGGCCATATTCGGCACCGTCCTTTGCGTCGTTGACTTGATTTTGCGGGGTAAAAGCACAGGCCGCCCCGTCGGACGGCCTGCATAGGGGTCGCTTGCAGCTTAGAAGATCGCCAGAACCGCGGTGAGCAGGATAAACGCCACCGCCAGGATCACCGTGACCTTCTGCAGCTTTGCTTCCACAGAACGGCCCTTGTTCTTGCCGAAAAAGGTCTCCGCCGCGCCGGACATGGCAGAGCCAAGCCCTTCGGACTTGCCGTTCTGCAGCAGGATGAGCACGGTGATGACCACGCACACCAGCACCTGCAGGATGGTCAGGATCAGTTCAACAGTAGGATTCATAATAACAGGCCTCCAGTTATGATTGAGCCGGATGACTCCGGGGATAGCTACAGCAATATGCATTTTACCATAAAAAAATGGCAAAAGCAAGCCATTTTTCCCTGTAAAGCGGGGGAAAATGGGATTTTTTATGTCCGGATCACGCCGGAACGGCGGGCCGCCTCCGCCACGGCCCCGGCCACGGCCGGGCAGACCCGGGGATCCAGCGCGGCGGGCAGGATATTGGTGGGCGAAAGCTCCTCTTCCGGGATCAGCGCGGCCAGCGCATGGGCCGCCGCCAGCTTCATCTCGTCGTTGATCTCCCGGGCGCCTGCGTCCAGCGCGCCCCGGAAGATGCCCGGAAAGGCCAGCACGTTGTTCACCTGATTGGGATAGTCCGAGCGGCCCGTCGCCGCCACCAGCGCCCCCGCCGCCAGCGCTTCCTCCGGAAAGATCTCCGGCGTGGGATTGGCGCAGGCAAAGACGATGGCGTTTTTCGCCATGGTGCGGACCATCTCCGGCTTGAGCACGCCGGGGGCGGAAACGCCGATGAACACATCCGCCCCGGGCAAAACCTCCGCCAGCGAGCCGCGGCGCTTTTCCGGATTGGTCTGCCTTGCCATGTCCAGCAGGTCGCCGGTAAGGTCCGGCCGGCCCTCATAGACCGCGCCGCGGATATCCGTCATGATCACATTGCACAGGCCCACGGAGCAGAGCAGCCGGATGATGGCCGTGCCGGCGGCCCCGGCCCCGGAGGTGACCACGCGGATCTCCTCCAGCGATTTTCCCGCCAGCTTCAGCGCGTTGAGCAGGCCCGCCAGAACGATGACGGCGGTGCCGTGCTGATCGTCGTGAAATACGGGGATATCGCAGCGGGCCTTCAGCTTCCGCTCGATCTCAAAGCAGCGGGGGGCGGCGATGTCCTCCAGATTGATGCCGCCAAAGGAGCCGGCCAGCAGCGCCACCGTCTCCACGAACCGGTCCACCTCCTTGGTGCGGACGCACAGGGGAACGGCGTCCACCCCGCCGAAGGCCTTGAACAAAGCGCATTTGCCCTCCATCACCGGCATGCCCGCCTCCGGACCGATATCGCCCAGGCCCAAAACGGCGGAGCCGTCGGTGACCACGGCCACCAGATTGCCCCGGCCGGTATAGGTATAGCTCAGCGCCGGATCGTCCCGGATCCTCAGGCAGGGCTCCGCCACGCCGGGGGTATAGGCGACGGAAAGATCGTGGGCGTCGTTCAGGGGGCATTTGGACACGATCTCCAGCTTGCCCCGCCAGCGCGCGTGGGCCTGCAGCGCCTCTTCCCGCAGATCCATGCTCATTTCCTCGCCATAGCCGCGCGAACGGCCCGGACGATATGCTCGGCGGTCAGATCGAAGCGGCGGCGCAGGAAGTCCTCCGTGCCCACCTCGCCAAACTCGTCCTCCACGCCCACCATTTCCACGGGCACGGGGCAGCTGCGGCTTAAGCTGTTTGCCACGGCGGAGCCAAGGCCGCCCAGGATATTGTGGTTTTCGGCGGTGACCACGCAGCCGCAGCTGCGTGCATATTCCGCCAGCGTCTCATCGTCCATGGGCTTCCAGGTGAAGGCGTTGAGCACGGCGATCTGCACGCCCTCCCGCTCCAGCAGAGCGGCGGCCTTCAGGGCCTCGCCCACCATGATGCCGGAGCAGACCACGGCGGCGTCGGCGCCCTCCCGCAGGCGGGCCAGCTTGCCCAGCTGGAACTGGGAGCCCTCTTCAAAAACGCCAACGGCGTTTTTCCGCAGCAGGCGGATGTAATAGACGCCATATTCCTTCTCCAGCGTCTGGATCAGCCAGCGGAGCTGGACGGAGTCCGTGGGCTCCACCAGGGTGATCTTGGGAATGGACATCAGCGTGCCCATATCCTCAAAGGGCATATGGGTGCCGCCGTTGTAGGCTGCGGTAACGCCGGGGTCGGAGCCGACGATGCGCACATTGGCCTTGGCGTAGGCGCAGGAAATAAAGATCTGGTCTACGCAGCGGCGGGAAGCGAAGGGCCCGAAGGAATGGGCAAAGGGGATCATGCCGGCGGCGGAAAGGCCCGCGGCCACGCCGATCATGTTGTTTTCCTGAATGCCGCAGTCCACGGCCCGGTCGGGAAACTCCTGAAAGAAGGGCTTCACGCCGGAGGACCCCACCAGATCGGCGTCCAGAATGCAGATCCGGTCGTTTTCCCGGGCCAGCTCCTGCAGCGTCTGGCAATAGACGGCCCGCATCTCCCGGGCTTCCTTTTCAAAAACGGATTTTACCTGATACATCTCTGCCATCCTCCTTTTACGCCTTGCGCGCCGCGTCCAAAACGGCCTGAGCGTGCTCCAGGCTGGGCGCGATCTGCTCCGGGGTGAACTTCATATGGTGGCAGGGGAAGGTCTCCTCCGCCAGCAGACAGCCGTGGCCCTTGACGGTATCCAGAATGATCATTACGGGCTTGTCGCTCTGGGCCTTGCCGGCCTCGATGGCCTCCAGAATGGCGTCCACGTCGTGGCCGTTGACCTTGCGGGTGAACCAGCCGAAGGCCTCGAACTTGTCCACCATGTCGCCCAGATCCAAAACGTCCTCGCAGGCCCCGTCCAGCTGCTGCTTGTTCAGGTCTACGAAGGCGATCAGATGGTCCAGCATATGGTGGGCGGCAAAGGCCGCGCCCTCCCAGACCTGGCCCTCGTCACATTCGCCATCGCCCAGCACCAGATAAACATAGCTGTCGTTGCGGCCCAGCATCCGGTTGCCCAGCGCCAGCCCGCAGGCGGTGGAGATGCCCTGGCCCAGGCTGCCGGTGGTCATGTCCACGCCGGGGGTCTTGTTCCGGTCGCAGTGGGAGGGAAGATGGGTCCCGCCCTGGTTCAGCGTCAGCAGCTCCTCCATGGGGAAAAAGCCCTTCAGGGCCAGCGTGGCATAAACGGCGGGGCCGGCATGGCCCTTGCTCATCACCAGCTTGTCCCGCTCCTCCCACTGGGGGTGCTTGGGATCATAGCGCATTTCTCTGCCGTAGAGCACGGCCAGCAGCTCCACCACGCTCATGGCGCCGCCGATGTGGCCAAAGCCCAGATGGGCCAGCTCCTTCAGCGTTTCCACCCGGATCTCCTCGGCAAAAACGCGCAGCTCCTTGTTTTTTTCCATGTTTTACACCTGCTTCTCCTTTGGTTTTGTCTTAACGATTTATTTTACCATAGCAGCAGGGGCTTTTCAATCCCTTCGCCGGGCTTTTTGCGGCCGTGGCGGGGGAGCTTTTCCTCCAGCGCCTCCTGCAGCGCCTCCAGACACCGGCCGCACAAAAGGATCTCTCCCTCTCCCAACACCTCTCTGCAGCTGCCGCAGATCATGCAGGCGCAGCCCTTTCGCTCCGTTTGCTTCATGTGGTTCACCTCCCTTGCCCCCATCCTACGGCGCGGCGGCGGAAGCAAACAGAAAACGCCTTCCCGGAAGGCTTCCCCGGAACGCTTCCGGGAAGCGCTTCATTGGGCATTTCCCGAAAAATGCGCTGTAATAGGGCCAAAAGGAGGGAAAAACCCATGATCTTCAAAACAGCATCGCAAACCATTTCTCCCCAGGAGCTTTCGCTCCATGTGGAGCGCTTTCTGCGGCAGGAGCTGCCCCGCAGACAGCGGCTGACCGATTATTATCAGGGGCAGCAGGGCGTCCGCAAGGGTCCCGTGGCCCAGGGACGGCCGGACAATCAGCTGGTGGCCAATTACGCCAAATACATCACCGACGTACACACCGGCTATTTCATGGGCCTGCCGCCCACGCTGACCTTCGAGCGCCGCCGGGTGCAGGAGCGCATGAACCGGGCGCTGGAGGAGGCTTCGCTGGATCGGATGCTCTATGCCGCCGCCCGGGACATGAGCATCTGCGGCGAGGGCTATCTGCTGGCCTACCTCACCGGCTACGGCCCAAGGCTGGCCCGGCTCTCGCCGCTGGAGACCTTTGTGATCACCCGGGGCGTTGCGGGGGAGGAGGCCGCCGCCGTGCGGGTCCATACCCTGGGGGCCGACCGGGCCCAGGGCGAGCTTTATCTGCCCGGCCAGCGGCTGGACTGGGAAATGCACGGCCGCCTGCTGACCTTCGGCAAGGCGGAGACGCTGCCCTTTTCCGGCCTGCCGGTGATCCGCTTTACCAACAATCTGGACGGCGCCGGCGATTTTGAGCCGGCCACCTCCCTGCTGGACGCCTACAACGTGCTGCTTTCCGGCGCCATGGACGATATGCAGAGCGTGGCCAACGCCTTTCTGGCTCTTTACGGGGCCATGGGCACCACCCAGGAGGACGTGGACCGGGCCAACCGCAGCCGGGTCCTGTGTATGGCAGACAACGGCCGGGCGGAGTTCGTGGTGAAAAACGTCAGCCCGGACACCCTGGCCCTGCTCAAGGCCACGCTGGTCAACGATCTGCTGGCCATCACCATGACGCCCAACCTGCAGGACGCCGCCTTCGCCGGCAACAGCTCCGGCGTTGCGCTGGAATATAAGCTCTGGGGCATCGAGCAGGCCCGCTCCGGCAAGGAGCAGGGCTTTTCCGGCGGGCTTTATCATATCGTGGGCCTGTTTTATCAGGGTCTGCGGCATCTGGGGACGGAGGCCGGCGGCGGCTGCACGGCCCGCTTCCACAAAAATCTGCCCCAGGATGTGAGCCGGATCTGCACGGATCTGAAGACCCTGGGCAGCACCGTCTCCAACCGCACCAAGCTGGAGCTGCTGCCCTTTATCAAAGACGCGGAGGCGGAAATGGACCGCATTTCCGCAGAAAACAACAAACAGGAGGATGTATAATATGGAGCCCATCGAAGTCCAGGCGCAGGAGGAAATGCAGGAAGAAATGCAGGAGGAGCAGCAGGCGCAGACCGCCCTGGAAGCTTCCCCGGCAGCGGAGCCGCAGGCGGAGGAGCCACAGGCGGAGGAGCCACAGGCGGTGGCGGCGCTGCAGCAGGAGCTGCAGGAGCTGAAGGAGGAACGGCGCCGCCAGCTGCTGCTGGAGGAGACCCGCACCCTTCTGGAGGAGCGGCAGATCCCCGGCGTCTTTGCGGAGTATCTTCTGGGGGCCGATCCGGAGGTCACCCGGCAAAACGCTGCGGAGTTCTGCCGGCAGTATGAGCAGGCGCTGCGGCAGGCCATGGCGGCCCGTCTCCCCCGGAGCCAGCCCCGGGATTTTGACGCCGCGCGTCCCCGCCCCTCCCGCCGGGGCGTCTTCCGGATCTGAAAAAGCGCAAAAAGGACAGGCATATTGCCTGTCCTTTCATCTTGTCGAAAAAGTCTGCGAAATCGCAGACTTTTTCTTATAGGATGTTTTTTCACGGACATGTGCCGGGAAAAAACACCGTGACCCACCGATTTTTCGCAAAAAATCGGTGAAACCGGCCCGCAGGCCGGAGCTAAACTGTCGAGAAAAACCCAGCGAAGCGGTTTTTCGACAGTCCCAAGGACAGGCCTTGCCTGTCCTTTTGTTTTTGTTTTGTCCCGCGCTCATTCCGCCGGGACATAGGCCCGCCAGAGAAGGGTCACGGTCTGAGCCCGGTCGCAGAGGGTCTCCGGCGCGAAGCGATTTTCGCCCACGCCCTGGGTCACGCCGGTCTCCACCGCCCAACAGACGGCCTCATAATACCAGGCATCTTCCGGCGTATCGGAAAAGCCTGCGCCGCTGCCCTTGGGCTGGCCCAGGGCCCGCCAGAGGAGGGTCACGATCTGGGCCCGGTCGCAGACGGTCTCCGGCGCAAAGCGATTTTCGCCCACGCCCCGGGTCACGCCGGTCTCCGCCGCCCAGCAGACGGCCCGCTCCAGCTCCCCGCCCGGGGGCACATCGGAAAAGCCGCTCTCCTGCCGCGCCGGGGCGGGGCTGCCCGCCGCACGGTAAAGAAACAACGCCAGCTCGCCCCGGGTACAGGGCCGTTCCGGCCAGAACAGGGCCGTTTCCGTCTCCGCGACGCCCTGCTCCGCCGCCCAGCAAAGGGCCTTTTCATAATAAGCCCCCGCCGCCGCGTCGAAAAACGGCAGCGTCAGCGCCGCGCCGTCCAGCGCGTCCAGATCCACCACGGCCCAGCCGTCCACCGTCCTTGCCGTAAACAGCAGGGCGGAGCGCACCTGCGCCGCCGTCCAATCGGGGTGCGCCGTCCAGAGCCGCGCCGCCGCCCCGGTAACATAAGCGGCGGAAAAGCTGGTGCCCTCGCCCCGATAGCGCTTGCCGCGGATGGAGACCAGCCGCAGGTCCTCCCCCGGCGCCAGCAGGTCCACGGTATCGTTTTTCTGGGAAAAGGCCGTCACGCGCCCCGCCTCGTCGCAGGCGCCCACGCACAAAACGCTTTCGTAGCCGCCGGGATAATAGACCCGCTCCGGCGCGGCGACGCCGTCGTTGCCGGCGCTGGCGATGAGCAAAGCGCCCTTTTCCGCGGCATAGTCCGCCGCCGCACGAAGGGCCGGGCTGTCTGCGGCAGAGCCGGAGGAAAGGTTGATGATCCTGCAGCCGTAGAGATCCACGGCGTCGCGGATGGCCTGAGCCGTCAGGGCATCGTCGCCGCGAAGCGCATGACCGTCCTCGTCCGCCGTCTGGCAGACCAGCGGCACCAGCTGCACGGCGCTGCACAGTCCGCTTGCCCCGGCAGGCTCGCTGCCCGCGATGATGGCGGCGACGGCGGTGCCGTGGCCCAGCCGATCCTCCGTTCCGTCCTCCGGGCGGAGATAATTTTTGCCCGGCAGGATGCGCTCCGGCGCAACGGCGGCGGTGGAAATGCCCGTGTCGATGATGGCCGCACGAAGCGGCTCACCCTCCGCCGCAAACGCGGGGAGGGTGAGACTCGCAAGCAGGAGTAAAATTGCAATCAGGCGTTTCATTGGGCGTTCCACTCGCCGGTGTTTACTTTGGCGGCGAACTTCCCTTCTTCATCCTTGCCGCAGGCAGGCAGGCTTTCGCCCGCTTCGCTATAAACCGTCGGAAGCGTGCTGCCGACCGTTACATTGGCTGTGCCGTATTCCATACGGCCCACAAGGCCGCCTCTGGTTGCATCAAGGGGCACTTTCTCCCCTTGAACATAATTGGTATAGATAGTTATCTCTCTGCTGATCGTGAGCGTCGGATATCCAACATTCACAAAGCCGACCAAGCCGCCGACATCCGTCCTGCCGTTAGAGCCGCCCATAACGATTTTTGTGCGCACCGTGCATGCGCTGTTGGAAAATTCGATATCTCCGTTGTTCCATCCGACCAGTCCGCCGATCCGGTATACGGCACAATGCTGCGCTTCAATACTCAGCGTTACATAAGCATTGCTTGTGCCGACAGAACAATTGATGATCGTGCCGCCGTTACTACCGACCAGTGCGCCGATATTGTCCGAAGGACTACCGTCTTCCCGCCACTGCGAGCTGTATTTCACGGTAACACTGCTGTTCCCGCTCCTGCCAAGAACGCTGCAATTTTCCAGCGTGACTTTATTCCCGGCCATTCCCATAAACAGTCCCCAGTTGGCTTCCGTAGCGGAGCTCCCCGCTGCCGTTATCTCGCTTTCGGCAAAGGCCAGGTTGACATTTTCCACATAGCAGCCATCACCGCTGCCATAGACCCAACCGCCAAACAGCGGTTCATAACCGGTCGTGCCGGTGATCGTGATCGTATGTGTGGTACGATAGGAAGAGAAGGAGCCGTTCAGATAGCACAGATCCAGCTGCGTTCCCGCGGGGACGCTGACATCGGCCATCAGCTTGATGCTCTGCTTGATCTTTGTGGCCTTATATTTGTAGGTCCCGGACTTGCGGGCCACAGCGAGAAAATCCTCATCGCTTTCGATATCGCCCAGGCCCCAGACTGCGGTCAGCGTAACATCCTCCGCAAGGAAGCAGACTCTGTTCCACACATTCCCACTCTCATCCAGCCAGCCAAGGAGCTTCAGGCCGGAAGGCGCGGTGAAGTCCGGTTCGTGAATTATGGCATTGTAACACCCCGTCACCGAAACAGGCTCGAGACCTTCGCCCGGCGTATAGGTAATGGTGTAACTCGGATGCTCCCACTTGGCGTAATAGGTCACATCTCCTGCGGGCGTATGCGTGGTGGTGCCATCCTCGTTTCCGGTCAGCGCTTCTGTCTCGGCGCTCAAGGCCCAACCCAGGAATTTCCAGCCCTCTGCGCTTGCCGGCTTCAGCGTGACGGATTCGCCCTTCGCCACCTTTGTCAATTTCTTGTTGGGATTCACGACGTCGACGGCTTCGCCCAGATCATAGCTGATGGCATAAACATCCTCCGTCCACCGGGCGTAGAGGGTCAGGTCTTCGGCATACCCATCGGGGAGCTTTGTGACCTGCGTCCCTTCCGCAAAGGTCTCCGTGGTATACCAGCCGCCGAAGGTGTAGCCGGACCTGGCAGGCTCGGCCAGCGCGGCTTCTTCGCTCTCAACGGTGTAGGAGCTGGGGCAGCCCGCGACCGTGATCTCTTCATCGTCGGAAACATAGGTCACCGTGTATTCGGTGGCGCTCCAGAGGGCATACAGGGTGGCGTTCGCTGCGTTCATGAGGGTATATTCCGCTCCGTCCGCATACTCCGCCGACTTCGCAGCCCTGTAGGTTGCCCAGCCGCTGAAGCCGTAGCCCCTGCGGGTGAACTTATTGGTGCTCAGCGTCTTCGTCTCCCCAAAGGCAAAGGCCTGCTCCGCCATCGTGCCGGTGCCGCCATTGGCATCGAAGCTGACGGAGTAGGTGCCAGCCGTCCAGACCGCCGTGATCTTCAGCGGATAGCCGATATACTCCTCCTTGCCCGCCGCAAGCTCCAGCACACCATCGCTCGGCATAAGGCTCTCCTCGCCGATCATCCAATGACTGAATTGATAGCCGGTCTTCTTCGGCGTGGGGATCGATCCGCCCGCACCAAAGGAATAGGTCAGATCCGTGGGATATGCCGATCCATCCAGCATCGTCCAGCCGGACGCCGCTTCCGAGGTCTCGCCGATGGCGTCATAGAATTCGATCTCGTAGCTGTTCGCCGTCCAGACCGCCTTCAGATGCAGATCCTTTGCCGGGATCCAGAACTGCTCCAGTCTCTCATATGTCTTGCCGTCCTGGTCTATCCAATGGACAAAGCTGTAACCCGTTTTGCTTGCATAAATAGGGATCGTCTGTTTCGTGCCATAGGTATAAGTCTGGGAATACTCTGTCCATGTCTCATGGTATGTCTCATAGCCGCCGTTAAAATCAAAATAAATGGTATACTCGTTGGCTTCCCAGGTGGCCCTAATGAAGGTTTCTTTGGCCGGCATGGTCATGCCCTCCAAATTTATGGTTTTATTGGTATCACCATCAACCCACCGGTCAAAGGTATGACCCGTTCTTGTCAGTGTCGGCGCAACGATTGGCGTGCCGTAATAAACCTTTGCAGTTTCACCAAGCTTTCGGTCGTCGCCGGTATAGGCCATCCCCGCGACCAGCTCGCCGCCGCCGGGACCCCAGCTCAGACTGAACTGATTGCGCTTATAGTAGAGCTGGACGGTAATGCCCTCATGATCCAGGATCAGCCCGCTCTCCGGCCATGCTTCACCGTTTGCGGTCGACCGTTCATACTCGATACCGCCATCTGTTTTGGCTGTGACTGTGGCTGCATCTACGCAGTAATAGAAGCCGTTGTCATTTACATCCTCGAGTTTGATCTCCTTGTTGGCATCCAGAGACCGCTCGTCTGTAAAGTTCGGCTCCGCAGGATAGTTCCCCTGAAGATCCATGAGGAAGACCTGCAGCTCATAGGTAACCTTGCAGGGATACCAGCTCACATAGTAATACTGATCTCCCGCAGGCATGGTCGCCGGGATCGTCACGGCATAGCCGCCCTGCTTCGCCCAGCCGTTGTAATAATATCCAAAGCGCTTGAGCTGCGGCTCAACGAGGGGCGCGCCGTAGTAGATCTCGCCCGCTTTTGTGTAGCTGTCCTCGTTCGTAATCGTGCAATTGCCCAGACCCCATTCCAGCGTATACCGATTTCGGCTGTAATAGAGCTTGACGGTCATTTCCTTCGCGACGGAAACGGTCGTGCCGGAAAGCTCCGTTTCCGTGCCGCCGGCAAGGGTCTGCGTGGCGCGGGCAAAGGTGAAGCCCTCCTTGCTCTGCTTGAGGGAGCTCAGCTGCAGCTCGCTGCCCAGCAGGCCGGTGGCCGAGCCGCTGCCCGCCGTGACCTGCTGATATTCGCCGTTCAGATCCATCTCATAGCGCAGAACGTAGTAATTGACCTCGCCTGCGACCCACTTGGCAAAAAGATTCAGATCCTCCGCAGGCATGGTCGCCGGTGCGGCGGTGGTGCAGGCTTCCTCGGTGAACCATCCGCCAAAGGCATAATCGCCGTTGGAGGGCGTCACCAGCGTAAGGGTCTGACCAAAGCGGAAGGTCTGCGTCTCCGCGCCGTCCAGCGTTCCCCCGTTGGCGTGGAGGGTGACGGTAAAGGCGTCGCGGTCATAATAGATCCCGATCACCGTGCTGCCGTCGGCGGCAACGGTGCTCTGGTCAAAGGCCCTTGCGGTAAAGTGGGCATAATCGCCCGCCTTGGCCTTTGCCGCGGCGGCGGTCGCCGCGCCGGTGGTGCCGGAGAGGGTCTCCGTCTCCTGCAGCGTATATTCGTCGTCGTCCGCGTTCTGCAGGTAATGCTTCACCGTGTATTTTGTGTCGGCGTTGGCCGTCCACCGGGCCGTGAGGGTGATGTTTTCCGCCGGCATGGTGGAGAAGGTGTAAGCCTCGTCGCCGAGATACCAGCCGGCAAAGGTATAGCCGGTCCTGGTGGGGGCCGTGGGGGCGGAGACGCTCGCGCCGTAATTTTTGGTGATGGCGCTCACCGCGCTGCCGCCGGCAGCGTCAAAGGTGATGGTGTATTGGTTGACGCTCCACCGGGCGGTGACGGTGATATCCTCTGCGGGCATGGTCTCCGGGATGGCCCTGTCCCAGCCGCTGAAGGTGTAGCCGGTGCGGGTGGGGTCCGCCGGGGCGGCGATGGCCGTGCCGTAGTCCTGGGTGATGGGGGCGATCTCCGTGCCGCCGTCGGTATCAAAGGTGACGGTATACTGTCTGACCGTCCAGACCGCCGTAAAGGTGCTGTCCTCCGTGGGCATGGTCTCGGGGATGGTCTTGTCCCAGCTCAGGGTATAGCCGGTCCTGGTCAGCGCGGGCGCAACGATGGCCGCGCCCCAGCGCTTGGCTTCGGTGTCCCTTTGCTCCCCGTTTACAAAGGTCAGATCAAAGGTGTTCCGGGCGTAATAGCGCTTGAGCACCAGACTGCCGTCTGCCGCCACCGTCCCGGTGAGGACGGCGCTGGAATTGCCCTCGTCCGCATGATAATGCTCCAGCGGCTTCGCCTCCGCCGTGACCTGGGCGGCGGTGGTGCCGGTCAGCTCCTCCCTGCGGGAGGGTTTGGCGGGATATGTCCCGTCCGCGCTCTGATCGTAATGCTCCACCGTGTATTTCGTATCGGTATTGGCCGTCCAATGGGCCGTCAGAGCGACATTCTCCGCCGGCATATGGAACTGCTGCTCCATGCGCGTCTCGCCGTTGTACCAGCCGGCAAAGGTATAGCCCTGTTTTTCCGGCGTGGGAAGGGTGATCCTGAGATCATAGAGCTTGCTTTCCGTGGTGGGAGCCGTTCCGTTGGCTTCGTCCAGGGTCAGGGTATAGCTCTTGCGGTCATAATAGAGCTTGACCACCGTCTTGCCGTCCGCGCCGATGGTAAAGCTTCCGTTGGCGATGCTGATCTCCTTGCCGTCGACCGACGCCTTGACCAGCGTCAGGCCCTCCGCGCTCCGCTTCAGACCGGAAATGCTTACGCTGCCGCCGGTGGTGCCGGTCCTGCTCTCGATGGCGCTGTCGCCGCCCAGCAGCAGATAGCCGCGCCCGTCGGCGCTCTGGGTATAGTGCTCCACGCGATAGGGGGTGTCGTTCCGGGGAGTCCACTGGGCATGGTAGGTCTCATCCTGCGTGATCGTCAGGCCGGCGTTCATCTGCGCCTGCGTCAGCTCGCGATAGCCCGCGAAGTCATAGCCGCCCAGCGTCAGCCGGGGCGGATAGATCGTGCCCTCATACTTGACGCGATAGACCATGCTGCCGGTCTCCATGCCGGCCACATCGTAATCAAAGGCGACCAGATAGGTCTCCCGGTCATAATAGACCTTGGCCACGGTGCTGCCGTCCGGCATGATGGTCTCGTTCTGGACCTTCTTCAGCTGGAAGCCGGGATAGGTCCTGGCCGACGCGGCGGTCTGGGCCTCGGTGGTCCCCTGCAGCGTCTCGGTGTCCGTCAGCACATAGGTGCCGTTGAGGGCCTGCTGATAGTGCTCCACCGTATATTTGGTATCGCTGCGCGGCGTCCACTGGGCATAGACCGTGATGCCGTTGGCCCCATTGCCAAAGCTCTCCGGCATACGGGAGGGGATCGTATATCCGATCCGCCCTGCTTCGTCCGTGGTCCACCGGGCAAAGGTATAGCCCTGCCTGGTGGGCTTGGCCACGGTGGGGATGGGCGCGCCGCCCACCAGGGAAACGGCCTTCACGGCGCTGCCGCCGCGGGTGTCAAAGGCGATGTAGCGCGCCTCCTTGGGGTCGTCCCAGTCGATGTGCAGCGTGCGGCTGATGGGCTTGGAGGTAAAGGCCAGGGCGGCGTTTTTCCAGGTAATGATCACGTCGCAGGATTCCGCCGTGGAATAGCCGGGGCTTACCGTAATGGTGTTGGTATTGGGATCGTAGCGGAACTTCGGGTTGGTAAAGGTAAAGGTGAAATAGGTGGGGGCGAAGAGCTTCGCGGGCTTGTCCTCGTCCTCCAGCTCGCCCTCGTCGTCCAATACGCCATACTGCTCGCCGGTCTTCATGTCCATATAGCACATGTAAAACAGCTCCTGGGGGAAGGCGGCGGTGCGCTGGCCCGTCAGCGTCATGTCATAGTCCTCCTCCGTATGGAAGAAGCCATAGACGTTTTCCTGAGCGCCCGCGCTCCAGAGGGGCCATTCGTTCTCGTAGAGCGTTGGCTGATAGGTGAGCTTTTCGTTGGAAAACAGCTGCGCCTTGAAGGTGACCTTGAGGTAAAGGCCGATCTCCACAAACATCGCGCCGGAGGCGTCGGAATCCTTTCCGCCGCTCTTGGTCCAGCTCAGATGATAGTAGAAATAGCCCCAGAGCCGGGCATAAGCGCCGGCCTCCGCGGTGATGCCGATGGAATCCAGCTTCAGGGAGAACAGACCGATGCCGATCTCAAACTCCACGCCTGCGCGGATCCCCAGGGTGCCCATCACATAGAAATCAAAGTTGTAATTGGCCTCCTCCAGGTCGATGGTCTGGTTGGTGGCCTGCTTATGGAAGAGCTGCAGAGAGAAGTTATAGCGCTTGGCAACGCTGTAGCTGAAGGTCATGCCCATGGTGACATACACATTGGCGCTGACCACGAAATCCGCGCTGATGCCGTAGACCAGGATGTGCAGCCGGTCCACGGGGCCTTCCTTGGCGAAGATCTCCTTGCGGAACAGCTCGATCCAGCTGTCGTCGGCGTCCTCCATCATGGCGGAATACTTGTCTGCCAGACCGCCGCCGCTGGTGCCGTTCCATTCCACCTCATTGCCGTCTTCGTCCACCAGCTTTTCGCCCAGGAACTCTTCCTTCTTTTCCATCAGCTGGGTGATCTGCTGGCCGATGTTGATGATCTTGTTCTCCGCGCCGCTTCCGGTGACGGGAGCCCAGTCAAACTCGTCCTCCTCCTCGCCCACGGTCTTGGCGGTGGCGGTGATGCCGATGCCGGTATAGGTGCCCAGATCGATGTTGGCGTTGAGCTGATAATCATAAATATAGGGGAAGATCCACTTCCACTTCCAGATGGCGCCGCCGCTGGTGTTGACGGTGATGAGCACCTCCTGCTCGAAGATGGCCTGCACCTTGATCTCCAGCTTGCCGCTCACATCCACGGTAAAGCCCACGGCCAGCTCCACGCGCACGCCCCAGCCCTCTTCAAGGTGCTGCAGCACATGGCCCGCGGCCACGGTGGCCTCCACCTTTTTGTCCGTGATCTCCGCCTTGCCGCTCATAAGGGCCATCTCGCCCGGCTCCACCGGCGTGCCGTCGGCATAGACGACGGAATAAGCCGCCAGATCCATATCCAGATCGTCGCTGAGCTCCCGGAAGCCGTCGGTCTCCATGGCCAGCGCCGCAAGATACCGGGAGGCCTCCTCCACAAAGCCGCTTTCCATGGCCTGGGTCTCGATGCCCTGCTCGATCTCGGCCGTCTGCTCCTGCGTAAGCTCCACCTGCTCATGCCGGGTGGTGTAAAGGTCCATGGCCGCCAGAACGTCCTCCTGCGCGGCCGCCTCATAGGTCAGCACATAGCATTCGACGCCGTCCACCAGCGCGGTGTCCACCCGGGTGATCCGCCCATAGGTCAGGCTCGTGGCCTGCGCCGGCGTTTCTCCCTGATAGATCGCCACAAAATCGCCCGCGTCCACCGTGGTCTGGGAATCCAGCCCCATGACGGCGTATTCGTCGTCGGTAAAGGTCAGCTCCGCCCGGTCCACCGTGAGGACGCTGCCGTCGTTGGGCGCTTTATCCGCGGCGGCGCGTACCGGCAAAACGTCCGGCGTAAACAGCACGTCCTCCGAATCCGCCGTCTTATAGCTGTAGCGGTCGCCCTGGATCTTCGTGATCTCCACATAGGCGATGGCCCCGTTGTCGCTCTTTCCCAGCTCCGCATCGGTGCGCTGCCGGGGATGCTCGCCCTCGTAGATGGCCACGGTATCGCCCACGGCCAGCGTCTCCCCGCCCTTGTAGGTAAAGGTCCCCTGCCGGGCCGCCTGCCGGATGGGCTGGGTCTCGCCCTCGCCGTTCTGCTGCAGCGCCAGCTGGAACAGGCCGTCCAGCTCGCCAAGCTCTTCCACCTGGGCCTTGGGGATATACTTCACGCCGCCGCTCAGCGTCAGACGGTCCACCTGGCCCTTTTCGGTGATGATGTTCAGCACGCGGACGCTCTGCGCCTGCTTCTCGCCGTTTATCACAAAGCACGCAGGCGAATCGGCGTCCAGCTCCACCCGGTAGGTCTGGCCCTGGGCCAGCTTGGGATAGACGGCGGAGCCGCGCACCGTATAGCGATCGCTCACGCTCTCGTCTGCGGTATTTTCCAGCGCGGCGTTGTTGGCCGTCACATTGATAAAGGAAAGGATGCAGCCCTCTGCATAGCCGTCCACGGTAAAGGCATAGCCGTCCGTCTCCTCCGCGTCGACGGTGACGGTGACATAATTGGGCGTCGCCTGCTCGTTGGCGTTCACCGCCAGCACCTGACCCATTTTCGCATACAGGGTCATGCTGCGGTCCACGGTGTCGTCCGCGCCCGCCAGCCGGGTCATGGCTGCATCATAATACCAGCCCAGAAAAACGCCGTCCTGCTGGGTGGGCGTGGGGATGGAGGAGATCCTCGTCCCCGCCGGATAGGTGGCGCGGTTGGGCAGCGTCACCTCGCCCTGGCTCACCTTTTCGGCCAGCGCAAAGCTCACCTCATAATAGGTGGTCTTGGTCTCGCCGGAGCCGCTTTCGCCTGCTCCGGCGCTGTTTCCGGAACCGGTTCCGGAGGGCTTATTCTCTTCTGCGGGCTGCGCGTCGGGATCCACACTGACGCGGCTGCTCTCCACGCCCGGCGCGGTATACCAGGTCTCCACGGCCAGATCTGCCCGCTGGCAAAGGGCGGCCGTCTGGCAGCGGGCGGCGTTATCGCCGGGGTTAAAGTTCACGCCGTCGCCGTTGAGCAGGCCCAGGGCCCACAGCCGCAGCACGGCGTCCCGCGCCCAGTCGGAGACGCGCTCCAGATCGGCGGGCTGGGTAGTGACGGAGGGCTCCGTCTTGAAGCGCACGCCGAAGATCTCAAAATAGCGGACGAAAAACACCGCCATCTGCTCTCTGGTGATCAGCGCATCCGGCGAGAATTTCCCGCCGCCGGTGCCGGTGGTGATGCCATACTGGGCCGCCCATTTCACATAAGGGGCATACCAGAGGCCCTCCTGCACGTCGGTAAAGTCCGTGCCGGGATGATCGGCAGGGTCCACGCCCGCCATGCGTCCCAGCACCGTCACGAACATGGCCCGGGTCATATTGCCCTCGGGTTCAAAGGTCGTTGCGCTGGTCCCGTTGAAAAAGCCGTTGGCGCAGACATACCGCACCGCCGCGGCATACCAGCTGTCGCTGGCCACGTCGGTGAACTGCTCTGCCGTCCGGCCCGTTTTTGCCGCCGTGTCGTCTGCCGCTCCGTTTGCCGCCAGCGCGCTTGCCGGCAGAAGCGAAACGACCATACAAACGACCAGCAGCAGACTGACGATCCGCTGTTTCATTTGTGTCTCCCCCTGACATTGTATTGCCGAAGCATATCCGTTGGTTTTCCGTTGATGCTCCGTTGATTTTCCGTTGATGCTCCGTTGATGCTCCGTTGATGCTCCGTTGATGCTCCGTTGATTTTGATTATAGCGCCCTTTCGGTCTTTTGCGCGGAAGCGGCGCGAAATGCGCGTTTTTTCCCCTGAAATGCGCGCCGCCGGAAGCCCGGTCTTTTCCGGCTCCAGCATATACCGCACCTCAGCGTACGATGCAAGCCCTTTTGCAAATTTTGTCAGTGCGAACAGAAAAAGCGGCAGCTTTTGCTGCCGCTTTTGGTGTATTTTCGGTTATTTTGCGATCTGCGCCTTGTATTTTGCCAGCTCCTCCTGGTTGGCCATGATGAAGTGGCCGGGCTCGATCTCGGTCCAGACGGGCTTGTCGGTCTCGTAGTGGTGCTGCGAGGGGTCGTAGACCTCCAAAACCTTCTTCTTCTCCGACTCGGGATCGGGCATGGGGATGGCGGAAAGCAGGGCCCGGGTATAGGGATGCAGCGGGTGGGCGAAGAGCTTCTCCGTCTCGGAGAGCTCCACGATGACGCCCTTATG
>DHMK01000071.1 GCA_002405755.1 Clostridiales bacterium UBA4644
TCATGCCCTTGCCCCAGATGTTCACCACCACGATGATGGCCATGGCCACCAGCGCCAGCCACCAGCAGGTGGAGGCATTGGAAACGGCGGAGCCGGACAGATTCAGGCCGATGAGGATGATCATGGGGCCGGTGACGATGGGCGGGAAGAAGCGCATGACCTTCTTTGCACCCACCAGCTTGAACAGCAGGGCCAGCGCCAGATAGAGCAGGCCGGCCACCACAACGCCGCCCATGGCGTAGGGGAGCTTTTCTTCGCCGGTCATGGAGGCAAACTTCCCGGCGTCCAGCTTGGCGACAGCCTCAAAGCCGCCCAGGAACGCGAAGGAAGAGCCCAGGAACGCGGGGACCTTGAACTTGGTGCAGACATGGAACAGAAGCGTGCCGAGACCGGCGAACAGCAGGGTGGTCTGGATGCTCAGGGGCAGGCCGTAGCCGCTGACCAGGATGGGTACCAGAACGGTGGCGCCAAACATGGCGAACATATGCTGCAGACCCAGCACCAGCATTTTGGGGACGCCCAGCTTGCGCGCGTCGTAGATGGGCTCCGCGCCCAGCGCTTGTTTTTCGTTTTTCATGATTCATCCTCCTCTATATTTTTCAAAAAACAAACATAAAAAAACGGCACTTCCATTCAATCAATGGAAATGCCAGTAAAGGAAACGGCAAAGGGAGAGAAAGAAAGCTTCCGCCGCCGGGACAGCTGCCCCCGCGTTCCACAGACCTTCCGGATCGTTCCGCCGCTGTGCGCCACTTTGCCTCACCTCTTCCCGAATTTTCTTTTGGTATCATACATGAACGAAAGGCGATTTGCAAGCCCCTTTTCCCATTTTTCGCAATTTGGTGAAACATGGACAGGAAACGCTTTGCCCCTGCTGTTTTTTCCTGTGCAGCTTGTCTTTGGCAGGCGCTTTTGCGCTTTCGCTTTGGTAAAGCTCCACAAAAAGATAGGGTTCTTGACCTGTTCCGCTCCGGCTGCACCGGCAAAGACCGCCGCGCTTTTCGCAAAATCCGATGCTTTTTCCTTTACTTTGACAGCAGAATGCTGTATAATAAGTTATAACTTGATGCGGAGGTGGATATTATGTTCGATGGCACCCGGAAATTTCGGGTCAGCGATGATGCAGATCTGGAAATGAAGCAGATCCTTACGGCGGTCTACGACGCCCTGCGGGAAAAGGGCTACAACCCCATCAATCAGATCGTCGGCTATATCCTCTCCGAGGATCCCACCTATATCACCAACCACAACAACGCGCGGACGCTGATCCGCAAGCTGGACCGGGATGAGCTGCTCCAGGAGCTGGTCCGGCACTATCTTGCCGACTGAGCCTGACCGGAAACGCCGGGGGCTTCCCCTGTTCATGCCGCTGCGACAAAAAACGAGCGGCATTTTTGTTTATTTTTTGTAACCATTTTGTTTGACTTTTGTAATTATTTTTGTTATACTAAATGCAATCGGAGGTATTCTATATGGAAGCTACCGGGAAAAACAGCGCCTTGCCCTTGACCTACAAAGGCCGTCCCCTGATGAGAAAAGACGCTATCATTTATTATGGCAGCATGAGCGACAAATACATCATCATGCTCCAAATCCTTTCGGCCGAGCAGAAGGAGGGCTACTCTCTGGCAAAGAAGGTGGCCATTCAGCTGCAGTATACCGACCCTGAGATCAGTTCAAAAGACCGCGTGGTGAAATCCGCTGAGCGGGAGGGACTCTACGACGCCATGGAGCTCGGCTCCATCTGGCTGGAAAGGGCGCTGAGCGGAAAATAAATCACCCCGGCTCTGGAAGGAGCGTTACCGTGAGCATCAAACCAATCATCCGAACCATTCTTGCCGCAGGCGTTGTTTCCGCCGCCATGGCAGTCTCCGCCTTTGCCTTTGATGTGCAGGGCGGCACCGTCAACACCGTCTCTGCCGTCAACTTCCGGCAGGAGCCCTCCACTGAGAGCGCCGTTCTGGACAAGCTCTACAACGGCACCCGGGTGGCCGTTCTGGATCAGAAGGACGACTGGTATCAGGTGGCCTATGACGGCGATGTTGGCTATATGAGCGCCCAGTATATCGAGACGCAGTCCGTCATGAACATCGTCTGCGGCGGTGCCAAGGTGACGGCCTCCTCCTCTCTGAATCTGCGCACCGGCCCGGGCACGGAGCACAATGTGCTTTCCAAGCTGGCCTCCGGCGTCGTGGCCAAGATCATCGGCATCAACTCCGGCTGGTTCAAGGTTCAGTACGATGGGAAGACCGGCTATGTCTCTCCGGATTATGTTGAGGTGGTCGCCTTTACGGGCAATTACGGCACATCTGCGGCGTCTGCCGCTTCTTCCTCCAGTTCCTCCGCCGCAAAATCCTCCGGCGGGACGGCCGCTGCCGCCACCGGCACGCGGCAGGAGATCATCGATTATGCCGCCACGCTGCTGGACTGCAAATATGTTTACGGCGGAAGCACCAAGAGCGGCTTTGACTGCTCCGGCTTCACCATGCATGTGTTCTCCCAGTTCGGGATCTCCCTTTCCCACTCCTCCGCCACTCAGTATACCAAGGCGGTCAGCATCTCCAAGTCGGAGCTGCAGGTGGGCGACCTGGTCTTCTTCTCTCAGAAGAAGGGCAGCACCAAGGTGGGTCATGTAGGCATCTATGTGGGCGATAATGAGTTTATCCATGCCGCTTCTCCCGGAAAGGGCGTCCGGTATGACGATCTGGATTCCGATTATTACCTGACCCACTATATCGGCTGCGGCCGCGTCATCAGCGATTAAAGCATCATCAAACGGCAGGCACATAAAGTGCCTGCCGTTTTTCTGCGCTTCCGTATTTCAGTCGTTTTCCGAACGGATCCAGGTGGGCTTGATGCGCCGCACCGCCCCGCAGACCAGCCCAAGGGAGGCCAGCGTGATGAGCACGGAGCTTCCGCCGGAGCTGACCAGCGGCAGCGTCAGGCCGATCACCGGGAAGACTCCCAGATTCATGGTCACATTGATGGCGATCTGCCAGAGGAACATCCCGCCAACGCCGGCGCAGACCATGGCGCTGAAGGTATCTGTGGCGCGCCAGCAGTCATAAAAGATCCGCAGCACCAGCGCCGCCAGCAGCGCCAGCAGCACCATGGCCCCGATAAAGCCAAACTCCTCCGCACAGACGGCGAAAATGGAATCGCAGTGGGCCTCCGGGATCCAGCCGCCCTGGGTCCGCGCCCCGTGGAGATAGCCGTCGCCGGTGAGCTGGCCGTTGGAGATGGCCATGACCGTCTGCTTGGCGTGCCAGGCGCGCTTTTCTGAGATGGCCGGGTCAAACACCACCAATATCCGCTCCCGGTGGCCCTGGTCCATAAAGTGCCAAAGCACCGGCATCGCCGCCGCCGCGCAAAGGCCCGCCGCCCCCATCCACCAGAGGGAAACGCCATAGATCAGCAGCATGGTGATGAAGATCAGCGGATACATCAGCGTCACGCCAAGATCCCGGGAGATGATAAACACCGCCCCGGCCGTGACGGCCATGTGCAGCGTCAGCTGCAATATGCTGAGAAAGTGGTTCTTCCTGTCCTTCAGCAGGGCCATATGGCTGGCCATGGTGTAGATAAAGATGACCTTGCCCACCTCGCCGGGCTGGATATTGATGCCGCCCAGGGGGATCCAGCTTTTGTTGCCGCCCACATCCTTGCCCAGCCACTTCAGCGAGAGCTGAAAGGCCACATTAAAGACCGCCGCCGGGATCCAGAGCCAGGGAAACCGCTCAAAATCGCAGAAGGACAGGATGATCATGCCCACAAAGCCTGCGGCGATGCCGATGCACTGGATCAGGATCAGCCGCTGCGGGTTCACCTTTTTGACGCTCTGACAGCCGCTGAAGATCAGCACCAGACCGCAGGCGCAGATCAGAAGTGCCAGCACCATCAGCAGCGTATCCGTCTGCTTCAGATAGCGGCAGACGCTGTTCCACGCTCTTCGCAGCATGCGCTCCCTCCCTTCATCCTTGCTTTTTCCTTTATTCTACCATCCCCCCTGCCGTTATGCAAGAAAGGACGGCAAAAAGTAAAAAAAGATTCAGAATTCCCTTTTCAAACGGGAAAATGCGTGCTATACTATGGCAGAATATAGTGGGGAGGTAGGGAGTTTTGACCGAAAAAGCATACCGCACCTGCTCTGCGGCGGAGACAGAGGCGCTGGGGGAAGCGCTGGCGCAGACCCTTTCTGCCGCGCCCGCCGTGGCGCTTTACGGCGATCTGGGCATGGGCAAAACGGCCTTTGTCCGGGGTCTGGCCCGGGGCTTGGGCTGCCGCGGCCCCGTAAGCTCCCCCACCTATACCATCGTCAACGAATACCCCGGCCCGCGGAAGCTCTGCCATTTTGACCTGTATCGCCTGCCGGACGCCGACGCCCTGCTGGATATCGGCTGGGAGGATTATCTGGCCTCCAGCGCGCTGTGCGTCTGCGAATGGAGCGAAAACTGCCCCGGGGCCTTCCCCCCGGGGACGGCGGAGATCCGCTTTTCCCGGCTGGGCGACAATGAACGGGAGATCCGGGTGATATTATGCTGATCCTTGCCATCGATACCTCCGGCCGGGTAGCCTCCTGCGCCCTGCTGCAAGACGGCGCGCTGCTGGATGCGGCCTCGCAGGATTCCATGCTGGACCACAGCCGGCTTCTACTGCCGCTGTGCCGCCGGCTGCTGGAGGAGCACGGGCTGACGCTGCAGTCGGTGGATGTGTTTGCCGCCGTTATCGGACCCGGCTCCTTTACCGGCATCCGCATCGGCGCGGCGGCAGTAAAGGGCTTTGGCTGGGCGCTGGACAAGCCCTGCGCCGGCGTTTCCTCCCTGCTGGCCATGGCCTGGGGCGCCGGGGAGGACGGCGTGATCTGCTGCTCGCTCCGGGCCAGGCAGGACGAGAGCTATTATGCCATCTTCCGGCGGGAGCAGGGCCGGGTGATCCGCCTGACGGAGGACGCCGTTGGCTCCGATGAGCAGATGGAGCAGACTGCCCTGGAACAGGGCTGCACGATATTTCTCCGGGACTGCTGCACCGCCTCTGGCGCGGCAAGGGCCGCCTGGGAGATGGCCTGCGGCGGCGCACTGCAGACCTGCCACAAGATCACTCCTGCGTATCTCCGGATGACGCAGGCAGAACGGATGAGAAAGGAACGAATGGGATCATGAAGCTTGCATTGGGCGCCGATCACGGCGGATATTCTCTCAAGGAGACACTGAAGCAGCACCTGCTGGAGCAGGGCTATCAGATCGAGGACTGCGGCACCTACGACACGGCCTCCTGCCATTACCCGGTCTATGCGGAAAAGGTCGCCCGTATGGTGGCGGAGGGCAAGGCAGACCTGGGCATTCTGGTCTGCGGCACGGGCATCGGCATGAGCATCGCCGCCAACAAGCTCCCCGGCATCCGGGCCGCCGCCGTCTCCGATTGCTTTACGGCCCAGGCCACCCGGGAGCACAACGATTCCAACATCCTCTGTCTGGGCGAGCGTACCGTTGGCCCGGGCCTTGCCATGCGCATCGCAGACACCTGGCTGGCCGCCTCCTTCCTGGGCGGACGGCACCAGACCCGGGTGGACATGATCTCCGCCCTGGAGAAATAAGTCCCGCACATTCGACGGATCTCAAAATTACATAGATAGAAGGAGTCTTACTTATGAGCAAAGTTTACGTCATGGATCATCCTCTGGTGGCCCACAAGCTCACCATCCTGCGCGACAAGAACACCAGCGTCAAGGACTTCCGGGAGCTGGTCTCCGAGATCGGCATGCTGATCGCCTATGAGGCCACCCGCGACCTGCCCCTGACCACCAAGGAAGTGGAGACTCCCATCTGCACGGCGGAGGAACCCACCCTGGCCGGCAAGAAGCTGGCGGTGGTGCCCATTCTCCGGGCCGGTCTTGGCCTGGTAGACGGCGTTTTGCGCATGGTGCCCTCCGCCCGCGTAGGCCATATCGGCATGTATCGGGACGAGGAAACACTGGAGCCTCATGTATACTTCTGCAAGCTGCCCAAGGACGTGGCGGAGCGGGAGATCATGATCGTGGATCCCATGCTGGCCACCGGCGGCTCTGCCGATGCCGCCATTCAGGAGATGAAGGCCCGGGGCTGCACCAATATCAAGCTGCTGGTGCTGGTGGCCGTGCCCGAGGGCATCGCCCGCATCCAGAAGCACCATCCCGACGTGGACATCTATGTGGGCGCCGTGGACGAAAAGCTCAACGACCACGGCTATATCGTGCCCGGCCTGGGCGATGCCGGCGACCGGATCTTCGGCACAAAATAACGGCTTTTTGCACGCTTCTCCCGCGCCGACGGCACGGCCCAGGCGCTGACAGAGCTTCTGGACCGGCTTTCCGCCCGTTTCCCCGGCTATACCCTCTATTTCGGCTACCCCGCAGAAAACCGCATGGCGGCCCGCACTCTTTTTGCCCATGGCTTTTCCCTTCTGGAGCGCTCCTGGGATCATGCCTTTTCCTTTGCGCAGCCAGGCCCGGAGCGCCTTCCGCCGAACGTCCGGCGGATCACCCGGGAATGCTTTTCGCTGTTCCGCGCCCTCTACCGGCCTGAGCCCGGGACCTATTGGACCTGCGACCGGATCCTTGCCGCGCCGGAGGATTGGATCATCTTTGTCTCCGGCCCGGAAGACGCGCCGGAAGCGGCGCTCCTTCTGACGGGCACAGACCGGCGGTATGAGGTATTTGGTACGGCCTATTCCGGCGGATCCTTTCGGGAAGACTCGCTTCGAACGCTGCTGACTGCCTGTCTTGCCATCTGCCGGCAGCAGGGCGCCGCGCACCTGACCTTTTTCTGCAGCGCGGAGGAACGGCCTGTGCTTTCGGCCCTCGGCTTTCGCTGCATCGGGCAGTATATGCTCTATTCCAAAGCATTGTGATGCAAAAGGCCCCTCCGCAAGGTGCGGAGGGGCCTTCCTTATGCTCCTATTCTTTTGTTTCCGGCTGCGCCGCGCCATAGCTGCCCCGGGGCAGCAGCTGCGTGCGGATATAGCGGAAGGTCTCTGTCTCGCCCCTGTCCCGGAGCATCTGCAGCAGCGCCTCCAGCAGGGCCTCCGTCTCCGGATGCATCAGGCCCCGGCCCCGGATGCGCAGAAAATAATTCCACGGGCTTTCCGCCGTATAG
Organism: Clostridiales bacterium UBA4644; assembly: GCA_002405755.1. Classification (GTDB taxonomy): domain Bacteria; phylum Bacillota; class Clostridia; order Oscillospirales; family Butyricicoccaceae; genus UBA4644. Next base: position 7,131 of record DHMK01000071.1, read on the forward strand.
CGCGGCCCCTGATAGATCTCACAGGCCGCCACCCGGTCGCAGAACATCTCCACCACATAGCGCAGAGGCATTTTCACCGGCGCAGGGCGGCGGGTCTGCAGGCTGTAGTCGGTCCAATATTCATAATGATGCTTATTGCGGCCCTTATGATGCATCCAGACTGCGGAATAGCCCTTTTCCTCCCGCTCCCGGTCGTTGGGGCTGCGGTCGCCCTGATAATATTTCGCCGCCGTCCAAAACTCGGCCGGGCTGTATTTGGAAAGGTCGTGGGTCAGGCCCTGAAGCCCGATGCCCGCCCGGAAGCAGTGCCGCAAAACGGCGTGCCTGTGCCGGGTGATGGTCTGAAAATGCTTCCAGATGTGCAAGTCCGCCGTCTCCTTTCTGGCCGGGTCCCTCGCTTATGCGTCGGGATTGATGGAATAGTTGGGGGCCTCCTTGGTGATGTAGATGTCGTGAGGATGGCTCTCCTTCAGGCCGGCGGAGGAGATCTGGATGAACTGCCCCCGCTGCTGCAGCTCGGGGATGGTGGGCGTTCCGCAGTAGCCCATACCGGAGCGCAGACCGCCCATGAGCTGGAAGACGGTGTCGCTGACCGGCCCCTTATAGGGAACGCGGCCCTCCACGCCCTCGGGCACGAATTTTTTGGAGCCGGACTGGAAATACCGGTCGCCGGAGCCCTTGTTCATGGCGGCCAGGCTGCCCATGCCACGATAGACCTTGAATCGGCGGCCCTGGAAGATCTCCGTATCACCGGGGCTCTCCTCGCAGCCGGCCAGCAGCGAGCCCATCATGACCACATCGCCGCCGGCAGCCAGCGCCTTGACGATATCGCCGGAATATTTGATGCCGCCGTCTGCAATGACGGGGATGCCCTTCTTCTGGGCCTCGCAGGCGGCATCGTAGATGGCCGTGATCTGGGGGACGCCAATGCCGGAGACCACCCGGGTGGTGCAGATAGAGCCGGGCCCGATGCCCACCTTGACGCAGTCTGCCCCGGCATCGATCAGCGCCTTGGCCCCCTCGGCGGTGGCCACGTTGCCGGCGATGATCTGGGCGTTTGGATAGGCCGCCTTGACCTTCTGCAGACAGGTGAGGATATTGTGGGAATGGCCGTGGGCCGAATCCAGCACCAGCACGTCCGCGCCTGCCTGCAGCAGCGCGCCGGCCCGCTCCAATACATCGCCGGTGACGCCGATGGCGGCGGCGCACAGCAGTCGGCCCTGCGCGTCCCTGGCGGTGTTGGGATATTTCACGGCCTTTTCAATGTCCTTGATGGTGATCAGGCCCTTCAGGGCGAAGTTTTCGTCCACCAGCGGGAGCTTTTCGATCTTGTGGGCCCCCAGGATCTTCTTTGCCTCCTCCAGAGAGGTGTTCACCGGGGCGGTGATCAGATTTTTGCAGGTCATGACCTCGCCGCAGGGCCGGGAAAAATCCTCTTCAAACTTCAGATCCCGGTTGGTGAGGATGCCCACCAGACGGCCGTCCTTGCAGATGGGGACGCCGGAGATCCGGTATTTTCCCATGAGCGCGTCGGCATCGGCCAAGGTGTGCTCCGGAGAAAGATAGAAGGGCCGGTTGATGACGCCGTTTTCCGAGCGCTTGACCCGATCCACATTGTCTGCCTGCTGCTCGATGGGCATACTCTTGTGAATGACGCCGATGCCGCCCTCCCGGGCGATGGCGATGGCCATGGCGGCCTCCGTCACGGTATCCATGGCGGCAGAGATCAGCGGGATGTTCAGGCGGATCGTTTTGGTGAGCCGGGCGGAAAGATCCACCTGGTCCGGCATAACGCTGCTTTCCGCCGGGATCAGGAGAATATCGTCAAAGGTGATGCCCTTCTTCAAAAACTTGCTGCTGAAATCGGAATTGACCATGTGCTTTACCCCCACGCTATCATAAATCGTATAATTGGATAAACTATACCCTTTTTTCTCCCGATTGTCAATGCAAAAGTCCCGCTTTTTGCCGCCGCAGCTTGCAAAAAAGCGGCTCTTCTGCTATAGTAAAAGGATAAATCGTGCATCAAACGGCAAAGGAGGCGCGCCATGCAGCTTTCTCTTTCTCCCATTCCCCGGGACCAGGCGCTGCGCTATGCAGGCTGGAAGGGCGGCGCGCTGCCGCCGGAGCTGGAGGCGCTGCTGCAGGACTGCATCCATGCGCTGGAGGCCTGCTGCACCCCACGGTATGTATGGCGCAGGCTGGCGCTGACGCAGGAGGACGGCAGGCTCTCCGCCGGCGGTCTGATCCTTCCCGGACGGGCGCTGCCGGCGCTGCTGGCGGACTGCGAAGGCTGCGTGGTCTTCGCCCTGACGCTGGGTGAAGCGCCGGAGGGGCTGATCCGCAGGGCCGCCGTTGCCGACAAGACCCGGGCGCTGCTGCTGGACGCCTGCGCCAGCGCCGCCTGCGAGCAGAGCTGCAACGATCTGCAGGCCATGCTGGCCGGGCAGTTCCAAAGGGAGGGCCTCTTTGTGACAGACCGCTACAGCCCCGGCTACGGCGACCTGGCGCTGACGCTGCAGCCCCGGCTGCTGTCCCTTTTAGACGCGGAACGGAAGATCGGGCTGACGCTGACGGACTCCTTCCTGATGACGCCGCGAAAATCCGTCACGGCGCTGTTCGGGCTTTCCGCGCATCCGCAGGTGCGGCACGCCTTCGGTTGCCAGAGCTGCAGCCGGAAGGAAACTTGTTCTTATCGAAAGGCGGGGATCTCATGCAAAAGCAGATCAGGCTCTTAGACGGCGGTATGGGCACCATGCTCCAGAAGCAGGGCCTGCAGCTGGGCGACATTCCGGAGCTTTTGTGCTTTACCGATCCGCATCGGATCACAGATATCCACCGGGCCTATGTGCAGGCCGGAGCGGAGCTGATCTATACCAACACCTTCGGCGGGAACCGGTTCAAGCTCCGGGACACCGGCCATTCCGTGGAGGAGCTGGCCATGGTTGCCGTGGGCTGCGCCCGGAACGCCTGCCGGGGGACCAACGCCCGGGTGGCCTTTTCTGCCGGCGCCTGCGGCCGGCTGCTGCAGCCGGCGGGGCCCATGTCCTTTGAGAAATGCTATTCGGTCTATCGGGAGATGGCCGTTGCGGCGGAGCACGCCGGGGCGGACTGCATCGTGTTTGAGACCATGATGGATCTGGCGGAGGCCCGCATCGCCGTTTTAGCCGCCAAGGAAAACACCCGCCTGCCCGTCTTCGCCACTATGACCTATGAGGCCGACGGCCGCACCTTCCTGGGCTGCAGCGTCCGCGCCATGGGCATCGTTTTAGAGGGGGCCGGCGCCAACGCCATCGGCATCAACTGCTCTCTTGGGCCGGATCGGATGCTGCCGGTGGTGCAGGCTCTTTCAGAGAGCACCTCCCTGCCGCTGATCCTGAAGCTCAATGCGGGCCTGCCCGATCCCCAGACCGGGGAATACAGTCTCTCCCCCGCAGAATACGCCCGTCTGCTGGCCCCTTATCTGCCTCTGGGCGTGGCCTTTTTGGGGGGCTGCTGCGGCACAACGCCGGAGCATATCCGGGCGGTGTCCCGGGCTTATCGGGGGCTGGGCGTCTGCAAGACCGGCTTTGTCCCCGGCGCAAGGCTCTGCACCGAGCGCACCGTCCTGCCGCTGGATCGGCCTCGCATGGTGGGTGAGCGGCTGAATCCCACCGGCAAAAAGCGCTTTCAGCAGGCCCTGCGGGAGCGTGACATGGACTATATCCTGACCCAGGCCATCGCCCAGGCCGACGCCGGCGCAGAGGTGCTGGATGTGAATGTTGGTCTGCCCCAGGTGGACGAGCCTGCTTTGATGGAGCAGACGGTGGATGCGCTGCAGGGCGTCTGCGACCTGCCCCTGCAGCTGGATTCCTCCGATCCTGCGGCGCTGGAGCGAGGCCTGCGGCACTTCTGCGGCAAGGCGCTGGTCAATTCCGTCAACGGCGATCCCCAGGTGCTGGAGCAGGTGCTCCCCATCGTCAAAAAATACGGCGCAGCGGTGATCGGTCTGTGCACCGATCGGAATGGCGTTCCAGAGACGGCCCAGGCCCGGCTGGATATTGCCCGGCGCATCGTGAAGGCCGCCGGACGGCACGGCATTCCGAAGGAGGATGTGGTCATCGACTGTCTGGCGCTGACGGTCTCCGCCCAGCAGGCCCAGGCCATGGAGACGCTGGACGCGCTGGAGCTGATCAAGCGGGAGCTGGGCGTCCGGACGATCCTTGGCATCTCCAATATCTCCTTCGGCCTGCCCGCCCGGGAGCAGCTCAACAGCACCTTTCTTGCCATGGCGCTGGCCCGGGGGCTGGATCTTGCCATTCTCAATCCCAATTCCGCCGGCATGACCGCCGTCTTCCATGCGGCAGCCGTGCTTCAGGGCAAGGACGCCGGCGCGGCCCGCTATATCGAGGCCTACGGCGGGCAGACCGCCGGCCCCGCCCCGAGCGGCTCAGCCAAGCCCGCTTCGCTGGAGGATCTGGTGCAGAAGGGTCTGCGCCGGGAAGCCAAGGACGCTGTCCGCGCCCTGCTGGAGCAGGGCGAAGCGCCCATGGACATCATCGAGCAGCGGCTGATCCCGGCGCTGGACCGGGTGGGGACGCTGTTTGAGCAGGGCCGCTTTTTCCTGCCCCAGCTGCTGAACGCGGCAGAAACGGCCCAGGCCGCTTTTTCCGTGCTGCAGGCCAGACTTGCGGCGCAGGGACAGTCCGGCAAGACCGCCGGGCGGCTGATGGTGGCCACCGTTCAGGGCGATATTCATGACATTGGCAAAAACATCACCAAATGCATTTTGGAAAACTATGGCTTTCAGGTCCTGGATCTGGGACGGGATGTGCCCATTGAGACCGTTGCGGAGACAGCTGCCCGGGAAAAGATCCGTCTGGTGGGGCTCAGCGCTCTGATGACCACCACGCTTCCCAGCATGGAAAAGACCATCCGCGCCCTGCGCCGGGCTGCGCCGGACTGCCGGATCTTTGCCGCGGGCGCGGTGCTCACGCCGGACTATGCCCGGGAGATCGGCGCGGATTATTACGCCAAGGACGCCAAGCAGGCGGTGGATATTGCAAAACTGGTATTGGAGCAGAAAAAATGAACCAGATCCTGGAACAGATCAAGACCCGGCCCCTGCTGTTTGACGGGGCCTTCGGTACCTATTACGCGGCCCGCCGCTGCGATCGTTTTGGAAAATATGAGGAGGCCAATCTCACCGCCCCGGGAATGGTCCGGCAGATCGCCTTTGAATATATCACCGCCGGCTGCGACGCCATCAAGACCAACACCTTCGGGGCAAACCGGGTGAGCCTGGGCTGCGGCGGCGACCATCTGCGCCGCATCGTTCTGGAGGGCTGCCGGCTGGCAAAGGAAGCGGCGGAGGGCCATCCGGTGACCGTTTTTGCCGACATCGGCCCCATCCCTCAGGAGGACGAGAGCGACCTCTCCGGCCAATACCGGGAGCTGGCGGACCTGTTTTTGGAGGGAGGCGTCACCTGCTTTCTCTTCGAGACCCTCAGCTCCGACGAATATCTCGTCCCAACGGCGGCCTACATCCAGCAGAAGGCGCCGGACGCTCTGATCATCGCCACCTTTGCCGTGGGACCGGACGGCTTTACCGCCGGCGGCCACGCCGGCCGGGACCTGCTGCTGCGGCTCCAGGATGACCCAAGCATTGATATTCTTGGCTTCAACTGCGTCTCCGGCCCCTTCCATCTGCTGCGCTATCTGAAGACTCTGCCGCCCATCCGCAAGCCCCTCTGCATCAGCCCCAACGCCGGCTACCCCACCATTGAAGACGGCGAGACCCGCTTTGGCTCCGACCCCCGATATTTTGCCCGGCAGATGCTGGAGATCGCGGCGGCGGGAGCCTCTGTTCTGGGCGGCTGCTGCGGTACGACGCCGGAGCATATCCACGAGGTGGCGCTGGCGCTGCGCCTGCAGGATCAGAAGCGCGCTCAGGCCCCTAAGACCGTCGCCCTGCGCCAGCCGGAGGAGCCGCTGCCTGCGTCGGAGAGTCCCTTCTGGCAGAAGCTGCAGCAGGGCAAGCTGGTCTTTGCGGCGGAGCTGGATCCCCCGTCGGTGAGCGATATGCGCAGATTTCTGCGTCACGCGGGCATTTTGAAGGAGGGCGGCGCAGACATCCTGACGCTGGCCGACTGTCCGGTGGCCAGGGTCCATGCCGACAGCTGCATGACCGCCGCAAAGCTCTGGCGGGAGCTGAGCATCGAGCCCATGCCCCACATGAACTGCCGCGACCGGAACCTGAACGCCGCCAAGGCGCTGCTGCTGGGGCTTTCCACCGAGGAGATCCGCAATGTTCTGGTGATCACCGGCGACCCCATTCCAAACGCGGAGCGCAGCGAGGTCAAGGGCGTCTGGAGCTTCAATTCCGCCATTTTTGCCAACTATATCCGCCAGCTTTCGGAAAGCGGCGCGGCGGCCCCCTTCCATGTGTGGGCGGCGCTGAACGTCAACGCGCCAAACTTCGCCTTTGAGCTGGAAAAAGCCCGGCGCAAGGCGGAGAGCGGCGTCTGCGGCTTTTTGACCCAGCCGGTGTTTTCGCCCCAGTCCATGGAAAATCTCCAGCAGGCCCGGCAGGCCCTTCCCGGCTGCTATCTGCTGGGCGGGATCATTCCCGTAGCCTCTTACAAGAGCGCGCTGTATATGAACAGCGAGGTGGCGGGCATCCAGATCCCGGCGGACGTGCTGGCCCTTTATGAAAACGCCTCCAAGGAGGAGGCCCTGCTGCTGGCGGCCGACCTTTCCTGCCAGACCGCCCGGGAGATCCGCGCCTTTGTAGACGGCTATTACCTGATCACGCCCCAGGGCCGCCCCTCCGTGGTCTGCAATATCATCCGCCGCCTGCGGGAATGGGAGGAAAGTCTCTGACCTCCACCCTGTTTTCCATCTTTTTTGCATAGAGAAGGACCCCCGGCAGTCCCGGGGGCCCTTTTTTTGTTTGCTGGAGACAGCGCCAGCGCTTATTGCGTCACTTCGCGGCTGCAAAGCGGCTTGTAATTCTCCTGAAGGAAGAAGAGCACAGCCTTTTCGCTGTTGGGACGGGTAAAGGCGACTGCTCCGTTCTCGCCGGCAGAAAGCATCTGGATGCTCTTCAGCTGCCCCGCCTGGGAATAGCCCGCCAGCAGCACCAGAACCTTCCTGTCCGTGGGCAAGGTCATGGTGTAGCCGCCGTCCTCCGCAGGTGTGATCTGCAAGGCTTGCAGCTGCTGAAGGATAGAGGGGATGGCTTCCGTTTTCTCAGCATGGCAGACGCTGCAGGTGCAGCTCCTTTCGCCAGCCGTGTCATAGCCCGCGGCCTTGGTGACCGTCCATTCGCCGAAGGTGTGGCCCGTGGCTTCGCCCTCTGTGGCCTTGCAGACCGAGCAGGTCTTAGGAGCCGTGCAGGTTGCATCAGTCCACT
>DHMK01000017.1 GCA_002405755.1 Clostridiales bacterium UBA4644
TCGGATATCTTGATCCCCGATGCGCCGGGAAAATATTACCTGTCTTCGGCACAGGTGGAAAAGCTCTTGTACAAGTCCTCGGAGGGCCGCAAGGCTCCCGTGTCTATGACGCAGACGGAGTAGCCTGTACTCAGACAGCCGGGGCTGGCGGTATGGGTGGGAAAACCGGATTATACCTGGTGGGCTTTAACCGGAAAGATGGGATCGTCGGAAAGCGGGATACAGCAATTCCGCTGAACGCCAGCGATTTCAGAGGAATCAACCGGAACCAAACACAAAACGCTGTGCTGGTAGACCTTTGCAGCGGGCATCCAAAGCAAACGGACGCTGCCCGCTGTCTCACCGCCCGGTATGGACAGACCACACTGTCCAACCGTAAAGGCGAGCGCTCCGGTGTCCTGCTCATCAAGGAGGCGACTAAGAAGGGGTACAAGGAGGCTCAACCCGGCGATACGGTGGATCTCGGTTATGCAGGTAGCAACACCCGCCGCGGGCGCGTTGGGCGTGATATTGCCCATACATTGGAAACCAGCTGTATCCAAGGGATCGTGGAAAACGGCGGGCGCATCCGCCGCCTCATGCCCCGCGAGTGTCTGCGACTCCAAGGCTTTGAAGAATGGCAGATCGACCGCATCCTCGCCATCCAGTCCGACGCTCAGGCCTATAAGCAGGCAGGCAACAGCGTCACCGTCCATGTCATTGAAGCCATTGCGCGGCGCATCCGGGAGGTGGATGCGGAACTGAAAGCCGGTGCTGCCGCATGATCGGGCTGAAGGACCAGTGCTTCGGCGTGGAAGTTGAAATGACCGGCATCACCCGTGAGCAGGCGGCAACAGCGCTGGCCGCGTATTTTGCAACGGACGCCCGCTATGTGGGCGGCGCTTACGATAAATGGTGTGTGACGGATCGGGACGGCAAAGAGTGGACGGTCATGAGTGACTCCAGCATCCACGGGGAGCAGAAGATCGGCAGCGGCTATCGTGCAACAGGTGACTACAGATACCGCGTGGAGATGGTAACGCCAAAGCTCACCTATGCGGAACTGCCCAAGCTGCAGGAATGTGTCCGGCAGGTACGCCACGCAGGAGCCAAGGCCAACAGCTCCTGCGGCATCCATGTCCATGTGGACGCAGCCAATCATAACCGGCAGAGTCTGAAAAACCTCATCGGCATTATGTACTCCAAGGAGGATATCCTGTTCAAAGCGCTGCAGGTCAATGAAAGCCGGGCGTCCCGCTGGTGTCAGAAGGTGCGGGAACCCATGCTGAAGCAGGCACGCAGGCTCTCGTCGGATGAGACAAGGGATCTGACGCAGCTGGAGAATATCTGGTATGAGGGAGATAACGGCAGCGCAGACCATTATAACTGGACCCGCTATTACGCACTGAATCTGCATTCGGTCTTTTACCGGGGGACGGTGGAATGGCGCTGTTTCAATTCCACACTCCATGCGGGAAAAGTTGCCGCCTATGTGAATCTGTGCCTTGCCATCTCCGCCCAGGCTATCGCCCAGCGCAGCACGGTCATGCGCAAGACCCACAGCGACAATGAGTTGTTTACCTTTCGGGTTTGGTTGGTGCGGCTGGGGCTCAATGGCGAGGAATTCAAGCATACCCGTGACCACCTGTTGGCAAATCTGGACGGTGACCGTGCATGGCGTTTCGATAAGGACAGCTATACAGTCAATCAAAAGAAGAAAAAATCCAGAGAAATGGAGAGGTGAAGCCTTTGAAGATTCAAATTGAAGATACCGTGTACGAAGGGACCGCAGCCGGGATCATGGAGCAGCTTCGGGATCTCAGCTTTGATCCCACAGAGTTCCCGGATGTGGAGACCTACATCTGGTTTGTACAGAATAATGTCATCCGCACCACGGGAATGGACTGTCCGCTGCCGGATGGCGATGCGGAGACACAGGCAGCAGCCCTGCTCCGTCATCTGGAACGCTTTGGCGCTCTGACGATGCTGGAGGTGTGACGTGGAGGAAAACCTGTATTTTGCCTACGGCAGCAACCTTGATCTGGAGCAGATGGCGCAGCGCTGTCCGGACGCCGAGATCGTGGGACCGGTCAGGCTTGAAAACTACGAACTGCGCTTCCGCGGCAGCGGCTTCGCTACCGTTGCACCGAAAAAAGGCAGCGTTGTCTACGGACTGGTGTGGAAGATCACGCCAAACTGTGAACAGTCTCTGGATCGGTATGAGGGGTATCCCCGCCACTACACGAAAGAAACCGTGACTGTTAAAGACGCGGCTGGCGCTGAGCTCCCAGTCATGGTCTATATCATGGCAGAGCCGTATTGCCGCCAGCCTGCACTGCCGTCCCCATATTATTACCGCGTGATCCAGCGGGGCTTTGAAGCCAACGGCCTGCCGGTGGACTCCCTTCGGGATGCGTGGAGCAGGACCATTGACGAGGTGTGGAGCGGCAGGATCGACAAGCCAAAGAGAGCGCCTGAGCGAAACAGAGGGCCGGAGCGGTAACTCAGAGCAGCGCCGGCGTCTGTGCAAGAAAGAAGATCACCAGAATAGAGATCACAAAGGCCAAGATCCCAACGAGCAGGAAAACCTTTTTGCCGGGGCGGATTTTTGCCGCCTTGCCGATCAGCGCGGCCGCGGCGACGCATACCGCGGAAACCAGTAAAGCGACGCCAAGCATCTTCCACAGCCATGAAAGCTCCCAAAACCATATCATCACAGCCGCCTCCTCATATTTTTGTTCGTAAGCGCAGTGTATCACAGGCGCGGTATCCGCGCAACAGACAGTCGGAGTGAAAAAGAGGTGTTCATTGTCCACGGTCTGTGTTACAATAACCCCTGTTTGCGGGAGGGGTGCGGATATGTTTTACACGATGGAGGAAGCCGCTATCATCGGCGGCTTTCTGGAACTGTATCTGGAACGGGACGGCGTGGACCCGGCAGTGCGGGAGCAGCATCGAAGATTTCGGCAAGGGCTGATGCGCGGCGTGCTGGAACGGGCCGATTATGAATGGGCGGCTGCGGCGCTGGGATTCCTGCGCCCCCAATGGTGGCCGGAGCATGAAGACCATCGGGCGTTGGAGAATGCCCTGCTGAAGACCCGGACGCTGGCATCAAAAAAAGAATAAGAATCACCATTTGCGGCAACGGCAGAGGAATCTGTCGCTGCCGCTTTTCTTTTGGGAAGGAGGAACCCATATCAGCACAGAAAAAATGAAAGTCCTTGTGGTGGAGCCGATGAAAACGCCCACTATACAGGAGATCGACGGCAGCTTGGAATCCATGCAGCGGATCGTAGGTGGAGATATTGAGGCTGTTTACCCGTTCGATGACCCGGTCGCGCTCGTCTGTCACGGAGAGGGCAAGCTTCTGGGATTGCCTATGAACCGCACCCTGACCGATGATCACGGTGTGCCGTATGACATTGTCTGCGGCACATTTTTTGTTGCCGGTCTTAAAGAGGATGATTTTGCCTCGCTGACGGAGCAGCAGATCGAAAAGTACAAGGACAAATACAGCAACGAAATGATCCTTTCTGTTCCGAAACAGCCGGAGGCACATAAGAAACCGATGAAAAAGGAGAAACATGAATATGAAAGATAACTGCATTCTGACCGCTGAGTCAGTCACCGAGGGACATCCCGATAAGCTCTGCGACACCATCGCGGACGCGGTGGTAGATGCCTGTCTTACGCAGGACGCCGCTGCCCGCGTTGCCTGCGAGGTCATGGCCACAGCCGGAAAGATCATCGCCGCAGGCGAGATCACGGCAGCGAAGATTCCGGATATCCCTGCCATTATTTGCAGGACGGTGCGGGAAGCCGGATACGGCGGCAGCGACTATGAGGTGGAGGTCATCACCCATGAGCAGAGTCCCGACATTGCGGAAGCTGTGTGCGGCGGCACGGAGACCGGCGCAGGAGATCAGGGAATCCTGTACGGCTTTGCCTGCGATGAAACAAAGGAGCTGCTGCCTCTGCCTGTGGTGCTGGCCCATCGACTGACCCGCCTGTTGACCGATACCCGCAGGCAGGGCATCATCCCCGGCCTGCGTCCGGACGGCAAGGCACAGGTGTCTGTGGAATACCGCTCTGGAGTCCCGTACCGCGTTGCCGCAGTGGTGGTATCCTGCCAGCATGAGGAGGAACTGCCCCTGCCGGAACTGCGCCGGGACATTCTGCGCCATGTGATCCGACCCGCCATGCAGGAACTTCCGCTGGACGAGCATACCGAAGTGCTGGTCAATCCATCCGGTCGATTTGTCCAGGGCGGTTTTGAAGCGGACACCGGACTCACCGGACGCAAGCTGATGGTGGATACCTACGGCGGCCTCGCCCCTCATGGCGGCGGCGCGCTGTCCGGCAAGGATGGAACGAAGGTGGACCGCAGCGGCGCGTACATGGCCCGTTACATTGCCAAGAATATCGTAGCGGCAGGACTGGCCAAGCGCTGCACCATCAGCCTTGCCTATGCCATCGGCAAGGCACAGCCTGTGGCGGTGACGGTGGATACGGAGCATACCGGCATCTATTCCGATGATGTGCTGGAACAGGCTGTCCGCACGGTATTCAACCTGACGCCGGATGGCATGATCGGAACGCTGGGACTGGATCAGCCTATGTTCCAAAAGTTCTGCAATTACGGTCACTTCACCCATGCGGACGCGCCCTGGGAGCGCACGGATATGACAGAGGTGCTGGAATGTGCCTGTCGTGCCAAGGACATGGGCGTATCGCACCGATAACAGAAAAGGCCCGCGAGAGATTGTCTCTCGCGGGCGTGTTATCACTGCACGGAATCCTTGAACGCCTTGCCGGGCTTGAAAGCCGGCGCCTTGGAAGCGGGGATTTCAATGGTGGCTCCGGTGGCGGGATTCTTGCCGGTGCGGGCGGCGCGCTCTTTCACCTCGAAGGTGCCAAAGCCCAGCAGCTGTACCTTGTCACCGGACTTCAACGCAGTCTGCAGCGTGTCGACAAACGCATTCAGAGCGGTGTCACAGTCCTTCTTGGTCAGGCCGCTGGCTTCCGCCATAGCGGTGATCAGTTCTGTTTTATTCATCGTATTTCGTCTCCTTCATATCTAAAATGACTGGAAATGATATGCGCTATTATAGCAGACTCCCCACCTGCTGACAATACTGCCAGCAAAAACAGAATCAGAGAGGATGATCACGATTTCAAAAGAAAAGAAGAACACCCTGCATATCGCGTCCTGCTCCTTCGGCAAAGACAGCCTTGCCACGATCCTGCTGGCGCTGGAGCACGGGGAACCGCTGGATGAAGTGGTCTACTGTGAGGTGATGTTCGATAAAAGGACCTCCGGCGAGGTGCCGGAGCATCGGGCATTCATCTATGAGACTGCGATCCCCAGACTGGAACGGTTGGGCATCCCGGTCCGTGTGCTGCATTCGGATAAGACATATCTGGACCTGTTTGTCGGAGCCATTACCCGCGGTCCGAAAAAAGGACTTCGGCGCGGATTCCCTCTGTGCGGGCATTGCTACGTTCAGCGGGACTGCAAGCTTCGTCCCATCCGCCGGTATAACAGGACTCTGACGCCGGATACTGTGCAGTATGTGGGCATCGCCAGCGATGAGCCGGTGCGCTTGCGCCGCTTGCAGGAAAATCAGGTGTCCCTGCTGGAAAAATATCACTATACTGAAGAGGATGCAAAGCAGCTCTGCCAAACGGCAGGGCTGCTTTCACCTGTCTATGCGTTCACAGACCGTGGCGGCTGCTGGTTCTGCCCGAATGCCAAGCGGAAGGAACTGCGGCACCTTTATGACAACCATCCGGAGCTGTGGGCGAAAATGCTTGAGCTGCAGGCAATGCCGGGAAAGGTGTCCGAGAAATTCAACCGCACGGAGCGCTTTTCCGACATCGATGCGGCATTCCGAAAAGAAGAT
>DHMK01000018.1:0-14787 GCA_002405755.1 Clostridiales bacterium UBA4644
CCATCCCGCCCGCATCGAGGAGACCGTGGAAAAGGCCCAGCGCGAGGTGGAGGCCACCATCAAGCAGGAGGGCGAGCGCGCCGTCTTCGAGACGGGCGTCCACGGCATCCATCCCGAGCTGGTCAAGCTGCTGGGCCGGATGCGCTACCGCACCAGCTACGGTCAGAACGTGCTGGCCCATTCCATTGAGGTGGCGCACATTGCCGGCCTGCTGGCCGCCGAGCTGAACCTGCCCCCCCAGCAGATCACCCTGGCCAAGCGCGCCGGTCTGCTCCACGATATCGGCAAGGCCGTCACCCACGAAGTGGAGGGCAGCCATGTGAACATCGGCGTGGATCTGGCCCGGAAATATCACGAGAAGGAAGACGTGATCCACGCCATCGAGGCCCACCACGGCGATGTGGAGGCCAAGACCATTGTGGCCTGTCTGGTGCAGGCGGCCGACGCCATCTCCGCCGCCCGTCCCGGCGCACGGAGAGAGAATCTGGAGGCCTATATCAAGCGGCTGGAGCGGCTGGAGGAGCTTGCCTCCAGTATGCCCGGCGTGGAAAAGTGCTTTGCTTTCCAGGCCGGCCGGGAGATCCGCATCCTGGTCAATCCCGATCAGGTGAAGGACGACGATATGATCATGCTGGCCCGGGATCTTTCCAAAAAGATCGAGACCGAGCTCAATTATCCCGGCCAGATCAAGGTCCACGTGGTGCGCGAGACCCGTGCCGTGGAATACGCCAAGTAACGGCATATTCGCGCACCCCCGGCGGCGAGTGCCGCCGCAAGGCTGCAGGGAGCCGGTCTTTCCGGCGATCGAAGCGGTCAAATGACCGGGGCCCCCGCAAAACTCCGTTTTGCGGGGAAACGCGCGAGACCCGTGCCGTGGAATACGCCAAGTAACTATTTCATCCCCTATCGCGCCGGAGCTTTGCTCCGGCGCGATCTCTTTTCCTCCGGCAGGAGCGCCGCCCCCCTTGCAAAAGCCGGCGGCATCTGGTAAGATAGCATCAGCAGAGCCAAGAAAAAAGGAGCTGACCTTATGTATCTTATCGGCGTCACCGGCGCCTCCGGCAGCGGAAAGACCACCCTGGCCCACCGTCTGCTGGAGCATTTCGGCAGCCGGGCCGTTCTGATCTCGCTGGATTCCTATTATAAGGATTTTCCCGATCTGCCCTTTGAAAAGCGGGCGGCGCTGAACTTCGACGCGCCGGACATCCACGACCACGCGCTTTTGGAGCAGGATCTCCGGCTGCTGCTTTCCGGCCGTCCCGCGCCCCGGCGGGTCTATGATTTTGTGATCCACCGCCGCCGTCCGGACGACGGTCTGATCCAGCCCCATCCCATCCTGATCCTGGAGGGCATCCATATTTTTGCCCGGCCCGAGGTGCGGGATCTGTGCGACCTGCGGGTCTATACCGAGCTGGATCCCGACGTCTGCATCCTGCGGCGGGTCAAGCGCGATATGGAGGAGCGGGGCCGGGATCTGGACGGCATCACCCTGCAGTATCTCCGCACGGTGAAGCCCATGTATGAGCGCTACATCCGCAATTACCGGGAGTGCGCCGACATCGTGGTCCCCACCCTGGTCCACAGCGGCATCGGCGCGGAAATGATCGCACTTTATGTGGAAAACCACCTGAACGATAAAAAAGGAGAACGATAACTATGCTTGTGCAGGGAAAACCGCTGATCTGCATCTCCACGGACGCAGATTCCAAGTCCGACCCCAAAAAGCGGGTGCTGAATAACAATCTGGTCTATGCCCGGGCGGTGGAGGCCGCCGGCGGCATTCCGCTGGCCGGCTCCGAATGCTGCGTGGAGGAGATGGCCGAGCTTTGCGACGGTCTGCTGCTGTCCGGCGGCGCAGACGTAGATCCGGACCTTTACGGCCAGGAGCCTCTCAACGACACCGTCAAGCCCGATCCCCTGCGCTCCGCCTTTGAAGCGCCGCTGTTCCGTGCCTTTCTCGCCCGGAAAAAGCCCATCCTCGGCATCTGCCGCGGCTGCCAGATGATCAATGTGCTGCTGGGCGGCACGCTGTATCAGGACCTGACCTCCCAGCTGGGCTTCGTCCATTTCAACGATGAGATCCGCCATCCGCTGTTTGCGGAGGAGGGCTCTGTGCTGGCGCAGCTGTTCGGCCGGGAATTCCGCGTCAACAGCACCCATCATCAGGCCGTGAAGGAGCTGGCCCCCGGGCTTCATGTGACCGGCCGCTCCATCGAGGGCATCGTGGAGGCCTTTGAACACGATACGCTGCCCATTCTGGCCACCCAGTTCCATCCGGAGCGGCTCACCGGCGCACTGTGGGACGACCGCACCCCCGACTTCGCCCCCTATTTCCGCCATTTCATCGAGATGGTCCTGCAGGATCTGCAGCGCCGTCAGGCCTGAACCCTGCCCCTGCACACTTTTTACGATTTTTATGCCGTCCGTTTGTCAATTTTCGTACAAACGGACGGTTTCTCTTGCGCAAACGGAAAAAATAGGGTATACTATTGCCAACTTGGATCAGGAGGCGAACCCCTATGCTGAAGGAAGTAGAGATCCGCCCGGGCCTTTCCCTGTATTGCGATCCCCGCTTTTTCCCGCTGACGCAGGACAGCGTCCTGCTGGCAGATTTTGCCGCGCCCCAGCTGCGGGGCTGCGGCCTGGATCTGGGGATCGGGCAGGGGTATCTTGCCGCGCTGACGCTGCTTCGCGCGCCAAGGCTCACGCTGGAGGGGCTGGAGCTGATCCCGGAGGCCGCCGTGCTGGCCCAGCGCAATCTCCGGCGGGCGGGCTTTTCCGTCCCGGTGACGGTGGGCGATCTGCGGCAGCTGCCCGGCTTTATGAACGGACGCTATGACTTCTGCCTTTGCAACCCGCCCTATTTTGAAGCCGCCCGGGGGCGGATCGCACCCGGCGCGCTGGGCCAGGCCCGCAGCGACGCAGGCGCTTCCATTCAGGAGGTCTGCTTCGCCGCAAACCGGCTGCTGAAGACCGGCGGCAGGCTCTATCTCTCCTTCCCCGCCGCAAGGCTTGCTCCGCTGTTTTTTGCGCTGGAGCAGATGCGCTTCGCGCCGAAGCGGCTCCGCGCCGTTCAGGAGACTGCCGCCGTGCCGGCGAAGCTGGTGCTTCTGGAGGCCCGGAAGCAGGGCGGCGAGGGCCTGACGCTGCTGCCGCCGCTGCTGCTGCGGGAGGAAAACGGAGATCCCTCGCCGGAATACCGGCGGATCTATGAGGTGTAACGATATCATGGAAGAACAAAACAACGCCCCCGGCACGCTCTACGTGGTGGCAACGCCCATCGGCAACCTGGGGGATCTTTCGCCCCGGGCCGCGGAAACGCTGCAGCGGGTGGATTTTATCGCCGCGGAGGACACCCGGGTGGGGGCAAAGCTGCTGAATCATTTCGGCATCAAAAAGCCCCAGGTCTGCTATTTTGAACACAACCGCCGCACCAAGGGCGAATATGTGGCGGGCCGCCTGCTGGCGGGCGAAAGCTGCGCCCTGATCACCGACGCGGGCACCCCCGCCATCTCCGACCCGGGCACCGATCTGGTGGCCCTGTGCGCCGGGCTGGGCATTCCGGTGGCCGCCGTTCCGGGCTGCAGCGCGGTGGTGACGGCGCTGAGCATCTCCGGCATGGACTGCGGCCGCTTCACCTTTGAGGGCTTTCTCTCCACCACCCGGAAAAACCGGCTGGAGCACCTGAACGAGGTGAAATACGAAAAGCGCACCATGGTCTTTTACGAGGCGCCCCACAAGCTGCTGCGCACCCTGCAGGATATGCTGGACTGCTGGGGCGACCGGCAGCTCGCCCTCTGCCGGGAGCTGACCAAGCTCCACGAGGAATGCTTCCGCACTACGCTGGCCCAGGCCGTGGCCCATTATACGGAAAACGCGCCCCGGGGCGAGTTTGTCCTGGTGATCGCGGGCTGCGCCAACGACGCCATCCCTTCCCTCCAGCCCGATCTGCTGGCGGAGGTGGGCCTGCGCATGGAGGCGGGAGAATCGCTGATGAGCGCCGTCAAGCAGGTCTCCCGTGAATATAACGCACCGAAAAACCGGCTTTATCAGCAGGCGCTGGAAAAATACGGCAATGACTGACGCTCTGCTTTCCCCGGAGGTCTATCAGACCGACGGCGTCGCCCTGGCCCGGCGGCTTTTGGGCTGCCGGCTGGTGCATGAGACGCCGGAGGGACCCGCCGGCGGCGTGATCGTGGAAACGGAGGCCTACATGGGCCTTTCCGACGACGCGGCCCACAGCTATCTGATCCGGGCGCTGAAGCCGGATCAGGGGCTGGAGCTGATGTATCGCCGCCGGCCCAAGGCAAAAAACGACCGTCAGCTCTGCTCCGGTCCGGGCAAGCTCTGTGCCGCGCTGGACATCACCCGGGCCCAATACGGCCTTTCCCTGCGCGGCCCGGAATTATACATTCTCGACCGGGCCGTTCAGCCGCCCATCACCGCCTCCCGCCGCATCGGCGTGGACTATGCCGTCCGCTGCCGGGACGAGCTCTGGCGGTTCACCATCACCGGCGACCCCTTCGTCAGCCGGAAGCCCAAGGAGGAAACACCATGACAGAATATGAGCTCAACGCCTTTCATTCCGAATTTGACCCGGTGCAGGCCGCAGAGCGCCTGCAGCAGGACAGCTCCCGGGAAAACAAGATCAAGGTCTTCGCCCTGCTCAAGACCTCTTACTTTCTGGGCTTCACCCGGGGCGAGGGCCGCATCGGCGTTATCAACGACAAAAAAGGCGGCGCCTTCGTGGCGATCTTTACCGACCGGGAGGAGCTGGACAAATGGCCCTTCGAGCGGCAGGATGTGACGGAGCTGCCCTTTGAAGACGCCCGGCGGCTGGTGCAGAACAACGCCCGGCTGGACGGCATCGTCATCAACCCCTTTGGCCGGGCCATGTTTCTCCGGCGGCCCCAGCTGACGGATATCGAGCTGACCATGCAGTCTGCCCGCACAGGCCCCCGGGAGATCAAGCTGAAGGCCACGCTGGATTATCCGGTGGGCGTTCCCGCCGTGGTGCGGGAGCTGATGCTGGCCCATCCGGAGGTCTATCGGGTGTGGCTGGTGGCGGCCCATTCTCAGGGCGAGCATCTGGATCACAAGCTGTTCGTGGTGGATCTGGACGGCAAGCCCGACCAGCTTTTTCCCCTGCTGGCGCAGGCCATCCGCCCCTATATGCGCGCCGGCGAGCAGGTGGAGATGATGAAGGCCGACATCAACCTGCTCCGGGCCGTGGAGCAGGCGGCAAAGCCCCTGTATGTCAAGCCCGAGCAGGACTGAGTCCGCTCCCCCGCTCTCAAAAATCAAGCTCCCTCCCCGCAGGGCAGGCGCTTTGCCTTGTCCTCTGCGCGGCGGGAGCTTTTTTGTTTTACGGGCGGAGGGCCCGGTTCAGCCGGACCATATGGATATGCTCCTCCCAGACGCCGTTGATGGAGAGATATTCCGGCGAGCGGCCCTCCTCGGAAAAGCCGCATTTCTTCGCCAGCGCCAGCGACGCCGCGTTCCGCGGCAGGATGTTGGCCTCGATCCGATGCAGCTGCAGGCCCCGGAAGGCAAGCTCCACCACCGCGTTCACCGCCTCCGTCCCATAGCCCCGGCGCAGCAGCGCGCCGTCGGTCTTATAGGCGATGAAGCAGGAGCGGAAGGCGCCGTAGACGATGTCGTTCAGCGCCACGCAGCCGCAGGCCCGCTCCGGCGCTTCCCGGAGAAACATCCAGTAGCGCACGCCCTCTCCCCGGCGGGCGGCAGCCCGCTCCTGCCGCAGGATCTGCCGCTGGCAGGCAAGGGTCAGATAGTCCGCCGGATGGCGGGGCTCCACCGGCTGGAGCCGCTGGGCGTTGCACCGGTAAAACTCCAGCACCGTTTCCGCCATGCGCGGGTGGGCCGGCCGCAGCAGCAGCCGCGGCGTTTCCAAAGCAGGCATGGAGATCATGCGCGTCCCTCCCCTCGGACCGCCAGCAGCCGCAGGATATCGTCCATGGTGCGGGCCAGATTTTCCTCCGCGTGGGCCGCGCTCTCGCAAAGGGGCTGGGGCTGGCGGTTGATGGGAAACACGGCGGTAATGCCGCAGCGGTAGATGGCGGTCATATCGCCCCGCACGCCGCCCACCACGGCCACCACCGGCACGCCCAGCGCCTTGGCCCGCCGGGCCAGCGCCACGACGGCCTTCCCCCGGAGGGTCTGCTCGTCCAGACAGCCCTCTCCCGTAAAGATCAGCGCCGCGCCCCGGGCCTGCGTCTCAAAGTCCGCCAGATCCAGCAGCATATCCATGCCGGGCCGCAGCCTGCCGCCCAGAAAGGCGCAAACCCCCGCGCCCATTCCGCCAGCCGCGCCGCCGCCGGAGATCTCCTGCAGATCCTGTCCCGTCTGCGCCAGCCAAACGGCCCGCAGCCGCTGCAGACCGGCCTCCAGCCGGGCGGTCATGGCCGGATCCGCGCCCTTTTGGGGCGAAAACATCGCCGCTGCGCCCTCCGGGCCGCAGAGGGGACTGTCGATGTCGCACAGGGCCGTCAGCTCCGCTTCCCGCAGGCGTGGATCCAGCCGGGAAAGGTCGATGGAGGCGATGCGCTCCAGCGTCCCGCCGGTGGGGACGAAGGCCCGGCCCTCTTCGTCCAGAAACCGCACGCCGCAGGCGGCGGCCATACCGCAGCCGCCGTCGTTGGTGGCGCTGCCGCCCAGGCCCAGCAGCAGCCGCTTCGCGCCCTGGTCCAGCGCAGAACGCAGCAGCTGCCCCACGCCGTAGGTGGTGGCCTTTTCCGGATCCTTCCGGCTGCCGGCCAGCGTCAGCCCGGCGCAGGAGGCCATATCCATCACGGCGCTGCCGTCGGAGAGCAGACCGTAGACCGCCCTGACCGGCGCGCCCTCCGGGCCGCACACCGTCTCCGCCCGGGCCTGTCCGCCCAAAACAGAGAGAAACGCCTCCGCCGTGCCCTCGCCGCCGTCGGCCGCCGGGATGCATAAGACCTCCGCCCCGGGAAGCTGCCGGAGGATCGCCTTGTCCATCACCCGGCACACCTGCCGGGCGGAGAGCGTCCCCTTAAAGGAATCGGGGATCACCAAAAACCGCGCCATTTGATCGCCTCCCATGCGCTTTTGCCCTTATTTTACCACAGGCCGGCCAAAAAAGGAACAGAAAAAGGCGGCGCAGAGCGCGCCGCCTAAAAAAGCTCGGTTTTTTACTTCAGCTCGTGGATAAAAATGCCGGAGAGCAGCTTTGGCTCGAACCAGGTGGATTTCGGGGGCATGATGCGGCCGCTGTTGGCGATGGCCATCAGGTCCTCGATGGAGGTGGGGCACATGGCAAAGGCCACGGCCATGCCCTCGTTCACCCGGCGCTCCAGCTCGCCCAGGCCCCGGATGCCGCCGACAAAATCGATGCGCTTATCGGTGCGGGGGTCGCCGATGCCCAGAATGGGCGTCAGCAGATTGTTCTGCAGGATGGAAACATCCAGCTGCGCCACGATATCCTTGTCGTCGAAGGTGCCGGGCTTGGCCGTGAGCAGCCACCACTGGCCGGAGAGATACATGCCGAAGGTGTGCTTCTTCGTAACATGGGGGGCCTGCGCGCCCAGCTGGGCCACTTCGAACCTCTCCGCCACCTTTGCCAGAAACTCCGCCTCGGAATTGCCGTTCAGGTCGGCCACCACCCGGTTATAATCCAGGATGGCCAGCTGCTCGTCGGGGAACAGCACGCAGAGGAAGAAGTTGAACTCCTCCTCCCCGGTGTAGTCCGGGTTCTGCACCCGGCGCTTCCGGGCCACCCGCACGGCGCTGGCGCAGCGATGATGCCCATCGGCGATATACAGGGCGGGAATGGCAGCGAAGGCGCTCCGGATGGTCTCGATATCCTTCCGGTCGTCGATGATCCAGCAGGTCTGCCGGACCTGACCGCTCATGAAATCATAGACCGGAGCCTTTTCCATGTTCCTTTCCACCACGGCGTTGATGGCATCGTTGGCGCGGTAGGTCAGGAAGATGGGGCCGGTGTTGGCGTCGCAGAAATCCACATGATTGCAGCGGTCGTCTTCCTTTTTGGCCAGCGTCAGCTCATGCTTCTTGACGACATTATTCATATAATCGTCCACGCTGGCGCAGGCCACGATGCCCACCTGGGCGCGGCCGTCCATCACCTGCTTGTAGATGTAGTAGCAGGGCGCGGCGTCCTTGATGTAAACGCCGTCCTTCTTCAGCTGGTTCAGGCGGGAGGCTGCGGTCTCATAGACCTGCTGGGAATAGATGTCCACATCCTCCGGCAGGTTGACCTCGGCCCGGTCGATGCGCATGAAGGAATAGGGATTGTCCTTCACATAGTCCCGGGCCTCCTTGGAGTTCATCACGTCATAGGGCAGCGCGGCCACCTTGTCCACCAGCTGGGGGACGGGGCGCACGGCGCGGAAGGGGCGTACGATCGCCATAGCTCGTTCCTCCTTTGTCTGAATCAGAATGTGAAATGGGAGATGATGTCCACGATCTCCGCGCCGATGCGCTTCTGGGCCTCGCCGGTGGCAGCGCCGATGTGGGGCGTGCAGGAGACCATGGGATGGCTGTAAAGCTCCGCATTGGTGGCGGGCTCGTCGGCATAAACGTCCAATCCGGCGGAGCGGACCTTGCCGGAGTTCAGCGCGGCCAGCAGCGCGGCTTCGTCCACGTTGGTGCCGCGGGAGGTGTTGATGATGGTGACGCCGTCCTTCATTTTGGCAATGGTGCTCTCATTGATGATGGCGCCGCCGTCCACGGCGGGAGCATGGACGGAGATAAAGTCGGACTGGGCCAGCAGCTCGTCCATCTCCACATAGGGGATGCCCAGCTGCGCCTCGATGCCGGGGATATGGAAAATATCAAAGGCGACCACCTTCATGCCGATGGCCTTGGCCATAACGCCCAGGTGCTGGCCGATGCGGCCGAAGCCGATGATGCCCAGGGTCTTGCCCTGCAGCTCGATGCCCTTGCCGTAGGCCTTCTTTTCCCATTTTCCCTCCCGCATGGTGTAGCCCGCGTGGGAGATGAACCGGGCGCAGGAGAACATATGGCCCATGGCCAGCTCCGCCACAGACTGGGAGGAGGCCTTGGGGGTGTTTTTCACGGTAATGCCGCACTGCTCGGCATACTTTACATCGATATTGTCCACGCCAACGCCGCCGCGGATGATGAGCTTGAGCCGGCCGCCCCTGGCCTCGTCGAGCTGGCTCTGGCGGATCTTGGTCTTGGAGCGCACCACAACGGCGTCAAACTCCCGCAGGGCCGTGCCCAGCTGCTCCGGCTCATAAAACTGCTCCACCACCTCGATGCCCTGGTCCCGGAGCTGGGCCATGGCGGTCTTGTCCATGCCGTCGGTCACAAGAATACGGATCATACTGTTTTCTCCTTTCGATCGCTTCCGCTCACTGATGGGAAGCCTCAAACCTTTTGCAGAACTCCACCAGCGCCGCAACGCCCTCCTCGGGCATGGCGTTGTAGATGGAGGCGCGCAGGCCGCCAACGCTGCGGTGGCCCTTCAGGTTGTCAAAGCCGGCGGCCTTGGCCTCCGCCACAAAGGCGGCGTCCAGCTCCTCGGAGCCGGTGGTGAAGGTCACGTTCATCAGGCTGCGGTCCTCCTTGCGGACGGGGGCCCGGAACAGCTCGGAGCGCTCCAGATAATCATACAGGATGGCGGCCTTATGCTGGTTGCGGGCAGCCATGACGGAGAGCCCGCCGATCTTCTTCAGATATTTGAAGACCTTGCCGCAGCAATAGATGGCCCAGCAGTTGGGGGTGTTATACATGGAATCGCTGTCCGCATGGGTCTTGTAGCTCAGGTAGGTGGGGACGAAGGCGGGCAGATCCTCCCGGATCAGATCCTCCCGGATGATGACCACGGCCATGCCGGCGGGGCCGACATTTTTCTGGACGCCGGCCCAGATCAGGCCGTAATCGGCCACGTTGCAGGGGCGGGACAGGAACATGGAGGACTGATCCGCCACCAGCACATGGCCCTTGGTATCGGGCAGGCTGTTCCAGGTGGTGCCGTTGATGGTCTCGTTCTCGCAGATGTAAACATAGTCCGCGTCCGCGGGGATCTCCGCCGTGCACCGGGGGATATAGGTGAAGTTTTTGTCCTTGGAGGACCCCAGGACCACCACCTCGCCGTATTTCTTCGCTTCGGCGATGGCCTTCTTGGACCAGGTCCCCGTCTCCACATAGCAGGCCTTGCCGTTTTTCATCAGGTTCATGGGCACCATGGCAAACTGCAGGGTGCCGCCGCCCTGGACGAACAGGACCTTGTAATTGTCCGGAATGCCCATGACCTCCCGCAGGTCGGCCTCGGCCTCCTTTGCGATGCGGTCGAAGACCTTGGAGCGGTGGCTCATCTCCATGACGCACATACCGGAACCGCGGTAGTTCATCATTTCATCCCGGATCTCCTCCAGCACCTCCTCCGGCATCATAGCCGGACCGGCGGAAAAGTTATAAGTGCGATCATACTTCATTGCGATCTTCCTCCAATGATTAAATTTTTGTTCAAAAGTCCGATCAAAATCTTGCCAATCTCGTAAATATATACTATCATGAAGAGGAAAAAGGTGCAAGCGCAACCGGCGCGTCCCGGGGCAAAAAGACAGTTCCGCTAAAAGGATTTGTGCGATTTTGTGGAAAAAAGCAAAGCACTTTTTGCCTTCCGGGTCTTCGGCCAAAACGATTCGGGAAGGAGCACGAAAAAATGCCTGATTTTTTGGACAATGTGACAAGCCTCATCGGCAACACACCCCTGATCCGGCTGGCCCGTCTCTCTCAGGCCCACGGCTGCGTGACCCCGATCCTGGCCAAGCTGGAGGGCATGAACCCCGGCGGCAGCGTCAAGGACCGGACCATGCTGGGCATCCTGCGGGACGCCATGGCCCAGGGCCGGCTGAAGCCGGGCGACACCGTCCTGGAGGTGAGCGCGGGCAACCAGGGCGTCTCCCTGGCCATGCTGTGCGCCGCGCTGGGGCTGCGGTGCGTGGTGGTCCTGCCCGACGACGCGGCCCCGTCCCGGCTGAACGCGCTGCGGAGCTACGGTGCGGAGACCGTCCTCATTCCGGCTTCCCAGGGCGCGGCAGGCTGTCAGGCGGCGGCGGAGCAGCTGCGCAGAGCCAGGCCGGGCCTGTTTCTGCCGGAGGCCTTTTCCAACGAGAGCAACCCCCAGATCCATCGGGAGACCACCGGGCCGGAGATCCTCCGGCAGGCAGGCTCCGTGGACTATTTTATCGCCGGCGTGGGCACCGGCGGGACCATCACCGGCTGCGGCGAGGTGCTGCGCATGGACAATCCGGACTGCCGGGTCATCGCGGTGGAGCCTTATGCTTCTCCGGTGCTTTCCGGCGGCTTTCCGGGCAGCCATCCGCTGGCGGGCATCGGCCCGGGCTTCATCCCGGAGATCCTGAACCTCTACCTGCTGGACGAGATCATCAAGGTCAAGACGCCGGACGCCCTGGCCCTGACCAGGGAGCTTTCCCGGCAGGACGGTCTCTGCTGCGGTCCCTCCTCCGGCGCGGCGCTGTTCGGCGCCATTCTGGTGGCCCGGCGGCCCGAGGCCCGGGGGAAGACGGTGGTCACCATTCTGCCGGACAGCGGCATATTTTACCAATCGGAAAGGAAGGGATCCTGACATGACGGAGCAGCGCATCGCGCGCCTCAACGCGCTGGCCCAGCTGAAAAAGCAGCGGGAGCTGACGGTGGAGGAGCTGGCGGAGCAGGCGGAGCTGCGGGCGGAATATCTTCAGTCCGTCCGGCAGAACCTGACGGCTCAGCTGGACCACACCACCGTGGTCTACCCGGACGGCACCCGGAAAAAGCTGGAACGAAAGACGCCGCAGGCCTGAGGTCGCGGAGAAAGGCGGAAACGATATGAGTAAACAGAAGGAACAGCAGACGCCGCCCGCCGGTATGCAGGCGGTAACGGAAAAAAGCGTCCTGCCCATTTTGGCCATCGGGGCCGTTTGGCTTTTGTGGGCGCTGCTTTTTCCCCTCTACACGGTGGGACATTATCTCCTGTGCGCCGTGGTGAGCGCGGGAGTCTTTTTCCTGCTGCGGGGCGTTTTGCCGGACAAGGTCCGGTATGAGCCCATTCCGCAGGTCTCCACCGGCGACGCTCTGGCCGACGAGCTGCTGAAGCAGGGGCAGGACGCGCTGGATCAGACCAGCCGGGCGGCAGACGGCATCCGCAACGCCGCCGTGCGGGAAAAGATCGAGGATCTGGAGGATACCTGCGGCCGGATCCTGGACTATGTGCGGAAAAATCCCAAGTCGGCGGGCAGCCAGCGGCGGTTTCTGGGCTATTATCTGCCCACGCTGCAAAAGCTGGTGACCACCTACAGCCTGATGGAGCAGCAGGGCGTGGAGGGCGAGAACATCTCCGGCTCCATGGAGCGCATCGAGGAGCTTCTGGACACGCTGGACGGCGCCTTCCGCAAGCAGCTGGACGCCCTCTTCGGCGACACGGCGCTGGATATTGATTCGGACATCACTGTCATGGAGAGCCTGATGGCCCGGGAGGGCCTGACGGAGCAGCCCTCCCCCGGAACGGCGGCGGCCGACACCATCCCCGACCCGCTGGCCCCCTCCGCAGCCCCCTCCGCGGCCCCTGCGGCCCAGCCGGAGTCCGCCCCGGAGGATCAGATCCAGCTGAAGCTTTGATAAAAACCGGACCCCGGCACAACGATATTTTGAAAAGAAAGATAGGAGGAACGCACCCATGACGGAAGAAAATAAAGCAATGGAGACCCCCATGCTGACCCTGACCCCCGACCTGGCGGAGGAAGCCGCGCCGGAGGAGCAGAAGCAGGAGACGGCGGCAGAGCCGGTGGTGCTGGACGAGAGCTGCCTCACCGAGGAAGAGCGCAAAATGGTCCACGATTTTGCCGACAAGATCGACCTGACCAACAGCACCATGATCCTGCAGTATGGCTCCGCCGCCCAGAAAAAGCTCTCTGATTTCTCTGAAAACGCGCTGAGCAACGTGCGCACCAAGGACCTGGGCGAGGTGGGCGACGCCATCACCGATCTGGTGGGCGAGCTGAAGGGCTTTGACGTGGATGAAAACGAAAAGGGCATCTCCGGCTTTTTCAAGCGCAGCGCCAACAAGCTCACCACGCTGAAGGCCCGCTACGACAAGGCCGAGGTCAACGTGACCAAGATCTGCGATATGCTGGAGAACCATCAGGTGCAGCTGCTCAAGGACATCGCCATGCTGGATAAGATGTATGAGCGCAATCTGAGCAACTATAAGGAGCTTGGAATGTATATCCTGGCGGGCAAGCGCAAGCTGAACCAGGTGCGCGCCGAGGTCCTGCCCGCCATGATCGAAAAGGCCAAGCAGACCGGCGACCCTGCCGACAGCCAGGCCGCCAACGACATGGCCGCCTACTGCGACCGGTTTGAAAAGAAGATCCACGATCTGGAGCTGACCCGGATGATCTCCCTGCAGATGGCCCCCCAGATCCGCCTTGTGCAGAACAACGACACCATGATGGCGGAGAAGATCCAGTCCACTCTGACCAACACCATTCCTCTCTGGAAGAGCCAGATGGTGCTGGCCCTGGGCATGGAGCATTCCGTTCAGGCCACCAAGGCCCAGCGGGAGGTCACCGAGATGACCAACACCCTGCTGCGCAAAAACGCCGAAAAGCTCAAGATGGCCACCGTGGAGACCGCCAAGGAGAGCGAGCGGGGCATCGTGGATGTGGAAACGCTGAAAAACACCAACAGAATGCTCATCGAGACCCTGGACGAGGTGGTCAAGATCCAGGACGACGGCCGGGCCAAGCGTCGGGAAGCCGAGGCGGAGCTGGGCCGCATCGAGGGCGAGCTGAAGCAGAAGCTGCTGGATATCCGGCAGTAACGCGCCTTTGCGCCGTCCTCCCGGAAAGGAGAAACGAAGATGAAAGCAAAACGAGTATTGGCCATCCTGCTGGCGGCCGTTATGGTGGCCGGTGCCGTCCTGCTGGGCGCCTCCGGCAAGCCGGTAAAGCGGGATGCCTCCCTTTATGTCACCGACCCCGCAGGCGCCCTTTCCGCCTCTGCCGCCCAGGAGCTGCTCTCCCGGCAGGCGGGCCGCAGCGTGCGGCTCAGCGTGGCCGCAGTGCGCTCCACAGGCAAGCTGAGCACCGCTGACTATGCCGCCGCCCTCTGGGAGGGCTGGCAGCTCTCCTCCTCCGATCTGCTGCTGGTGCTGGTCACCGGGGCGAAGCAGGATTATTATTTCGGCTACGACACCGCCTCCCAGGCGGCCGCCGTGCTGGACAGCTGCTACGACCGTCTGCTGCAGAGCGCGCTGGAGCCGGATTTCGCTGCGGGAAATTATTCCGCCGCGGTGCTGACCTTTGACACGGCGGTGCAGCAGCAGCTGGCCGGCACGGCTGCCGGCGGCGTCTCGCTGGATTACAGCGTCAGTCTCAACGGCGGCTACGACGGCGCTTATCAGGACGGCTACTATTATGACGACGACGACGGCAGCGGCTTCGGCTTTCTGGTGATCCTCTTCGTCATCGTGCTGATCGTGGTGCTGTGCTCTGTCAGCCGCATCGGCCGGCGGCGCAGGCCCCGGGCTTACCGTCCCGGTCCGCCCCCTCCGCCTGTCCACGGACCCGGCATGGGACCCCGTCCCGCGCCCCGTCCGCCCCGACCCATGAGTCCTCCCCGGCCGCCCCGGCCTATGGGACCAGGGCCGCGTCCTCCCCGTCCTTCTGCGCCCCGTCCCTCTGCGCCCCGGCCTTCTGCGCCCCGTCCCTCCCGTCCGCCCATGTCCGGCAGAGGCGGCTTTGGCGGCGGCGGTCG
>DHMK01000018.1:14884-28341 GCA_002405755.1 Clostridiales bacterium UBA4644
CGCTCCTCCGGCGGCTTTGGCGGGGGTGGCCGATCCTCCGGCGGCTTTGGCGGCGGCGGCCGCTCCGGCGGCGGCTTTGGCGGCGGCGGGAGAAGATGATTTTCCCCTTTGCCGTCCCGCAAGCCGCCTGATCTTCCCCGTTCTTGCGCGCCCGTGGAGCTTTCCACGGGCGCTTTTCTCCGTTCAAACAAACAAGCGGACGCTTCTGCCGCGCTAAAGCGCTACCACGGCCCTCCGATAGCACGGGGAAAAAGCCGGCGGAAGCCGCCCCCTTCCGCTTGTTTCCGCCCTTTTCCCATGATAAGCTATAGGATAAGCAAAGCATTGGGAAGGAGCGCGAAGCAGGATGGAACAGGCAAAAACGATCAAACGGGTGGTGCTGGACGGACACAGTCTCACGCTGCCCCAGCTGGTGGCCGTGGCTCGATTCGGCGCGGAGGCGGCGCTGGCGCCCGACGCAAGAAAGGCCATGGAGCGCTCCCGCGCCATGGCGCAGCAGCTGGCCGACAGCGGCCGGGCGGCCTATGGCATCACCACCGGCTTTGGCGATTTTGCCAATGTGGCCGTTCCGGAGGAGATGAGCAGCCAGCTGTCCACCAATCTGATCCTCAGTCACTGCACCGGCACAGGCCAGCCCTTTTCCGAAGAGCAGGTCCGGGGCATGATGCTGCTGCGGGCCAACGCCCTGTGCGTGGGGCTCAGCGGCGTGCGGCCCGTTCTGGTGGAGCTGCTGCTCCAGATGCTCAACGCCGGCGTTACCCCTGTGGTGCCCCAGAAGGGCTCGCTGGGCGCCTCCGGCGATCTGGCCCCCCTGAGCCACATCGGGCTGGTGCTGCTGGGCCGGGGCGAGGCCTTTTATCAGGGCCGCCGTCTGCCGGGGCGGCAGGCCATGGAGCAGGCGGGCCTTCGCTGGCTGGAGACGCTGGTGAGCAAGGAGGGCCTTGGCATCACCAACGGCACCTGCGCCATGACCAGCGTGGGCGCGCTGCATCTTTACGACGCCCTCCACGCCGCCGCCCTGGCGGATCTCATCGCGTCCATGACCTTTACCGCCCTGGGCGGACAGCTGGACGCCTTTCAGGAGCGGCTGCACACCGCCCGGGGCCAGCTGGGCCAGATCCGGGTGGCGGCAAATCTGCGGCGGCTCACCGCCGGCTGCGAGATGCTGGAAAAAAGCCAGGGGCTGCGGGTGCAGGACGCCTATGCCCTCCGCTGCATCCCTCAGGTCCACGGCGCCGTGCGGGACGCGCTGGCGTTTATCCGCAGCCGGGTGGACATCGAGCTGAACGCCGTCACCGACAATCCCCTGCTCTTCTGCGAGGACGGCGCGGTGATCTCCGGCGGCAACTTCCACGGGGAGCCCATGGCCCTGCCCTTTGATTTTCTGGGCATCGCCTGCGCCGAGCTGGCCTCCATCTCCGAGCGGCGCATCGAGCGCATGGTCAACAGCGCTCTCAGCTGCGGCCTGACGCCCTTTCTCACCACCCAGGGCGGCCTGAACAGCGGCTTTATGATCGTCCAATACAGCGCCGCCTCCATGGCCTCGGAAAACAAGGTGCTGGCCCATCCCGCCTGTGTGGACTCCATCCCCTCCTCCGCCAATCAGGAGGACTTCGTCTCCATGGGCACCACCGCCGCCCGCAAGGCGGGCTGGATCCTGCAAAACACCCTGTCCGTGCTGGCCTTTGAGCTGCTGACGGCCTGTCAGGCCATCGACCTCCGCCGCCGCAAGGGCGACCTGGGGCAGGGCATCTCGCCGGTGCAGCAGGCGGTCTTTGACCGGGTGCGCCGGGACGTCCCGTTTTTGGAGACCGACCGGGAGCTTCAGCCGGACATTCAAAAAATCGAGGCGCTGGTGCGCTCCGGCGCGCTGCAGGCGCTGCTGGCCCAATATCTGCCGGAGCTGGAATAAAGCGGGCAAGACGCGAAAAAAGCCCTTTTCCCAAAGGAAAAGGGCGGATATTCCGACATTTTTACGGTTTTTGGGCGGTTTTTTCCCCTTCCAGCCGCTCCAAAACGGTCTGGTAGCCCCCCTGCCCGAACTGCAGCTCCGTGCTGATCCGGGTGATGGTGGCGCTGGACACCGGCAGCGTCTGCCGGATCTGATCGTAGGTCTGGCCCTGATACAGCCGGCTTGCCACCTGCAGCCGCCGGGCCATGGAGCGCAGCTCCTGCACGGTGCAGAGATCCTCCAGAAAGGCGCGGGTCTCCCCCTCCGTCTGCAGCGCCAGCAGCGCCCGCAGCAGCGTCCGGCCCTCCGGCGCGGACCAAAGCTCCTTTTCCGCCATATCCATCGCTCCCCCGCGCGGGCGCGCCCGCGCTTTTTCCATAGTGTATCATTCCCCGCCGGCCCTGTCAACCGCCGGCGGGAGCAACAGAACAGGAGGCAGAACCATGGATCTGAACGCCATCGACGCAGGCGCCGTCCTGCTGGAAAACGGCCGTCTTCCGGAATATCCGCCCTTTGAGGAGGGTATTCGCCGCGCGCCCCGCCGGGAGGCCCGGCTTTCGGCGCAGGACAAGGCGCTGGCCGTCAAAAACGCGCTGCGCTACATTCCGCCCCAGTTCCACGCCCAGATGGCGGAGGAGTTTGCCCGGGAGCTGCAGGAGCACGGCCGCATTTACGGCTATCGCTTCCGGCCCCGGGGCCAGATCTGGGGCCGCCCCATCGACGAATACCAGGGAAGCTGCATCGAGGGCCGGGCCATCCAGGTGATGATCGACAACAATCTGGATTTTGACGTGGCTCTCTATCCCTATGAGCTGGTGACCTACGGCGAGACCGGCCAGGTCTGCCAGAACTGGATGCAGTACCGGCTCCTTAAGGCCTATCTGCAGCAGCTGACCCGGGAGCAGACGCTGGCCGTCCTTTCCGGCCATCCGCTGGGGCTGTTCCGCTCCCATGAAAATGCACCCCGGGTCATCCTGACCAACGGCCTGATGGTGGGCGCCTTTGACGACCAGCAAAACTTCAACCGGGCGGCGGCGCTTGGCGTTGCCAATTACGGACAAATGACCGCCGGCGGCTGGATGTACATCGGCCCCCAGGGCATCGTCCACGGCACCTTCAACACCCTGCTCAACGCCGGACGGCTCAAGCTTGGCATCCCCCGGGAGGGCGATCTTGCGGGGCGGCTGTTCGTTTCCGCCGGTCTGGGCGGCATGAGCGGCGCGCAGGGCAAGGCCGCGGAGATCGCCGGCGCGGTGGCGCTGATCGCCGAGGTGGACGACAGCCGCATCGAGACCCGCTTTTCCCAGGGCTGGGTCAGCGCCCGGACCGCTTCTCTGCCGGAGGCGCTGGCGCTGGCGCAAAAGCATCTGGCGGAAAAGACCCCCTGCGCCATCGCCTACCACGGCAACATCGTGGATCTGCTGGAATATCTGGAGCGGGAGCAGGTCCATGTGGATCTGATGAGCGATCAGACCTCCTGCCATGCGCCCTACGACGGCGGCTACTGCCCCCAGGGCCTGACCTTCGCCCAGCGCACCGAAATGCTGGACCGGGATCCGGCGGGCTTCCGCCGGCTGGTGGACGAGAGCCTGCGGCGGCATTATGCCCTGATCTGCCGGTTCCATCAGCGGGGGACCTATTTCTTCGATTACGGCAACAGCTTTTTGAAGGCCGTTTACGACGCCGGCGTCAAATCCGTCTGCAAAAACGGCGAAAACGATCTGGACGGCTTCGTCTTCCCCTCCTATGTGGAGGATATTCTGGGCCCCTGCCTGTTCGACTATGGCTACGGCCCCTTCCGCTGGTGCTGTCTGAGCCGCCGTCCCGAGGATCTGGCCCTTACCGATGCCGCCGCGGCAGACTATCTCCGCAGCCACGACCGGCGCTATCAGGATCATGACAATTACATCTGGGTCCGGGACGCGGGCAAAAACAGGCTGGTGGTGGGGACCCAGTGCCGCATCCTCTATCAGGACGCCCGAGGCCGGACGGAGCTGGCGCTGATCTTCAACGATATGGTGCGCCGGGGCCAGATCGGCCCGGTGATGCTGGGCCGGGACCACCACGATACCGGCGGCACCGATTCCCCCTTCCGGGAGACCTCCAACATCAGGGACGGCTCCAACATCATGGCGGATATGGCCGTTCAGTGCTTCGCGGGCAACGCCGCCCGGGGCATGAGCTACGTGGCCCTGCACAACGGCGGCGGCACCGGCATCGGCCGGGCGGTGAACGGCGGCTTCGGCATGGTGCTGGACGGCTCCCGCCGGGTGGACGATATCCTGCGGGCGGCCATGCCCTGGGACGTGATGGTGGGCGTGGCGCGCCGGGCCTGGGCCGTCAATGAAAACGCCCTGACCACCGCCGCAGAATACAATCTCACCTCTCCCGGCGATCATATCACCCTGCCCCACGCGGCGGAGAAGGGGCTTGCGGAGCAGGCCGTCCGTCAGGCGGAGGAGAAGGCATGAAAACGCTGATCCGAAGCATCGGCCTGCTGGCCACGCCGGAGGGCCTTTGTGCCAGGCGCGGCCCGGAGCAGGGGCAGCTGCGGCTGCTGAAAAACGCCTGGGTGCTGGCGGAGGACGGGATCATTGCCGCTCTGGGCCAGGGTGAGCCGCCCTGCGGGGCGGAGCAGGTCATCGATGCGGAGGGCTGGCTGGCCACCCCCGGTCTGGCCGATGCCCATACCCACCTGATCTTCGGCGGCTGGCGGCAGGACGAGCTGGCCGACAAGCTCCACGGCGTGCCCTATCTGGACATTCTGGCCCGGGGCGGCGGGATCCTTTCCACCGTGCGGGCCACCCGCGCCGCCACGGAGACGGAGCTTTTGGAAAAGGGCCGGCGCATTCTTCTGGAAATGCAGCGCTTCGGCGTCACCGCCTGCGAGGCCAAAAGCGGCTACGGTCTGGAAACGGAGACCGAGCTGCGGCAGCTGCGGGTCATCCGGCAGCTGGGGCAGGAATGCGCCATGGATCTGGCGGCCACCTTTTTGGGGGCCCACGCCCTTCCGCCGGAATATCAGAACGATCGGGAGGGCTATCTCCGGCTGCTTTGCGAGGAAATGATCCCCCGGGCGGCGGAGGAGGGGCTGGCCCGGTTCTGCGACGTGTTCTGCGAGGAGGGCGTCTTTACGGCGGAGGAAGCCCGGCGGATCCTGCTGGCCGGCAAGGCCCACGGCCTGCTGCCCAAGCTCCACGCCGACGAGATCCATCCCATCGGCGGCTCCCAGCTGGCGGGAGATCTGGGCGCTGTTTCGGCAGAGCATCTCATCGTCTGCCCGGAGGCGGGCATGGACAGCATGGCCCGAAGCGGCGTGATCGCCTGCCTGCTGCCCTGCACCAGTCTGTATCTGGGAGCCCGGTTCGCGCCGGCCCGGCGGCTGGTGGAAAAGGGCGTTGCCGTTGCCATCGCCACAGATCTCAACCCCGGCTCCTGCCCCTGCCTGAACCTGCAGCTGGCCATGAGCCTGGGCTGTCTCTATTACCGGCTCACGCCGGAGGAGGTCCTCACCGCCGTTACCCTCAACGGCGCGGCGGCCATGGGGCTGGCCGGCCGGCTTGGCTCGTTGGAGCCGGGCAAGCAGTGCGACCTGGCTCTTTGGGACGCGCCGGATCTGAATTATCTCTGCTACCGGATGGGCAGCAACCTTTGCACATCCGTCGTCAAAAAAGCCGTGCGCCTGTTTTAAGGCGCAAAACAGGAGGAAAAAAACCATGAAGCTCGTAGAATGCATCCCCAATTTCAGCGTCAGTCAGCAAAAGGACCCCGCCGCCTTTCAGGCGCTGGTGGACACCGCCCAGGCCGCGCCCGGCTGCACGCTGCTGGACGTTCAGACCGACGGCAGCCACAACCGCTGCGTCTTTACCATGGTGGGCGCGCCGGAGGCCATGGGCGAGGCGGCCTTTCAGCTGTGCAAAAAGGCTTCGGAGGTCATCGACCTGCGCAAGCACCAGGGCCAGCATCCCCGCATGGGCGCCACCGATGTGATCCCCTTCGTGCCCCAGATGGACATGACGGTGGAGGAATGTGTGGCCCTCTCCAAGCAGGTGGCCCGGCGGATCTGGGAGGAGCTGGGCATCCCCTCCTTCCTCTATGAGGATTCCGCCTCCACCCCCAAGCGCAGAAATCTGGCCGCCTGCCGGAAGGGGCAGTTTGAAGGGATGCCGGAAAAGCTGCTGCAGCCGGAATGGGCGCCGGATTTCGGCAATCGGGCCGTCCATCCCACCGCCGGCATCACCGCCATCGGCGCAAGAATGCCGCTGATCGCCTTCAATGTGAACCTGGACACCGCCGACGTGTCCATAGCCTCCCGCATCGCCAAGGCCATCCGAGGCTCCTCCGGCGGCTTCCAATACTGCAAGGCCATCGGCGTTTTTCTGGAGGATCGGAACATCGCCCAGGTCTCCATGAACATGGTCAATTATGAGGGGACGCCACTGTATTACGCCTATGAGATGATCCGCGCCCTGGCAGACCGCTACGGCGTGCGCATCCTGGGCAGCGAGCTGGTGGGGCTCACGCCGGCCAAGGCGCTGGTGGACTGCGCGGAATATTATCTCAAGCTGGAAAACTTCCATTGCCGGGAGCAGGTGATGGAATATCATCTCATCGGACTGGAATAAGGAGACGCCATGGAACTGAAGCAGCTTACCGTTTTTGATTTTGCGGAGGTGCTTTCCTCCGATGCGCCGGCGCCCGGCGGCGGAAGCGCCGCCGCACTGACGGGTGCGCTGGGCGCGGCGCTGACGGCCATGGTCTGCGCCCTGACGCTGGACAAAAAGAAATACGCCGAGCATCAGGCGCTGGCCCGGCAGACGCTGACCCAGGCCCGGACCATGCAGGCCCGCCTGCTGGAGAAGATGGACGAGGATACCCGCGCCTTCGGGCAGATGAGCGCCGCCTTTGCCCTGCCCAGGGAGACCCCGGAGCAAAAGTCCGCCCGCACCGCCGCCATCCAGCAGGCCCTTGTCCTCTGCACCGAGACGCCCCTCTCCGTTATGGAGCTGGCGCTGCAGGCGCTGGAGCTGGCCTGCGGCGCAATGGGCAAGACCAACGCCAGCGCTCTCAGCGATCTTGGCGTGGCGGCCCTTTCCCTGCGGACGGCGCTGCAGGGCGCCTGGCTCAACGTGCTCATCAACACCGGCAGCATGAAGGATCCCGTCCGGGCTGCCGATCTTCGGGCCCGGGGCGCAAGGCTGCTGGAGCAGGGGCTGCCGCTGGCGGAGGGACTGTATCAGTCGGTGCTCTCCGCGCTGTGACCGCCCTTGTAAAACGAAAAAGAAACGGAAAAGGCCCGCCAGAACGGCGAGCCTTTTCCGCTACATAAAAAAGGAAAAGAGAGAAAAGGGGAAAAATGGTGGGGATCAGCAAATTGGATGTGTCAACCTTGTTGACTGCCGCTACTATACCACAGTCCGGGGCGGAAGTTGTTATGGAATCGTGAACAGTTGTTGAAATTTTTCCATCAAATTCGAAAAAGCCTTTACTTTCCGCCGTCCGCCGGCATCGCGCCCAGCAGACAGGTCAGGGAAAGCACCGCGCCGTCCCGCCGCACCGTCAGCGTCACGGTATCGCCCACGGCGCACTGGTCCTTCAGGTGGTTCAAAACGGCCGAGCTCCGGGCAGAGACGCCGTTGAAGGCCGTCAGCCAGTCTCCCGCCTGCAGGCCCGCCTGCTCCGCCGCGCTGCCGGGCGACACCTCCAGCACCAGAAGGCCCGTCTGGCTGCTGCCCTCCGGCGGATTCTGCACCACGATGCCCAGCCAGGGCCGGTCCTGCACAAAGCCGTATTGGATCAGATCCTGGGCCACCTGCGCCACCCGGTCCACCGGAATGGCAAAGCCTAGGCCCTCCACCGGCTCCGCGCCGTCCCGCTCGATCTTGGCGTTGACCATGCCGATCACCTGGCCCCGGCTGTTCAGCAGCGGCCCGCCGGAATTGCCGGAGTTCACCGCCGCGTCAAACTGCACCAGCTCCATGATCCTGCCGCCGATGGTGATGCTGCGCTCCCGGGCAGAGATCCAGCCCGCCGTCAGCGTATAGCCCAGGTTCCGCCCCAGGGGATTGCCGATGGTGACGGCCGTCTCTCCCACCACCACCTCCGAGCTGATGCCCAGCTCCGCCGCAGCAAGACCGAAGACCTCCGCCTTGAGCACGGCGATGTCCGTCTGGCTGTCGTAGGCGGCCAGAACGGCGGGAAAGGTCTTCCCGTCGCAGGTGCCGATGGTAATAGGTGCCCCGGGCAGCGTTACCACATGGGCGCAGGTGGCGATGTAGCCGTCCTCCGTGAGCACAAAGCCGGTGCCGCTGCTGGCCGCGTCTTCGCTCTGGACCGTCACATTCACCACCATGGGGCGGCACTTCTCATAAAGCTCCGGCAGGGAGAGGGCGTCTGCGCTGTCCTTTTCCACCGGGTGGAAGACGATCCTCCGGCCCGTCACATTCACCTGCCGCTGGGACAGCCGCAGCATCCCATAGACCGTTGCGGCGGAGACGGCTGCCACGGCCAGCACCGCCGCCAGCACCGTCAATACCCGCAGCGGCCAGCGGGTCCGTTTTGCAGCAGGCCGGCGGGCAGGGCGGCCCATGGGGCGGGAAAAGGGATCGAAATGGCGGCTGTCGTTCATGGCAGGATCTCCGTTCTGATGTTCTTTGCTTCAGTATAGCGGAAGCCGGGAAAAAAGAAAAGCATTTTTGCAAAAGCAGGCGTCCTGCGCGCTGCAAAGGCAAAGGCCCCCCGGCAAAGCGGGGAGCCTTTTTTGACGTCTCAGCCCCGATGGGCGGGGATCCTTTGCCGGATATGCTCCAGCCGGCTCAGCGCCTCCAGCAGGGTCTCGTCCTTTTTGGCGAAGTGGAAGCGGATCAGGTGGTTCACATCCTCCCGGAAGAAGCTGGAGCCGGGGACCGCCCCCACTCCGACCTTCTCCGCCAGCGTCTCGCAAAACTCCAGATCGCTGGCAAAGCCGAACTCCCCGATGTCCAGCATCACATAATAGGCCCCCTGGGGCACGTTGTGGGTCAGGCCGATCCGGTCCAGCCCTTGGAGAAACAGGTCCCGTTTATGGGTATATTCCGCCTGCAGCCCATCGTAATAGTCCTGTCCGAAGCGAAGGCCGGGGACAACGGCCTCCTGCAGCGGCGCAGCCGCGCCCACCGTGAGAAAATCGTGGACCTTTTTGATGCGCTCGGTGATCTCCGGCGGCGCGATGGTATAGCCCAGCCGCCAGCCGGTGATGGAATAGGTCTTGGAAAGAGAGCTGCAGCAGATGGTCCGCTGCCGCATCCCGGGCAGCGAGCTGAAATAGACGTGCCGGAAGGGGGCGTAGACGATGTGCTCATAGACCTCATCGGTGATCACATAGGCGTCGTATCGTTCCGCCAGATCGGCGATGATCTGCAGCTCCTCCCGGGTAAACACCTTGCCGCAGGGGTTGGAGGGATTGCAGAGGATCAGCGCCTTGGGGCTTTGCCGGAAGGCCTGCTCCAGCGCATCGGGATCAAAATGATAGTCCGGCGGGCACAGGGACACATAGACAGGCTCCGCCCCGGAGAGGATGGCATCGGCCCCGTAGTTTTCGTAAAAGGGGGAAAACACGATGACCTTGTCGCCCGGATCCACCACCGTCATCATGGCGGCCATCATGGCCTCTGTGCTGCCGCAGGTAACGGTGATCTCGGTCTCCGGATCGATGGCATAGCCCATGCGGGGCGACTGCTTGGCAGCCAGCGCCTCCCGGAAGTTTTTTGCGCCCCAGGTGATGGAATACTGGTGGAAATCCTCGTGGGCGACCTCCGCCAGCCGCCGCAGGATGGCCTCCGGCGGATCAAAATCCGGAAAGCCCTGAGAAAGATTGACCGCGCCGTATCGGGCGGAGATCCGGGTCATCCGGCGGATGACAGAATCGGTAAAGGCCGCAGTGCGGCCGGAAAGAGGCTTCATTGGTCGTTCCCTCCCAGAATGTAGGATTTTTTATCGTTGAGGATGTGCAGCGGGTCCAGCGCGTCCTTGATGCGGTTCATGGCCTCCAGATTGGCCCGGGGTGTTTCCCGCAGGAAATAATGGCGCTTGCTGATGCCGATGCCGTGCTCGCCGGAGGTAACGCCGCCCAGCGCATAGGCCCTGGCATAGGCCTTTTCCATGTTCTGCTTCAGCTCCCGCCGCCAGGTCTCCTCGTCCCGGTCGCCCCGCACCACGCAGAGATGCACGTTGCCGTCGCCGGCGTGGCCGAAGCTGACCATCTGCATGCCGCTCTCCTGCTCCAGCGTATGGATAAAGGCGATAAAATCGGCGGTCTTGCTGATGGGCACAACGATGTCCACCGGCTCCTGCTCGGAAACGGCCTCCACCGCCTTCACCAGCGCTCCCCGCACCCGCCAGATGTCTGCGGCCCGGGCGGGATCGGTGAGGACGATATAATCCATGGCGCCGTGCTCCAGCGCCACCCGCCGGACTCGCTCCGCGCTCTCCTGCACCTGGGAGGCGCGGCCGTCGAAGGTCAGCAGGATGAAGGAGCCGGCCTCCGGGCAGGGATACTGCACGCCGGAATACCGCTCGCCCAGGGCCACCACCTTCCGCTGGATAAACTCCACGGCGGTGGGGTCGGCGCCCGCCTGCAGGATGGCCAATACGCTGGTGATGCCCGTCTCCAGATCGGCATAGGGGACCAGCACGCTGACGGAGGTCTCCGGCTTGGGGATCAGCCGCAGGATGCATTTGGTGATCACCGCCAGCGTCCCCTCGGAGCCCACGAAAAGCTGCTTCAGGGAAAGGCCGCTGGCGTCCTTGACGCATTTTCCGCCCGCCTGCAAAACGGTGCCGTCGGCCAGCACCACCTCCAGCCCGCGGACATAGTCCCGGGTGACGCCATATTTCACGGCGCGCATCCCGCCGGCGTTGGTGCTGATGTTACCGCCGATGGAGGATTCCTTATCGCCGGGATCCGGCGGATAAAACAGGCCCCGCTCCTCCACATAGCGCTGCAGATCCTGCAGCAGGATCCCCGGCTCCACGGTGATCGTCATGGTATCCCGGTCCAGCTCCAGGATCCGGTCCATATGGGAGAGGTCCAGAATGATGCCGCCGTCCAGCGGCACGGTGGAGCCCACCAGATTGGTGCCTGCGCCCCGGGGCGTCACGGGGATCCGGTTTTCATGGGCATAGGCCAGCAGACGGCTCACCTGCTCCGTGCTCTCCGGAAAGACCAGCGCCTCCGCCCGGCCCTTTCTGCGGCCTAAGGTATCGCTGAGATATTTTTCCTCGATGCAGTCAAAGACTGCCTGCTCCGGCCGGGGGAAAATCGACCGGAGGATGCTTTTGTCCACAGCCATGCTATGCGTCTCCTTTCCTGCGCCGTCAGCTCAGCAGATCCTCGTCCCAGCCCACGGAGACGAAGTAGCCCTTGTAGGTGGTGTCGAAGACGGCCTGGGTCTCGGCGGAATGATAGGCGTCCACGATGGACTGATAGAGGGCCTTCTTGTCCGCGTCCTCCAGGTCGGCGGTGCGGGCGGCGATCAGGCACCAGTATTCCTTCTGCTCCAGATTTTCATCCTGGAAGATGGCCTCCTCCTGCTTCAGGCCGAAATCCAGCGCGAAGTTGCCGTTGACCACGGCGGCGGTCACGTCGGGCAGCACGGAGGGGATCACATTGGCCTTCAGCTCCTCGATCTGGATCTGGACCTTGTAGCCGGTGATGTCGCTGACGGAGGGGTTGAAAGCGGCGTTGGGATCCAGAGTGATGAGGCCCGCAGATTCCAGCACCTTCAGCGCCCGGCCGCCATTGCTCTCGTCGTCGGGGATGGCCACGGTATCGCCGTCCTTCAGCTCGCTGACGGAGGAGATCTTCTGGGAATAGATGTTCAGCGGAATGATCAGGGTGTTGCCGATGTTCTGGATGGCGTAGCCGTAGTTTTTCACCTCAGACTCCAGATAGACCCGGTGCTGGAAGGCGTTCAGGTCGATCTCGCCGTTGGCCAGCGCGTTGTTTGGGGTGACAAAATCGGAAAACTGCACGATCTGCAGGTCGATGCCGTCCTTTTTCAAAAGCTCCTTGGCGGGCTGCCAGAGGTCCTCATAAAAGCTTCCGGTAACGCCGATCTTTACGGTGGTGGTCTCGGTTTTGGTCTCCGCGGGGCTGCCGCAGGCGCAGAGCAGGGTCAGAATGGCGGCGGCGGCCAGGCACAGGGCCAGGATCTTCTTCAGGTTCATGTTCGTTTCCTCCTAAGCGTTGTTTGTTTGTTTATGGTCAATGGGTATTTTTCTTTACGATGCGTCCGCCGATGAACTGGATCAGGCTCACCAGCAGGAAGACCGCCAGCACAGTCACATAGGTCACGTCCGTCATGTTCCGGTCGTGGCCGTAGCGGATGGCGAAGTCTCCCAGGCCGCCCGCGCCCACAACGCCGGCCATGGCCGTCAGGCCGATGAGGCTGATCAGGGTGATGGTCGCGCCCCGGGCGATGGCCGCGACGCTCTCCCGGAGATAGACCCGGAAGACGATCTCCAGCGGCGAGGAGCCCATGGAAAGCGCCGCCTCCACCAGTCCCTTGTCCACCTGGGCCAGAGCGCTCTCCACCTGACGGGTGAAGAAGGGCGTCGTTCCGAAGACCAGCGGCACGATGGCGCCCCGCACATAGATGGCCGTTCCCATGATCAGCCGGGAAAGGGGCATCACCGCCGTCAGCAGGATGATGAAGGGGATGGAGCGGATAAAGTTGATCAGCTTGTCCAGGATCTGGTAGACGACCCGGTTTTCCAGAATGCCGCCGGGCCGGGTCACCGTTACCACCACGCCCAGGGCCAGCCCCAGCACGAAGGAGATCGCGCCGGACCAGACCACCATCAGCAGCGTGTCGCCGATGGCCTGCCAGAAGTCCGGCAGACGGTCCATCACATTGGGGATCCATTTATTCAGCAGCTCTTGCATCCTTGACGACCTCCACTCCTACGTTGTGTTCGATGAGATATTCCATGGCCCGGGTGATATCCGGCCGCCGTCCGCTGACGATGGCCACCGTCCCGCCGATGGGCACGTTCTGGATGATCTCAATGTTGGCGAAAATAATGCTGATGTCCACATTGTAAAGCCGGGAAATGGCCGAGATCACCGGCTGAGCGGCGTTGCTGCTCAGGTAAGACAGCCGGACGATCAGCTCCCCGGGCTTCAGGCGGGTGATGGGCGCGTCTGCCGCCACCAGCTCGTCGATCTTGCGCAGATTGGAGGTGGTGCGGATGAAGCTCCGGGTGACCTCCTGCCGGGGCGCGGC
Source organism: Clostridiales bacterium UBA4644 (assembly GCA_002405755.1). Taxonomy (GTDB): domain Bacteria; phylum Bacillota; class Clostridia; order Oscillospirales; family Butyricicoccaceae; genus UBA4644. The sequence goes on from DHMK01000018.1 coordinate 28,100, forward strand.
AAAGACGGAAAGCACGTCTCCCTCCTCCACCACCCGGCCGTGCTCCATAACGGCAACCCGGCTGCAGATCTCCTTGACCACCGCCATCTCATGGGTGATGAGCACGATGGTCAGGCCCAGCTGTTCGTTCAGCCGCCGCAGCAGCGCCAGGATGGACTTGGTGGTCTGGGGATCCAGCGCGGAGGTGGCCTCGTCGCACAGCAGCACCTTGGGATCGCAGGCCAGCGCCCGGGCGATGGCCA
>DHMK01000018.1:28381-36886 GCA_002405755.1 Clostridiales bacterium UBA4644
CGATGGCCACCCGCTGCTTCTGCCCGCCGGAAAGCTGGCTGGGATAGGCGTTTTCCTTGTCGGCGATGTCCACCAGCCGCAGCAGCCCCCGGACCTTTTCCGCGATCTGCGCCCGGCTCAGACCGCTGCCCCGCAGGGGATAGGCCACATTGCCGAACACCGTGCGGGACTGCATCAGATTGAAATGCTGGAAGATCATTCCGATCCTCCGCCGGGCCTGGCGCAGCGCCGCCGGCGCAAGGGCCGTCAGTTCCTGACCGTCCACGGTAACGGCGCCCTCCGTGGGCTTTTCCAGCAAATTGATGCAGCGCACCAGCGTGGATTTTCCCGCGCCGGAAAAGCCGATGACCCCGAAGATCTCCCCCGGGCCGATGTGCAGGCTCACATCCTCCACGGCGTGGACCTGGCTCTCGCCGGAGCCGAAGGTCTTGGATACATGGTTCAGTTCGATCAAGCAGATCCCTCCCTTTCGCGCAAGGCGAACATAAAAAAACGGGAAGCCCCGTCCCGGGCTTCCCGCAGTATTGCAGACCTGAAGCTTGCTTTCAGCAAGGCTCCCGTCTCAGCATGGCAGGCAGTGGGCGGCGGCGATCATGGGCACGGAAAAGCATGCACATCAGCATCATCATGCCAATGCACATGCACATGTACATCATATCGCGCGCCATCAGAAAGCCGTTTGCCATGGTGAGAGGTCTCCCTTCTGCCCGCGCCGAAGAAAGCGGGGCGTTTTTCTGTGGATAGCTTAACACCGGCGGAGCCTGCTGTCAACAGGAAAGCTCCGCCGCGCGAAAAGTCTGTGAAAGCTGCACGGAGAAAAACCGGCGCTGCGCAAAAATTGCTGTGCAGTTTTCCGCGGCTCAGTCTTCCTCCGGCCCGTCCTCCGGGGCGCTCTGGCCCTCTATGGCGTTGAAGCGCTCCAGAAAGCTGTGCTCCACGCCGCCGGATTTATAGCCGGGGAAGGTGTCCAGCGCAACGGCGTGGATGCTGCGGAAGATGCTTTTTTCGATGTTTGGGCTGGTCTGCCGCAGCCGCTTCAGCAGCAGCTTGATCTCCTGCCGCTTGGAGGAACCGCCGTCGTGGGCGCCCTCGTTCTTCTCGGTAAAGCGGCAGGCGCACTGCAGGAATTCCAGCCCGTTGTAGCGCTTCCAGGCCAGAATATCCTCCTCATGGATGCAGTAAAGCGGGCGGATCAGCGTCATGCCAGGGAAGTTTTTGCTGTGGAGCTTGGGGGGCATGGCCTGCAGCTGCGCCCCGTAAAACATACTCAGCACCGTGGTCTCCACCACATCGTTGAAATGGTGCCCCAGAGCGATCTTATTGCAGCCCAGCGCCCGGGCCCGGCTGTAGAGATGGCCCCGGCGCATCCGGGCGCAGAGGTAACAGGGGTTCTTTTCCGCGCTGTTGGCCACCTGAAACACATCGCTCTCAAAAACGGTGACGGGGATGCGCAGCAGCGCAGCGTTGCGCTGGAGCTGCTGCCGGTTTTCGGCGTTATAGCCGGGATCCATCACCAGAAAGCGCAGCTCGAAGGGGATCTCGCTGTAGGCCTGCAGCTGCTGCATGAGCTTGGCCAGCAGCATGGAATCCTTGCCGCCGGAGATGCAGACAGCGATCCGGTCGCCGGCCTGAATGAGCCGGTATTGCTTGACGGCGAGGATAAAGGGGTTCCAGAGCTCCTTCCGGTATTTTTTGATGATACTGCGCTCGATGCGCTGGCAGGCGTCCAGCTGTCGTTCCATTGCGTTGCTCCCTGTCATGCTTCTGTTTTTCCGGCGTGCTTCTGCTGCTTCAGCCAGATCTTCATCACCAGCCGGTGGGGCAGCAGCTTGGTCAGCAGGACCTGGGCCTTGATCTGAAGGCCGGGGACGCACACATCCCTGCCCCGGGCAGAATCCCGCAGGGCGCAGGCCACCACCTCCCGGGCGGTGAACAGCCGGTTGAAATAGGTGACGGCGGTCTTGGAGGTCTGCTCCGCATGGTCAAAAAACTCCGTTTTGACCCAGCCGGGGCAGAAGGCCATCATATGGATCCCCCGGGGCGCAAGCTCCGCGTTCAGACTGCGGGAATAGCTCAGCACAAAGGCCTTCGTGGCGCCGTAGACCCCCAGATAGGGCACCGGCTGAAAGGCGGAAAGGCTGTCCACCTGGATCACATGCGCGCCCCTTTCCAGATAGGGCAGCGTCAGCTGGGTGATATGCACCAGCGCCTTACAGTTCAGGTCGATCATGTCCAGGCTGTCCTGCAGGGGGATCTCGTCATAGCGGCCGAACTTGCCGAAGCCGCTGGCGTTGACCAGCAGCGTCACCTGCGGCCGGCGCTGCTCCAGGATCCTGCGGTAGGTCTCAAAGCTCTCCGCCCGGGTCAGGTCCAGCGGCAGGACAAACAGCGGCACGGAGACCTCCCTCTGCAGCTGCTCCAGCCGCTCCGCCCGGCGGGCAATGACCCAGATCTCGTCCAGCTCGCCCCGGGCCGCCGCCTGCAGGACGAACTCTCTTCCCATGCCGGAGGAGGCTCCGGTGATGATGCCAGTACGCATACGCTTCTCCCTTCGTTTCTGTCTGAGCTTTACCCGCCCTTAGGGGATCTTGTAGGAGAGCACCATCAGGCTCTCGGAAAAATGGATGTTTTCCACCGGGACCTCCGTCACATCCAGATGCAGGTCCATGCTGGTAAAGTTCCAGATGCCCCGGATGCCGCTGGCGATGAGCCGCTGGGCGGCGGAGCGGGCATGGAGCTTGGGCAGGGTGAGGATGGCGATATCCGGCCGGAAATCCGCCATGACCTGCTCCAGACTGCGGCAGGAAAAGATGGGAACGCCGGAGATCTCCTGCCCGATGAGCATGGGGTTGGAATCGAAGGCGGCCACCAGCCGCACCCCATATTTCGCAAAGTTGAAGTTGCTCATCAGCGCCTTGCCCAGGTTGCCCGCGCCCACGATGATGGCCCGGCGCTCCCGGTCGATGTGCATGATGCTTGCGATGGCGGCCCGCAGCTCCGCCACATTATAGCCATAGCCCTGCTGGCCGAAGCCGCCGAAGCAGTTAAAGTCCTGCCGCACCTGCGATGCCGTCAGTCCCATGCGCTGGGAAAGCGTGCCCGAGGAGATGCGGGTGATGCCCGCATCCAGCAGGTCACAGAGATGCCGGTAATACCGGGGCATCCGGTGGATCACCGCCGAAGAGATCCTTTTTTCCTTTTCCATACGCGCCTTCCTTTCCGGATCCAATTGAGGATCGTGTTTAATATTTTTTTATTTTATCGGTTTTTTGCACCGATTGCAAGGTTTTTATCACAACTTACGCGTTTTTTTGGCAAAGAACCGGAAAAGGCTTTGCAGAGGTCTACCCTGCGTTATTCACACTTTCCACAGAGTTTTCCACACCGTCCCCGCCGTCGGCGGTTGAAAACCCGTGCTCCCCCCTGAAAAAAAAGAAAAAAGCGGCGAAAAAACGCCGCTTTCCGCAGGTCTGTGTGGAAGCTCGCTTCCAATTTATCCCGGTCGGGCTTTACAGTGCGTTGTCAAACCGGCAAACATCCTCCGAGGCCGCCATGGTGGCAAAGCAGTTCTGATCCGGCGTGCCCACGTTGCCCGCCATCAGCTCAAAATAAGCCTGGCAGGCGATCATGCTGCCGTTGTCGCCGCAGAGAGACAGGGGCGGCAGAAAAAGCTCCAGCCCCGCCCGGCGGCATTCCCGCTGCAGCATGGCCCGCAGGGTGCTGTTTGCCGCCACGCCGCCGGCGGCCGCCACCCGGCGTCTTCCCCGCTGCTTTGCCGCCGCAATGACCCGGGGCACGATGGTCTCCGCCACCGCATAAGACACCGCCGCCGCCAGATCGGGAGCGGAGACGGTCTCGCCCTTCTGGGCGGCGTTGTGGACCAGGTTCACCGCCGCGGTCTTCAGGCCGCTGAAGGAAACGTCCAGCGAATCCCGGATGCCCGCGTGGGGCAGCTTATAACGGCCCGGATCGCCCTCCCTCGAGAGCCGGTCCATGGCCGCGCCGCCGGGATAGGGCAGACCCAGCACCCGGGCGATCTTGTCGAAGGCCTCCCCGGCGGCATCGTCCCGGCTGGTCCCCAGCACCTGCATATGGGTGTAATCCGCAATGTCCAGAATGACCGTATGTCCGCCGGAGGCCACCAGCGCCGTCATAGGCGGCTCCAGCGCCGGAAAGGCCACATAATTGGCCGCCACATGGCCCCGGATATGGTGGACGGGCACGAAGGGCCTGTCCAGCGCCATGGCTGCGGCCTTGGCAAAGTTTGCCCCCACCAGCAGCGCGCCGATGAGTCCCGGGGCACAGGTGGCCGCCACCGCATCCAGCTCCTCCCGCCGGACGCCGGCCTGCTTCAGCGCCCGCTCCGCCACCAGCGAGACCTTCTCGATGTGCTTGCGGGAGGCGATCTCCGGCACCACGCCGCCGTACAGGGCGTGCATATCCGCCTGAGAATAGACCACATCCGCCAGGATCTCTCTCCCGTCCCGGCTGACGGCGCAGGCCGTCTCGTCGCAGGAGCTTTCGATCGCAAGGATCAGCTTGCTCATATCTGTTCCACCTCCCGCGCCATCAGAAGCGCGTTTTCCACGGGCTTTTCATAATACCGCTTCCGCAGGCCCACCTGTCGGAAGCCGAAGCGCTCATAGCAGCGAATGGCGGGGAGATTGCTCTCCCGCACCTCTAAAAAGACCGTCTGCGCCCGCTTTTCCCGGGCGTCTGCCAGCAGCCATTCCAGCAGTCGGGAGGCGATGTGCTCCCGCCGCCGCGCCGGCCGGACGGCCACATTGACGATCTCCCATTCCTCCTCCAGCTGCCGCGTGCCGATATAGCCCAGCACCTGCGCCCCCTCCGTGCAGAGATAATACACGGACAGGGGGCTTAAAAGCTCCTCCGCAAGGCTCTCCCGGCTCCAGGGATCGGAAAAGCACTGCACCTCCAGCTCCGCCAGCTGATCGATCTGCTCCGGGCGGAGATGGCAGAGGGTCAGGCCCTCATTTCTTTGCGTCATACCAGGTCTCTCCATAGCTCACCTCGGCCACCAGCGGCGTTTTCAGCCGGGCGGCCCCCTCCATTTCCTCCTTCAGCAGGGCGCAGGCCTGCTCCAGCTCCTCCCGGGGCGCTTCCAGGATCAGCTCGTCGTGGACCTGCAGGATCAGCCGGGTGCGCAGCCTTTCCCGCTGCAGCCGCCGGGCCACCCGCACCATGGCCAGCTTGATGATGTCTGCCGCCGTCCCCTGGATAGGGGCGTTCATGGCGGCCCGCTGGCCGAAGGAGCGCAGCTGGAAGTTGGCGCTCTTCAGCTCCGGCAGCCACCGCCGCCTGCCGTAAAGCGTTGTCACATAGCCCTGCTTCGCGCCCTCCCTTTTGATCCGGTCCATATAGTCCCGCACGCCGTGATAGCGCTCCAGATAGGCATCGATATACTGCTGGGCCTCCCTGGTGCTCACATGGATATCGTCGGCCAGCGACCAGGCGGAGATGCCGTAAACGATGCCGAAGTTCACCGCCTTTGCGGCGGAGCGCAGCTGGGGCGTTACCAGCTCCAGCGGGATGTGGAACACCTGGGAGGCCGTCACCGCGTGGAAATCCTCCCCGGAGGCAAAGGCCTCCTGCATGGCGGCGTCGTCTGCCATGTGGGCCAGCACCCGCAGCTCGATCTGGGAATAGTCCGCATCCACCAGCAGCCAGCCCTCTCTGGGCACGAAGCACCGGCGCACCTCGCTCCCCTGCTGCTGCCGGACGGGCAGGTTCTGCAAATTGGGGTCGGCGGAGCTGAGCCGGCCCGTGGCCGTCACCGTCTGATGGAAGGTGGAATGGATGCGGCCGTCCGGCCCGATAAAGCGGCTCAGGCCCTCCACATAGGTGCTCTTCAGCTTGGAGGCCTTGCGCCAGCGCAAAACGGCGTCTGCCAGCGGGCTCTGCTCCCGGAGTTTTTCCAGCGTGTCCGCGTCGGTGGCATAGCCGGAGCGGGTCTTTTTGCCCGCCTTCAGGCCCTGCTCCTCAAAGAGCACCGTCCCCAGCTGCTTGGGAGAGCCGATCTTGAACTCGTGGCCCGCCATCCGATAGATCTCCTTTTCCCAGCCGGCGATCTCCTCGTCCAGCGCCCGGCCAAAGGCCTGCAGCCGCGCCTCGTCCACGGCCACGCCCGCCTGCTGCATTTCTGCCAGCACCGGCGTCAGCGGCAGCTCGATGGTCTCATAAAGCTCCCGCATCCCCTGCTGCCGCAGCTTTTCCTCCAGCACCTCCTGCAGGCATTCCGCCGCCGCGGCGCGGCTGGCGGCCCGGGCATGGCGCATGGCCCGGTCGGGAAGCTCTGCCGGCCCGTCCAGCAGCGAGAGCTGCCCCTCCGGCTGGGCGTCCTCCCCCCGGCAGGGGGTGAAGCCGCAATATTTTCGGCAGACCCCGTCGATCTCATAAGCCCCCGCCGCCGGATCCAGCAGATAGGCGGCGATGGCGGAATCAAAGACCCAGTTTTCCGCCGGGACGCCCGCCTCCAGCAGGCGGCACAGCAGCGGCTTGATCCCGTGGCCCGCCTTGGGCAGCGCCGGCGGCAGCAAAAGCGCCAGCGCCCGGTCCCAGTCGCCGGTATAGCGCTCCCGGTCCAGCAAATAGGCCTCCGCCTGCGCCTCCGTGGGCGACTGCTGCACGGCGATCAGCGAAAGCTCCTCCTCCGCCCGGACATAAGCCGTCCTTCCGCAGGCCAGAAGGGCCTGTCCCGCCTGACGGACCTGCTCCTCCGTCAAAAGCTCCGTCATATGGCATTGGCATTCCAGGACGGGCCCGCCCGCAAGATCCTCCTCCGTGGGCTTGAGGCCCATCTTTTCGATGAACCGGACGAAGCCCAGCCGGGAAAACAGCGCATAAAGCTCCGGCTTTTCCTCCGCGGGGCTCCAGCGGGTGTCCGCCGGGTGAACGTCCAGGGGAGCATGGGTGTCGATGGTGGCCAGCGCATAGGACATCCGCGCGCTCTCCTCCCCCTGGGCCAGCTTTGTGCGCACGCCGGGCCGGATGGCCACCGTCTGCAGACGGGCATAGACCTCATCCAGGCTCCCGTAGCGGTGCAGCAGCTCCATGGCGGTCTTCTCCCCGATGCCGGGAACGCCGGGGATATTGTCGGAGGCATCGCCCATCAGGGCCTTCAGGTCCACGATCCGGGCCGGCTCGAAGCCATATTCCTCCCGGAAGCGCTCCGGCGTGTAGCGGACGGTCTCCGTCTTGCCCATGCGGCTTTTCACATGGAGCACGGTGGTGCTTTCGGAGATCAGCTGAAAGCTGTCCTTATCGCCGGTGACCAGCAGACACTCGTCTCCCTCCTGTGCGCCCAGACGGCACATGGTGCCCAGCAAATCGTCGGCCTCATAGCCCGCCAGCTCCACCCGCAGGATGCCCATGGCGTCCAGCACGGACTTCAGCACCGGCAGCTGCAGCGCCAGCTCCTCCGGCATGGGCTTGCGCTGGGCCTTATAGCCGGCATAGGCCTTGTGGCGGAAGGTGGGCTCCCGCCGGTCAAAGGCCACGCAGAGCCCCTCGGGCTTTTCCTCCTCCAGCAGCTTCTGCAAAATGGCCACAAAGCCATAGACCGCGTTGGTGGGCGTCCCGTCGGGGGCGTTCAGCGGCCGCACGCCGTAAAAGGCCCGGTTGATCAGGCTGTTGCCGTCCAGAACCATCAGTTTCATCCTGCCATCCTCCCTGAAGATGCGTTTTCTTTATTATAAGCGGATGCGGCGGGTTTTGAAAGCCCTTTTGCAAAAAAATCCGGAAAAATCCGAAAAAACCGCTTGACAAACGGCGGATATGCGGTATAATAATTCTTGCGTTTAGCGAGATTGTGTAAGGGTAGCACGACAGACTCTGACTCTGTTTGTGAGGGTTCGAATCCTTCTCTCGCTGCCAGAAAGACAGCTCGTCCAATCGGACGGGCTGTTTTTGTGTTATCGCAAAGCCCCGTGGATTCGAACCCCCGGCGGCGAGTGCCGCCGTCATGCCGCAGGGAGCCGGTCTTTCCGGCGACCGAGGCGGTCAGATCAACAGGGGTCCCCGCAAGGGCCTGCCCTGCGGGGCAGCTCGTCCAATCGGACGGGCTGTTTTTGTGTTGTTGGGAAAGGCCCTCCCCCTTGCGTGTTGGCTTCAAGCGTGGTATCATAGAAAAAAACACCGGCGGAAAGGAGCCTTTTGCATGAGCGAAAAGCCTTATTGGGAGGGCAAGCACTATGCCTTTTTTCAGAATAAAGAATGTGAGTTTTTCCCCTGCCACAAAACGGAGCAGCCGGAGCAGTTCAACTGCCTGTTCTGCTACTGTCCGCTATATGCCCTGGGCGAAAGGTGCGGCGGCGGCTTCACCTATACGGAAAACGGCTGCAAGGATTGCTCCGGCTGCATGCTGCCCCATGTGCCGAAAAATTACGGCTATATCATGGACAGGTTCGGCGAGATCATGGCTCTGGCGGCCAAAAAAGAGGAAAAATAAGCAAAAGGCGGGCGCTTTAGCCGTGTGCCGATAAGACA
>DHMK01000016.1:0-12938 GCA_002405755.1 Clostridiales bacterium UBA4644
GTGGACGAATGCCCCGCAGCGAAACGCTGCGGGGTCCCCGGGCCGTTGTGCCCGCAGGCGCGGAAGCTTTCGATCGTCTCGGTCGATCGTAACCGTCAGCCCGTTCCTACACGCTGCCTACAACCTCTCAGTCAGGGCCTTTGGCCCTGCCAGCTCCCCTTACACAGGGGAGCCAAGCCCCGTGGGGGACGGGGGTTCTCTCAGAGGGCGCCAAGCTCTGCGGGGGCGGGGGCGGCTTTGTGCATCCGGCGATGGCGAAAGATCGTTTTTGAAGGGAGAACAACAGATGTTCCGAAGCTTACATATGAAGCTGGTGCTGGTGCTGGTGCTGCTCATCGTCTCGGTGATGGCGGTGGTGGGGACCTTTCTGATCAATTCGGTCATCTCCTACCATATCCAGGAATTCGAGAGCCAGATGGCCTCGGTGTTCACCTCGGAGTTTATCCTTTCGCTGGAAAAAAACGCAGACGGGCCAAAAACCCTGCGGGATACGGTGGAGGCCTATTCCGCGCCGCTGGGCATCGACGAATACCGCCGCTTTTATGTGCTGGACGGCAAGACTGGCGCTTATCTTTCCGGCTCTGACGACCGCTACGGAGAGACGATGGCGCTGACGCCCAACATTCTGGCGGCCATGAACGGTCGGGTGGGGCAGGACAACGACCTGCTGGACAGCTATTTTGACGTGGCGATCCCCATCCGGGACGCGGCGGGGGAGACGGCCTATGTGGTGGGCGTTTTGGACGACAAGACGGAGCTGCAGGAGCTGAACTGGAACCTGTTTACCATCCTGATCCGGGCCATGCTGTTCGGACTGGTGGTGGCGATCTTCCTGTCCTTCCTGTTGTCCAAGACCATCACCAACCCGGTGGAGCGGCTGACGGAGCAGGCGGCCCGCATCGCCGGAGGCGACTTCAGCAGCCTGGAGGAGATCCATTCCAACGACGAGATCGGCGTTTTGAGCCAGACCTTCAACGAGATGAGCGTTCAGCTGGAGAGCACCCTCCGCCAGGTGGGCGAGGAGCGCAACAAGCTGGACACCCTCTTCCGCCACATGGCGGACGGCATGGTGGCCTTTGACAGCCGGGGCCGGCTGCTCCAGTTCAACCCGGCGGCGGAGACCATGCTGGGCCGGACCCTTTGCCCGGAGCTTTCCTATGAGGAGATCTTCCCCAACGTGCAGGTGCGGCAGGAGGATCTGGCCCAGGACGGCAAGTCCATCGAGGTGGATTTTGCCGCCGGACCCCGGTTTTTGAAGATCTATTTTGCGCCCATCCATCTTGGCTCCGACAGTCAGGGCCTGATGGCGGTGCTCCACGACATCACCGAGCAGCAGAAGCTGGACGACAGCCGCCGGGAGTTCGTGGCCAATGTTTCCCATGAGCTGCGTACGCCGCTGACCAATGTTAAGGGCTATGCGGAGACGCTGCTCAGCGCCGACGACATCGACCGGGAGACCCAGACTCGCTTTTTGCAGGTCATCAGCTCGGAGGCAGACCGCATGACCCGCATCGTCAAGGATCTGCTCACGCTGACCCGGCTGGATTATAACCGGATGGAGATGAATATGCACCGGATGGATCTGCGGCAGCTGGGCGAAAAGGCTGCCCAGGCAATGGCTATGGAGGCGGAGAACCGGGGCCTCACCCTGACCTGTGACCTGCCGGAGAGCCTGCCCCCCACCTTCGGCGATCCGGAGCGGATCCAGCAGGTCATTATCAATATCATCACCAACGCCATCAAATACAATAAAAAAGACGGCAGCATCCATATCACCGGCGGCGTGGAGGACGGGCAGGTCTTCCTGCGGGTGGAGGATACGGGCATCGGCGTGCCCAAGGAGGATCTGCCCCGGCTGTTTGAGCGCTTTTACCGCGTGGACAAGGCCCGCAGCCGGGAGAGCGGCGGCACCGGTCTGGGCCTGGCCATTGCCCGGCAGATCGCGGAGACCCACGGCGGCTCCATCCGCTTCGAGAGCGAATACGGCAAGGGCAGCGTGGTGACCCTGCTGCTGCCCATTGCCTCCGGGGAACAGGAGGAGCAGCATGGCTGACCGGCTGAAAAATCTGCTGCTGGCGGTGCTGCTGACGCTGATGGTGGTCCTTTTGGGGGCGACCTTCCTTTTGAGTATGCGCAACAGCCAGGGCGGCCAGCGGCTTCTGCAGGCGCTGCGTCCCGTGGAAAAGGCCGGCTCCGGCCAGACGGCGGTCACGGCCATGGCCTGGCCGGAAAAGCTGGCGGTGCTGGGGGAGGAGGGCGTGTTTTACGCCGTTTCCGGCGAGGACTATACGCAGCTCTATCAGCAGGGCGAGGCCTTGTGCCAGGAGGCGCTGGGTTCGGCCGACACGCCCGCGCAGCTGACGGAGACGGAATACCGGCGCCTTTTGCAGACGCCGGCCATTTTGGCGGAATATCACAGCGGCCTGCCCTTTTATCTGCTGCAGGCCTGGAGCGGCAGCGAGGAGCTGCGGGAGGGACTTACCGTCCGGAGCTTTGCCCTGACCAAAACGGCCGGAGGCGTGACGCTGCTGCTGACGGATGAAAACGGCGGCCGCTGGCAGGCCGGGACCGCCGCCTCCGCTGCGGAGCTGGAGGAGCTCTGCGCGCAGGAGCGGCAGAGCAACGCCGTTCTGGCGAAGGAAAGCTATCCCGGGCTGGTCTGGGACGAGCTTCTGCTCACAGGCGCGGCAGACCTCCCCGGCTACAGCGCTCTGCGGCCGGATATCGTGGAAAAGGGCGAGCTTTCTCAGCAGGTGCAGGCGCTGTTTTCCATGAACGCCTATCTGGCCCGGGTCTATCAAAACAGCAGCGGCAGCCTGGTCTATGTGGAGGGCCGCAGCACCCTGAGCCTGGGGCAGGAGGGCGAGCTGATCTATGCCGGCGCGGAGGGCGCCGATCTGGAGATCTCCGCCGGACAGGAGCCGCAGCGCACGGTGGAGATCTGCCAGAAGGTCTGCGCGCTGATGCGGCAGGTCTGGAGCGGGACCGGCGCCTCCGGCAGACTGAGCCTGGACGGCGTCCGGCGGGAAAACGGCAGGCTGCTGCTTTCCTTTGCGCTGGATATGGACGGAAAATTCCTGGAAAAGGACGGCGGCTGGGCCCAGGTGACGGTGGAGGACGGCGTAGTGACCGGCGCCTCCGCTTCTCTGCGGCGTCTGGAGCAGACGGAGCACACGCTGCTGCTCCCCATGACGGAGGCGGCGGGAATGCTGGCGGCGCTGCCCTACAGACAGGCCCGGCTCTGCATCCGCATGACGGCCGGGGAAGGCGGCTTTGCACCCGGGATCTGCCGGGTAACGGAGGACTGAGCGATGGAATGGAAAAAGGTCCGGAACTGGCTGATCCTGCTGCTGCTGACGGCCGATCTGATCCTTGCGGGCAATATCGGCTGGCAGGTTCTGCAGATGCGCCGCTCGGAATGGACGGCGGTGGAGGATGCGGTGGCCGTGGCGGAGCGGGCGGGGGTGACGCTTTCCCAGGAGGCGCTCCGCGCCCTGCCGGAGCGGCCAAAGGCCTATCAGCTCCATCGGGATAACAGCCGGGAGGCACAGACGGCCCAGGCACTGCTGGGAGCGGAGCGGGCCTCGGAGCCCGGCGGCGGCGTGAGCATCTACCAAAGCGACCGGGGACAGCTGAGCTTCCGCCGGGGCGGCGCGGTAGAGCTTTCCGTGCTCTGGCCGCAGGACAGCGTCGACGGCAGCCAATGCCGCGCGCTGCTGGAGGAGGCAGGCTTTCCCATGGAGCAGGCGCTGCTTTCCGGAGAGACCGGCCGGCAGGCGCTGCTGCAGCAATATGATGGGCGGACGGTGTTCAACTGCCGGCTCCAGTGGTCGCTGCAGGAGGGCTATCTGCAGGTGCGTGGCCGGTGGCTCATGAACGGAGAGACCGGCGCGGAGACCGAGGCCCAGCCCATGAGCCGGGCGCAGCTGACGCTCTCCCTGTGTGCGCTGCTGCAGGAGCATGGCCTGACGGGCATCCGTTCGCTGGAGATGGGCTATTATCTGCAGAGCGAGGATCCGCAGACGGCGGTCCTGGTGCCGGTGTGGGCGGCGGAAACGGCAAAGGGCAGACTTTTGCTGAGCTGTCTGGACGGAACGGAGCTGAATAATTGAGCCGTTTTCGGAAAAACAGCCGAAAAATTAAGAAAATCATAAGGGACTCTTTTTATTTTGCAGGAACTGTGATACACTATCATAGAATCCCTATGGGAGCTTGGCTCCCGGGACCGGAAAAAGCTGCAAGGGGGCTGCCTCTTTGGATAAATTTATAATTCACGGCGGGAAACCGCTGTTTGGCGAGGTGACGGTCAGCGGCGCGAAGAACGCGGCTGTGGCCATCATTCCCGCCGCCATCCTGGTGGATGGCGTCTGCCGGATCGAGAATATCCCCATGGTACGGGATGTGGTGATCCAGATGGAGATCCTGCGGGAACTGGGCGTGGGCGTCCGGGTGCTGCAGCAGAACACCATCGAGATCGACTGCCGCGGGCTGCAGCGCTATACCGCGGTCAGCGAGCTGAATCGGAAGATGCGCGCCTCCTATTATCTCATCGGCGCGTTTCTGGGACGGTTCCGCCGGGCGGAGGTCTCCATGCCGGGCGGCTGCAATTTCGGCGGCGTGCGCCCCATCGACCAGCACCTGAAGGGCTTTGAGGCGCTGGGCGCGGAGATGGATATCCGCAACGGCGTGGTCTATGCCGATGCGTCCGGCGGACTTCATGGCGCGGGCATCTATCTGGACGTGGCCAGCGTTGGCGCGACGGTGAACATCATGCTGGCTGCCTGTCTGGCAGAGGGCCAGACGGTCATTGAAAACGCCGCCAAGGAGCCGCATATCGTAGATTTGGCCAACTTTTTGAACTCCATGGGCGCGGACATCATGGGCGCAGGCACCGATGTGATCAAGATCCGCGGCGTGGAGCGGCTGGCCGGCGGCAATTATTCCATCATCCCCGATCAGATCGAGGCCGGCACCTATATGGCGGCGGTGGCCGCCACTGGCGGCAGCGTCCTGGTGAAGAACATCATTCCAAAGCACATGGACTGCATCACCGCCAAGCTGGAGGAGATGGGTCTGGAGGTGGAGGAGCAGGACGACAGCATCCGCGTCACCCGCCGGGGCCCGCTCCACAAGATCCAGGTAAAAACGCTGTTTTATCCAGGCTTCCCCACGGATATGCAGCCGCAGCTGGCGGCGGCGCTCTGTCTGGCGGAGGGGACCTCCATCATCACCGAGGGCGTCTGGGAAAATCGCTTCCGCTATTCCGACGAGCTGCGCCGGATGGGGGCGAAGATCCAGGTGGACGGCAAGGTGGCCGTTATCGAGGGCGTCAGCAAGCTCACCGGCGCGCCGGTGAAGGCCAGCGACCTGCGGGCAGGCGCCGCGCTGGTGATCGCCGGTCTGGCGGCGGAGGGCACCACGGAGATCGAGGAGATCGGCTATATCGAGCGGGGCTATGAGGACCTGGTGGAAAAGCTGCGCCGGCTGGGGGCGGACATCGCCCGGGTCAGCGTGGAGGAGCCTGCCATCATCCCCAAGGCAAACTGAGCCTTTTCAGACGAAGAGAAATATCGGGCGGGGCGGCAGAACGCCGCCCCGCTTTTCAGGAGAAGAAGATGACATATTTCTGTACGCTGGCCAGCGGCAGCAGCGGAAACTGCGCCGTTTATGCATGCGGCCGCGCCCGCATGCTGGTGGATGCGGGAAAAAATACCCGGTACATCACAGACGGCCTTCGGCGGCTGGCCCTTTCGCCGGGGGAGCTGACCCATATCCTTGTGACCCACAGCCACAGCGATCATGTTTCCGCCCTGCCGGTGCTGCTGAAGCACACCGGGGCGACGCTGGTCTGCTCGGAGGAGACGCTGGAGGCGCTGGCCGACCGTCTTCCCGCGGGCCAGAAGACCCTGACCTTTTCGCCGGGACGGCAGCTGGAGCTGGCCGGCTGTCCGGTGAATACCTTTGCCACCCTCCACGATGCGCCGGGCAGCTGCGGCTATGTGCTGGGCGCGGGGCGGGAGCAGGTGGCCTTCTGCACGGATACCGGAACGGTAACGGGGGAGATCTTTGCCGCCATGCAGGGCTGCGCGGCGGCGGTGCTGGAGTTCAACCATGATGCGGAGCTGCTGAAGAGCGGGCCGTATCCCTATGCGCTGAAGCTGCGGATCCTTTCGGATCAGGGCCATCTTTCCAACCGGTTTTCCGCAAAGGTGGCGGTGCGGCTCTGCCAGGAGGGGACCCGTCATGTGACCCTGGCCCACCTGAGCCGGGAAAACAACACGCCGGAGCTGGCGCTGGAGGCGCTGCGGACGGCGCTCCGGCAGGAGGGGCTCTCCCCGGAAGTGGCCCTGGCTCCAAGGGAGCAGCTGGGCCGGCCGGTATTTCTTTGAGCGCAGGGAGGACTTATGCTGAACATCCGACTGATCTGCGTGGGCAAGCTGAAGGAGAGGTTTTATCTGGAGGCCTGCCGGGAATATGAAAAGCGGCTGGGGACGCTCTGCCGCATGGAGATCCTGCAGCTGGAGGAGGAGCCGGACCGGCCCGGCGCGCTGGCGAAGGAGGCGGAAAGGATCCGCGCCGCCATTCCCCAGGGCAGCTGCGTCGTTGCCATGTGCATCGAGGGCAGGATGCTTTCCTCCGAGGGGCTGGCGGAAAAGCTGCAGCAGCTGCAGAATCAGGGCGTTTCCCGTCTGTGCGTGCTGATCGGCTCCTCCCGGGGGCTGGACGAGGCGCTGAAGGCGCAGAGCAGTCTGCGGCTCTCCATGTCGCCCATGACCTTTCCCCACCATTTGGCCCGGGTGATGGTGCTGGAGCAGATCTACCGGGCGCTGTCCATTCTATCCGGAAGCAAATATCATAAATAAAAAACGAAACAGGAGGCAGTGTATGAGCTATATCCCAACGCCGGAGCAGGCATTTGAAATTTTGAAGAAGTACAATCAGGACGCGTTCCACCGGAAGCACGGACAGGTCGTTTCCGGCGTTATGGGCTGGTATGCCGCCCAGTACGATCCGGAGCGGGTGGATTATTGGCGCACCGTGGGCATGCTCCACGATCTGGACTTTGAGCTTTATCCTGAGGAGCACTGCGTTAAGGGCGTGGAGCTTTGCCGGGCGGAGGACATCGACGAGGGCGTCATGCGGTCGGCCATGAGCCATGGCTGGGGCCTGACGGGGACGGAATATAAACCGGAGCAGCAGATGGAGAAGATCCTGTTTGCCGTGGACGAGCTTACCGGCCTGATCGGCGCAGCCGCTATGATGCGCCCCAGCAGGAGCGTCTCCGATATGGAGGTCTCCAGCCTGAAAAAGAAGTTCAAGGACAAGAAATTTGCCGCGGGCTGCAGCCGGGACGTGATCCGGCAGGGGGCTGAAGCCCTGGGCTGGACGCTGGACGAGCTGTTTGAAAGGACCATCCTGGCTATGCGCAGCCTGGTGGGGACGCTGGATGTATAAACATCCGGAAAAGCTGAAAATCAAAGACGCTGCGGAGCCGGTCTCCGCAGCGTTTTTCTGTTTTTTGAAGCAGCGGGCAGCCGGGGAAAGGGGGAGATTGTAGAGAGATGCCGACGATATTGACAGCTTTTTGTCAAGCGTTGTATTTTTTGCCGGAAAACATAAAAATAATTCGTAAAAACCGGCACATTGCGTGTTGAAAGACAAGGGAGATACCGCTATAATAGAAGATGGTTCAGTGGGTAAAACTGACAGTGGAAAAGGAAAACTTTTCAAAATAAAAAAAGGAGCGTATCAACAATGAAAGAAGTGTATCTGGTAAGCATGGCCCGTACGGCCGTGGGCGGCTTCGGCGGCTCTCTGAAGGGCGTTTCCGCTGTGGAGCTTGGCAGCATCGTCATCAAGGAAGCGCTGAAGCGCGGCAATGTGGACGCCAAGGATGTGAACGAGGTCTTCTTCGGCAACGTTCTGCAGGCTGCCCTGGGCCAGAACCCCGCCCGTCAGGCTTCCCTGAAGGCCGGCCTGCCCATCGAGACTCCCTGCACCACGCTGAATAAGGTCTGCGGCTCCGGTCTGCACAGCGTCAGCCTGGCTTACCGCACCATTCTGGCCGGCGAGGCCGAGTGCGTCGTGGCCGGCGGCATGGAGAACATGAGCCTTGCGCCCTACGCCGTCAATTCCGCCCGCTGGGGCGCCCGCATGAACAACACCACCATGACCGATGTGATGGTCAACGACGGTCTGTGGGATGCGTTCAATAACTACCATATGGGCATCACCGCCGAGAACGTTGCCGAGAAATACGGCATCACCCGCCAGATGCAGGACGAGCTGGCCGCCCGCTCTCAGCAGCGCGCCGTGGAAGCCCGCGACAGCGGCCGCTTCGACGCCGAGATCGTGGACGTGGTCATCCCCCAGCGCAAGGGCGATCCCATCGTCTTCAATAAGGACGAGCATCCCCGCGCCGGCACCACCGTTGAGACGCTGGCCAAGCTGAAGCCCGCCTTCAAGCGCGACGGCGGCACGGTCACCGCCGGCAACGCCTCCGGCATCAACGACGGCGCTGCCGCCATCGTGGTCGCCTCCGGCGAGTTCGTCAAGGCCCACGGCCTGAAGCCCATGGCCAAGATCGTTTCCACCGGCTCTGTGGGCGTGGATCCCGCGCTCATGGGCACCGGCCCCATCCCCTCCGTCCGTCAGGCGCTGAAGAAGGCCGGTCTGGAGACCAAGGACATCGACCTGTTCGAGCTGAACGAGGCCTTTGCCGCGCAGGCTGCCGCGGTCAATCAGGAGCTGGGCCTGACCCCCGACAATGTCAATGTCAACGGCGGCGCTATCGCGCTGGGCCATCCCATCGGCGCTTCCGGCGCGCGCATCCTGGTCACGCTGTGCTATGAGCTGGCCCGCCGCGGCGGCAAGTATGGTGTCGCTTCTTTGTGTATCGGCGGCGGCATGGGCGAAGCTGTTGTGGTGGAGCGCGTCTGATTTTCTGCCAAACAGGAAATTCAGCCAAAAATAACTCGGAAAAAGCAAAAATCCTTTGAGGAAATATCGTTTATAATTTGACAAACTCCGGGCAGTCCGCTATAATGAAGATGGTCGGTTTCAGGCGCAGTACAGCTGCGCCTGAAGCTGCCCTGTAAAAAGGAGGTCTTCATCCATGGAATATGTAAAGTTTTCCGCGGAAGGCGGCGTTGGAACGCTGGCCATCGACCGGCCCCGTGCCCTGAATGCCCTGAACGACCAGGTGATCCGCGAGCTGGATCAGACGCTGGATCAGATCGATCCGGAGACGGTCCGCTGCGTTATCGTCCGCGGCGGCGGAGAAAAGGCCTTTGTGGCCGGCGCGGATATCGCGCAGATGAGCGCCCTCACCAGGGCGGAGGGCCAGGCCTTCGGCAAGCTGGGCAACGATGTGTTCCGCAAGCTGGAGACGCTGCCTGTTCCCACCATCGCCGCTGTCTGCGGCTTTGCGCTGGGGGGCGGCTGTGAGCTGGCCATGAGCTGCGACATCCGGATCTGCTCCGATACCGCTGTGTTTGGTCAGCCGGAGACCGGCCTGGGAATCACCCCCGGCTTTGGCGGCACGCAGCGGCTGGCCCGGCTCATCGGTCCCGGCATGGCGAAGCAGCTGATCTATTCCGCCCGCAATATCAAGGCGGAGGAGGCGCTGCGCTGCGGTCTGGTCAACGCCGTGTATCCGGTGGAGGAGCTGATGCCCGCCGCGGAAAAGCTGGCCCAGACCATCGCGAAAAACGCGCCCATCGCCGTCCGCGCCTGCAAAAAGGCCATCAACGAGGGCCTGCAGACGGATATGGACCGGGCGGTGGAGCTCGAGGAAGCGCTGTTCGGCAGCTGCTTTGAGACGGAAGATCAGCAGGAGGGCATGCGCGCCTTTCTGGAAAAGCGGAAGCACGAGTCCTATTGCAACCGGTAATGACAGAACACAGGTTCACCACTCAAATTATAAAACAGGAGGATCACAACATGAAGGTAGCGATTTTCGGAGCCGGCACCATGGGCAGCGGCATTGCCCAGGTCTTTGCAGCCAACGGCCACATTGCGCTGATGTATGCCAGCAGCCTGGCTTCCGCTCAGCGGCATAAGGATAAGCTGGCCGCTTCTCTGGCCAAGCGCGTGGCAAAGGGCAAGATGACCGAGGAGGCCAAGGAAGACCTGCTGAGCCGCGTTTTGGTGGAGGAAAAGTCTGCCGCGGCCGACGCGGACCTGATCATCGAATGCGTCAAGGAGGAAATGGAGACCAAGCGCGCCCTGCTCACCGAGCTGGATACGCTGTGCAAGCCTGAGGCTGTTTTTGCCTCCAACACCTCCTCGCTGTCCGTCACCGAGATGGGCAACGGCCTGAAGCATCCGGTCATCGGGATGCACTTCTTCAACCCCGTCCCCAGCATGAAGCTGGTTGAGGTCATTCGCGGAGCCAACACCACCCAGGAGACCTTCGACTTTGTCTATCAGCTGTCGAAGGACATCGGCAAGGATCCCATCGAGGTGGCCGAAGCCCCCGGCTTTGTGGTCAATAAGATCCTGATCCCCATGATCAACGAGGCCATCGGCCTGGTGGAGACCGGCGTCGCCTCTGCGGAGGATATCGACAAGGCCATGCAGCTGGGCGCCAATCATCCCATGGGCCCGCTGGCGCTGGGCGATTTTATCGGCCTGGACGTGTGCCTGGCCATTATGGAGACCCTGCACCGGGAGACCGGCGACGACAAGTACCGTCCCGCTCTGCTGCTCCGCAAGATGGTGCGCGGCGGCCTGCTGGGCAAAAAGACCGGCAAGGGCTTTTACGATTACAATAAGTAAGAAATAAATATTGCGCGAAAGCGCAAGGAGGGTAATTTATGGATTTTGTTCTGAGCAAGCAGCATGAGATGCTCCGCAAAATGTACCGTGAGTTTGCGGAAACCGAAGTCAAGCCCCTGGCTGAGGAGATCGATGAGGAAGAGCGCTTCCCCATGGAAACCGTCGAGAAGATGGCCAAGCTGGGCATGATGGGCATCTACTTCCCCAAGGAGTACGGCGGCGCCGGCGCGGACACTCTGGCTTATGCCATGGCAGTGGAGGAGCTGGCAAAGGTCTGCGGCACCACCGCGGTCATCCTTTCCGCCCACACCTCTCTGTGCTGCGCCCCCATCTATGAAAACGGCACCGAGGAGCAGAAGCAGAAGTATCTGCCTGACCTGTGCTCCGGCCGCAAGATCGGCGCCTTCGGTCTGACCGAGCCCAACGCCGGTACCGACGCTTCCGGCCAGCAGACCACCGCCGTCCTGGAGGGCGATCACTATGTGCTGAACGGCTCTAAGTGCTTCATCACCAACGGCAACGTGGCCGACACCTTCGTGGTCTTCGCCATGACCGACAAGAAGGCCGGCAGCCACGGCATCTCCGCTTTCATCGTGGAGAAGAGCTTCCCCGGCTTCTCTCAGGGCAAGCATGAAAAGAAGATGGGTATCCGCGGCTCCTCTACCTGCGACCTGATCTTTGAGGACTGCATCGTTCCCAAGGAGAACCTGCTGGGCAAGGAAGGCGAGGGCTTCAAGATCGCCATGAAGACGCTGGACGGCGGCCGTATCGGCATCGCCTCTCAGGCTCTGGGCCTGGGCGAGGGCGCTGTGGAGGAGGCCATCAAGTATACCAAGGAGCGCGTCCAGTTCGGCAAGCGCCTGAGCCAGTTCCAGAACACCCAGTTCCAGCTGGCCGATATGCACTGCAGAATGCAGGCTGCTCAGTATCTGGTCTATGCCGCCGCCTGGAAGAAGGCGGAGCACGCCAAGAACCCCAAGATCTCCTACAGCATGGACGCCGCCATGGCCAAGCTGTTTGCTGCGGAAGCCGCTTCCGATGTGACCCGCCGCGCCGTCCAGCTGTTCGGCGGCTACGGCTATACCCGTGAATATCCCGTGGAGCGCATGATGCGCGACGCGAAGATCACCGAAATCTACGAAGGTACTTCCGAGGTCCAGAGAATGGTCATCGCCAGCAACCTTGGTGTGAAATAAGCAGGAGGTAAGGTAACTATGAAAATCATTGTTTGTGTCAAGCAGGTCCCGGATACCTCCGGTAAGGTTGCTGTGAATCCCGATGGGACGCTGAACCGTGCGTCCATGCAGGCCATCACCAACCCCGATGATAAGAATGCCGTTGAGGCTGCGCTGAAGCTCAAGGAGCAGACCGGCTGCAAGGTCACCGTGGTCTCCATGGGTCCCCCGCCCGCAGAAGGCATGCTGCGTGAGCTGATCGCCATGGGCTGCGACGACGCCGTTCTGGTGTCCGGCCGTGAGTTCGGCGGCTCCGATACCTTCGCCACCTCCCAGATCCTGGCCGCCGCCATCGACGAGCTGGGCATCGAGGACGACGATATCATCTTCTGCGGCCGTCAGGCCATCGATGGCGATACCGCGCAGGTCGGTCCCCAGATCGCCGAGAAGCTGGGCCTGCCCCAGATCTCCTATGCCGCCGATATCAAGCTGGAGGGCAAGACCCTCACCGTCAAGCGCATGCTGGAGGACGGTTATATGACCATTCAGGTCCAGACCCCCTGCCTGATCACCTGCATCAAGGAACTGAATACTCCCCGCTACATGAGTGTCAACGGTATCGTGGAGGCTTATGACAAGCCCATGGCCATCTTTGACTTCCCCAAGCTGAAGGATAACCCCCTGATCGAGCTGGACAGCATCGGTCTGAAGGGCTCTCCCACCAACATCCTGACCTCCTTCACGCCTCCGCAGAAGGGCGCTGGCATGATGCTGGAAGGCGCTGACAGAGCCACGTGCGAGAAGCTGGCCGGCATCCTGGCCGCCAAGCACATCATCTGATTGAAAGGAGATTATAGGAATGGTTGAGTTTAAGAATACCGTCTTGGAAGACTTCAAGGACGTTTGGGTATTTTGTGAGCAGCGTCAGGGCAAGCTGATGCCCACCGACTTCGAGCTGATCTCGGAAGGCCGCAAGCTGGCCGA
>DHMK01000016.1:13085-13264 GCA_002405755.1 Clostridiales bacterium UBA4644
GAGATCATCGTCTGCGAGCATCCCCTGCTGAAGGATTACACCACCGACGCTTACACCAAGGTCATCTGCGACATGGTCGTGGAGCGCAAGCCTGAGGCTCTGCTGGTGGGCGCCACCAACATCGGCCGCGATCTGGCGCCCCGCTGCGCCGCTCGCCTGCACACCGGTCTGTGCGCCGA
>DHMK01000016.1:13312-13522 GCA_002405755.1 Clostridiales bacterium UBA4644
CTGTGCGCCGACTGCACCCATCTGGATGTAGATCTGGGCATTTATCAGGCCTTCCTGCACGAGGCTTCCACCCTCACCGATGAGAAGATCGCCGCAACCAAGAGCGCTCTGGTGCTGGGCCAGCCCCACGATGTTTCCCGCGACCTGAAGATGACCCGTCCCGCGTTCGGCGGCCATCTGATGGCTTCCATTATCTGCCCCCGCTTCCGT
>DHMK01000016.1:13593-13904 GCA_002405755.1 Clostridiales bacterium UBA4644
ACCGTCCGTCCCGGCGTTATGAAAAAGGCCGCGTTCGATGCTGACCGCAAGTTCGTCCTGACCAAGCCCGAGGTCAAGCTGGAAGCGGCTGATCTGAAGACCAAGGTCCTGGAAGTGGTCAAGGAATCCCGCAAGCTGGTGGATCTGACCGGCGCCGAGGTCATCGTCTCTGTGGGCCGCGGCATCTCCAAGGATGTGGAAGGCGGCAAGAAGCTGGCGGAAGAGCTGGCCGAAGTGCTGCACGGCGTTGTGGGTTCCTCCCGTGCCTGCGTGGACGCCGGCTGGATGACTGCCGACCATCAGGTCGGTCA
>DHMK01000016.1:13939-23285 GCA_002405755.1 Clostridiales bacterium UBA4644
GTCGGTCAGACCGGCAAGACCGTCCGTCCTAAGATCTACATCGCCCTGGGCATCTCCGGCGCTATCCAGCACAAGGCCGGTATGTCCGATTCCGAGTGCATCATCGCCGTCAACAAGAACGACAGCGCTCCCATCTTCGAGATCGCCGATTATGGCATTGTGGGCGACCTGTTCAAGGTCACTCCGCTGCTGATCGAAGAGTTCAAGAAGGCCATCGCCAATAAATAAGCTGATTTGATCCATGGGTGGGGAGCCTGAAGAGGGCTCCCCATCTGTCATAAAGGAGAACTTATGATCCGTCCGAACTCTCTCAAGCCCGGCGACCGTCTGGCGGTGCTCTGCGGCTCCAGCCCCACCTCTCTTTCTCAGGAGGAGCTGGCTTCCGCCGTCCGCGCCATGGGGCTGGAGCCGGTGCTTTATCCCAGCGCCATGGCGAAGCACGGCTATCTTTCCGGCACGGACGCCGTCCGCGCCGCCGATCTGAACGCCGCCTTTGCCGATGACAGCATTCAGGGCATCGTCACCACCCGGGGCGGCTATGGCTTCCATCGGATCCTGCCCCTGCTGGACTGGAAGACCATCAAAAAGCACCCCAAATTTTTCGGCGGCTACAGCGACGTGACCGCCATGATCGCCGCCCTGAACCAGATCTGCAATCAGGAGGCCTATCATATGCCCATGGTGGGCGCATGGAGCAAGGGGCTGGATGATTACAGCCTTTCCTACGTGAAGGCCATGCTTTTCGGGGAGAAGATCGAATACAAAGACCCGGAGGGCTATTCGCTCCGGAGCCTGAACCCGGGCAAGGCCCAGGGCCGGCTGTGCGGCGGCAATCTGTCGCTGATCACCGCCTCCATCGGCACGCCCTATGAGCTGGACACCCGGGGCAAGCTCCTCTTCATCGAGGAGGTGGGCGAGCCACCCTATAAGGTGGACGGGATGCTCACCCATCTGCGCAACAGCGGCAAGCTGGCGGACGCCGCAGGCATCCTGCTTGGCTCCTTTACCCGCTGCGAGGAGGCGGAGCCCAAGACCGGTCTGGACCTGAATCAGGTCTTTGCCGAGCTGATCGTGCCCGCCGGAAAGCCTACCATCGCCGGTCTGGAATGCGGCCACGGCAGCATCAGTATGTCGCTGCCCATGGGCCGGATGTTCCAAATGAACGCCGAGACCTGCACCTTCGGCCCGGCGGAATGATCCAAAAATATCCGGCTCCCGCAGACGGCGGGAGCCGGACGTTTGCTTTTTGCTCAGAAGGTCAGCCGCATCTGATACCAGACGGCGCCGCCGTGGTCAGAGCGGGACAGGCCCTCGCTGACGAAGCCAAGCTTGGCGTAATAATGCACCAGACGGTCCTTGCAGGTGAGCACAAGGCCCTTCCGGCCCTGGGCGCGGGCGTCGGCGATCGTCTGCCGCAGCACCCGCTCCGCCAGGCCCTGCTTCCGGCGCGCCGGGTCTGTGGCCACGCTGAAGATCATCTGCCAGGCGCCGGCTTCCCGGTGAAGGCCGGCATCGTCGTACATTTCATCCGTCAGATCGGGCAGGTCGGTGACCATGCCGTTGACCATGCTCACCAGCTGTCCGCCGTCAAACAGTAGCCAGAAATGTTCGGGAAAGGCGGCGATGCGGGCGCGGATGGAAGCGGGAGAAGCAGCTTCCGCTGAGGGAAAACAGGCGGCCTCCAGCCGGGCGGCGGCCTCTGCGTCGGCGGGGACGGCGTGGCGAAGCTCCATAAAATACCTCCGTTTTTTTGCGCCGCCGGAGAAAGTTACAAATTAGACCCTATTCACCGGCGAAAATTTCTGCTATACTATAAGATGCTTTTATGATAGCACAGGCCGGACAAAAAGAAAAGGGGGGAGCGCGATGCGGCTGAACACTGCGCGGCTGACGCTCACCGAGTGGGAGCCGGCCATGGCGGCAGCGCTTTGCGCCCTGTCGCAGGATCCGGAGAACCGCCGCTTTTTGCCGGATGAGGTCTTTGAAACGCCGGAGGAAGCGGAAGCGGCTATCCGGGAGCTTTTACGATGCCGCCGAGCAGGCGGCGGGGCACAGGTGCTGGCCGTCCTGCAAAAGGACGGGACGCTTGTGGGCCACGTGGAGCTTTGTCCCCTGAAGGAGCCGGCGGGGGCCTGGGAGACGGGCTATCATGTGGGCGCGCCTTACCGGGGACGGGGCTATGCGGCAGAAGCGCTGGCGGCCTTTTTGCCGGCCGTGCTGCCGGCGCTGGGTCTGCGGGAGGTCTTTGGGATCTGCGAGACTGCGAATATCGCGTCCTGCAGGGTACTGGAGCGCTGCGGCTTCCGGCTTTGCGCCCAAAAGCCGGCGGTGGTCTACGGACGCCCGGTCATGATGCGGAAATACGGTTATACACTGCCGGAAACGGCGGAGGAGGAGAAAGCATGAGATATCGGGGAAGCGTTTACCGGCCGCCCTCCGAGGCCCGGAGCCTGATCGTGCAGGTGACCTATGGCTGCAGCCACAATACCTGCGCCTTTTGCAGCATGTATAAGGCAAAACGGTTTGCCCTGCGGCCCATGGATGAGATCCTGGAGGACTTTCAAATGGCCCGGCGGCAGTATTCCCGGGTGGGGAGGATCTTTCTGGCGGACGGCGACGCGCTGATCCGCCCGGCGGCGGACCTGGAGCGTATATTGGACGAGATCGCGGCGCTGTTTCCAGAGTGTGAGCGGGTGACCTGCTACGCCTCTCCCGGAAGCATCCAGAAGCGCACGCCGGAGGAACTCAAGCGCCTGCGGCAGAAAAATCTTACCATGGTCTACATGGGCCTGGAGTCCGGCTGCGACGCCGTTTTGCGGCAGATGCGCAAGGGCCACACGGCGGCGGAGATCGTGGCGGCGGGACAAAAGGTCCGTCAGGCGGGCATGGCCCTTTCGGTGACGGCCATCTCCGGCCTGGGCGGACAGAAGCTCTGGAAGGAGCACGCGCTGGACACCGCCGCGGCCTTCAGCGCCATGCGCCCGGACTATATCGGCCTGCTGACGCTGATGGTGGAGCCGGGAACGCCCCTTTACGACTGGGTGGAGCAGGGCAGCTTCCGGCTGCTGGACAGCCGCCGGATATTGGAGGAAACGGCGCTGCTGCTGGGACATCTGGACGCGCCGGGCTGCGTCTTCCGGATGAACCACGCCTCCAATTATCTGAACCTGCGGGGCACGCTGAATCAGGACCGGGAGCTGATGCTGCGGCAGCTGGAGCAGGCCCTTCAGGGCCACACGGAGCTCAAGCCGGAAGCCTGGCGGGCCCTCTGAAAGGACGGAGATCATGCGGAAAAACGGCTTTTTTGCCATGATGACCCGGATGCGGAACATCGCCCGCTGGGGCCTCATGCGCAACAGCATTCAGGAAAATCTCGCGGAGCACAGCTTCGACACGGCGGTCACGGCCCACGCCCTTGCCCTCATCGGCCGGGAGCACTTTGGCCGCCAGATCGACCCCGGCAAGGTCGCGGCGGCGGCGCTCTTTCACGATGCGCCGGAGATCATCACCGGCGACCTGCCCACCCCCGTCAAATACAACAACCCGGAGATCTGCTCCGCTTATAAATCCATCGAGCACGCCGCGGCAGACAGTCTCCTCCGGATGCTTCCGGAGACGCTGCGCCCTCATTACCGGCTTTTGATGACCATGGAGGAGCAGGATCCGGAAACCTATCGCTATGTTAAGGCCGCCGACAAGATCAGCGCCTACATCAAATGCATAGAGGAGCTGCGCAGCGGCAACGACGAGTTCCGCCGGGCGGCGGAACAGACCCGCAAGGCCATCCGGGCGCTGGAGCTGCCGGAGGCGGATCTTTATATGGAACAGTTCGCGCCGGCCTTCGCGCTGAATCTGGACGAGCTGCAGGAGGAACAGCCATGACCACCTTTGATTATGTTTTGGGCGCGATCTGCGTCTGCATCCTGATCTATCAGATCCTTCTCATGCTGCGGATGCAGCGGACCGCCGTCGTTCGCGGCAAAAGCATCAACAAAAAAGCCGTGACGCTGATCATTCTGGCGCTGCTGGCGCTGGCCCTCTGGCGGATGGAGGATATTCAAAACCGCTGGCCCGTGCTGCTGGCCATCGGCGGCGTGTGCGCGGCGTTTTTGCTCTCCGGAACGGCCCTCTCCAAGGACGGCGTTTTTTACGGCGGGCGCTTTATGCCCTATGACCGGGCGGAATATTATCTGGTGGAGCGGGCGGACAGCGACGCTCCCGTCCTGCGGCTCTCCCGCGTGACCCGGGAGGCCATCGTTCAGCTCACCCGGGAGCAGCTGCCCCAGGCGCTGGCGCTTTTGGAGGAAAAAAAGGTCCCCACCCGGGAGGAATATTCCAAACGGCTGGAAAAGCGCGTTCAGCAGCGGCAGGCCAACCGCCGGAAATACGGAAAAAAGAAAAAATAAACCAAAAATTGCCTTTTGCCGCGCGCAGAGGGCATTTTTTTCGCAATATTACACTTGTGTTACATCCGGGGCAAAACCGTTGACTTTTTTTCGCCGGGCAGATAAGATAGACGCAGGATAACGGAAGCAGGCTTTTTCCCAAGCCGGAAAGTAGCGCCGGACGAAGAAACCGCCCGCGGAAGAAGTCCAAAAAATTATTAGGAGGAAATCAAACCATGAGCACTCTCAAAAAGATCCTCGCGCTGAGCCTGGCTCTGGCCATGATCCTCTCTGTGTCTGCCTTCGCTGGCAATTATTCTGCGGATACCTATAAGGATGCCGCTGCCATCGATGAAGACGCTGCAGAGTCTGTTGAGCTGCTGTATGCGCTCAAGGTCATGACCGGTGACGAGAAGGGTAACTTCAACCCCAACGCCACCATCACCCGTGCCGAAGTTGCCAAGATGATCTATGTCATCCTGAACTACGGCAAGGACGATAAGGCCACCGCTTATGCCGCCGCGAACCTGTTTACCGATGTTCCCGCTACCGAGTGGTATGCCGGCTACATCAACTACCTGGCCGCTCTGGGCCTGGTCAACGGCAGCGAAGGCAAGTTCTATCCCACCAACCCCGTCAAGACCGCTGAAGCGGCCAAGATGCTGCTGACCGCCATCGGCTATTCCGCCGTTGACCGTCAGTACACCGGCGCCAACTGGGCCAAGAACGTCCTGAGCGATGCTTCTATCGTTGGTCTGCTGGCTGGCTACGAAGCCGACATCAACGGCGCTGCTCCCCGTCAGTGGGTCGCCGTCATGTTCGCCAACGCTCTGCTGGATGCTTACACCTTTAATACCGTTGTGCCCTCCGGCTACAATGGCATCTTCGGTTCCGGCTCTGCTGTTGCGGGCACCGATAAGTTCGTCAAGTTCGGCTATAAGTATTATAAGCTGGATACCTTCACCGGCTATCTGTTTGCCACTGATTCTGTCTACATTGATGAACTGGCGAAAGGCGAAAAGACGAAGGATGATGGTAAGGTTGAAGTCCGTACTGCTGACGATGATTGCGTGATCTTTGCTACCGTTTCCGGTGCTGAGAATACCGCCACCAAGACTCAGTGGATCGAAGTTGACAACCCCGGTCTGGGCTACATGGATCTGGGCCAGCAGTTCCGCGTCATCTACAAGAGCAACGGTTCTGTTTACTCTGCGAGAGCTACCGGTAAGTCTGCGGTCGGCGACAGCACTGTCTACGATCTGACTTATGACATCGATCGCGCTGCCAGCAAGAACGATGCGTATAACCGCTATGAGTTCACCGCTGGTGAGTTCTCTGGTACCTTTGATGAAAAGACTGTCAACGAGCTGGTTGTTGACAAGAAGAATAACACCACGAAGTTCACTTCCATTTCTTATAGTGAGATGGCTAAGCTGGCCGGCCAGCGTAAGGCGGATGATGTCCGTCTGGTTGACCGCAATGGCGATGGCACTATCGACTATGTGATCTACAAGGCTTACACCTATGCTCAGGTTGAGCATGTCAAAGAGCACAAGATCTATGGCAAGTATTTCACTGCTAACGATGTTGAAGGCAACACCCTGAAGGCTGTGGGCTTCACTGCTCTTGCTGGAAAGTACGATACTACGCAGTGGTATCTGGACGAGGTCGTCAACACGGATGACGAGATCGAAGCGAACAACATCCTGAAGATCTGCTACAATCCCGACGAAGCCAAGTACGATGTGGAAGTTATGGCTGTTGAGAGCGATGTCGCTTATGAGAAGCGCAGCTCCAAGGGCATCCACACTCTGGGCGGCGAAGACTATGTCATCGGTGCAAATGGCTGGGCCGACAACAACGAGGATGTTCTGGTTGCTTCCAACCTGAAGGAAAAGATGAATCTGGTTGCTGAAGACGGTCTGGTCATTCTGGCTCAGCTGGTCGACAGCAATTATGATGATCTGGCTGACATCAATGCTCAGCTGGTCATGGTCACCGGCCTGCAGATCGATAAGTACACGGTCGGCGATGACCGCGCTTTCATCGATTACATGACCATCGATGGCGAAGAGCACGAAGAAGCTCGCGTGAAACTCAGCAAGTGCGTGCTTGATGTGACTGAAGCCGACAAGAAAAACAAGAACTACGACACTGCTGAGGCGGCCGCACTGGAGCGTCTTCTGAAGGAAGACAAGCGTCTGTTCGTCCTCCGCGAGACCGGTGATCAGGTCTACCTGATTGCGCTGAGCGAAGATAAGAACGCGGACAATTATGCGCAGGATGTCCTGGACTACTCCGACAGCCTGCTGGATGGCTATCGCGAGGAAGGCTATAATACTGGCGATGCGAAGAATTTCGACGCCGCGAAGGCCACCTTCGACGATGATTACATCAACGACGAAAATGTCTTCTTCATGTCTTATCTGAAGAATGGTTCTCGGAAGTATCTGGTCGGCACTCTGAGTGATCTGGGCGCTGCCACTTACAACAAGGGCCATATCCAGGGCCTGTACACCACCAAGCGCACCATCGACACCTATCAGGCTGGTTACATCGGCCTGGGCGAGCTGACCCTGAAGGAGGCCAGCGGCTATCTGTACACCACTTCCGGCGATACCTGGTCTGAGGATTCCGATGAGGAGACCTTCGTCCTGGGCGATGTGGTCTTTGAGAATGGCGAGACTGCCGACTCTATCGTGGTCGCGTATGATAAGACCCAGAATGATGCTATCCAGGCTAACTGCCTGTACAGCTACACCTATGAAAAGGTCAAGGGCGAGCCGGTCTACACTCTGACTCTCATCGACGAGATGAGCCAGGATGAAGAACCCGATAACGGTTTCTTCAACCGTGTCGACCTGTTTGCTGGCAAGAAGACTTCTAGCATGACTGATAAGTACGACATCGTCACTGTCACCGGCAAGACCATCCTTGCTCGCGCTGATGGTGCGACCGATGAGACGGTTACCGTGAATAGCGATACCGTGGTCGTGCTGAAGAAGATGACCTGGGATCCCAAGGACACTTATGATGAGCAGAACGATGATGCCGTGGAGCTTCAGGATGAAGAAATCGCTTTCGTCACCTTTGCTGATCTGATCGCGGAGGAAGATGACGAGTATGTCAACTTCATCGCTGGCGGCGCGGATGATACCTATCATTATTATTCCGATTATATCGTCATGGGTTCCGGCACAAATGATAAGAAGGCTGATATGCTGTATGTCATCGTTCACGCTGTTGCGGACGATATGAACCACTAATCATTCCTGATAGGAAACAAACCGCATAACCTTAAGCCCCCGGCCGAAGCCGGGGGCTTTTCCTGTCCCGATTTGATTTTTTGCAAAAGAAAGGCCGCGGCGCTGCAGAGTGCAGCGGCCGCGGCAGCGCGCTTTCCGCAGCTCAAGCAGGGGGCTTCGGTATGATGTCACAAACATCCACCCATGCTTTTGCTTTGGAGATGGTAAATAGCTCCTCCGGCGTCAGCTCCACGGCGGAATTGGCAGACCCCGCCGCGGGGAAGACCGTGGAAAAGCGCTTCAGGCTTTCGTCGCAATAAACGGCGACCCCCGGCGGCAGGGCGAAGGGGCAGACCCCGCCAACGCTGTGGCCTGTCATCTCCGCCGTCTGCTGGTGCGAGAGCATCTTCGGCTTGAAGCCGAAGTATTCCTTGAACTTCCGGTTGCTGATCTTTCCGTCGCCCGCCGCGCAGATCAGGATGCAGCTGCCGTCCTTGTGGAGAAAGGCCAGCGTCTTGCAGATGCGCGCGCCCTCCACGCCGACGGCCAGCGCCGCCAGATCCACCGTGGCGCTGGAAACGGAAAATTCCCGGATGATCCCCGCCTTGCCGAAGCCCGAAAGATAAGCTCGGACGCTTTCGACCGACATAATGCTATCCCTCGATTCATCCTTTTTCCCCATTATAAGTCATGATCAAGTCAAAAACAAGGCCCGCAGCGGAAATCCGGGCGTTTTTTCGCGTTTTTTTGACAGAGATAAAACCATCCGTAGTTGTCAAGTCAAAATTGCAAAAAAAACCAACAAAAAATTCGCAAAAAAAATTACACCCTGTTTTCGGCAAAAACCCTTTACAACCGCCCCGCGCAAGGGTATACTAAAAAAGCAATTTTGGAAGGAACGGTAACAGGACTATGGTGATGGATTTTCCGCGCACTCTCAGCCTGCTGCGGCAGGAAAAAAAGATCAGCCAGCGCAAGGCGGCGGGGGAGCTGGGGGTCTCTCAGGCCCTTTTGTCTCACTACGAAAACGGCGTTCGGGAGCCGGGGCTGAGCTTCGTGGTGCGGGCCGCGGATTTTTATGGCGTTTCGGCGGATTTTTTGCTGGGGCGCACCATGGCCCGGGACGGCGGCGCGATTTTGGCGGACGATCTGATGGACAGCAGCCAGGAGAAGGACAATGTCCTTCGGGGCAGCGCCATGGTCATGCTGCAGAAAAAGCTGCTGGTCAATTCCCTTTCCCTGCTCTATGAGCAGCTGGGCAAGGAGAGCCTGCGGCTGACGAGAGCCGTTTCCGATTATCTGAGCCTTTCCTTTTATAAGACCTTCCGCCTGCTTTACGAGATGGACGAGAGCGCCAGCCGCAAGGCCTTTGCTGCGCCGAAGTCCGTTTTTTCCGAGCTTTGCGACTGCGAAATGAAGCGCTGCGAGAGCGTTTTGCGGCAGCTGGCCGCCGATGGGGAGGACGCCACGCTGAATATGTCGCTGGAGCGGATGCAGCAGAATTGGCCCCGGCTCGCGCCATCGCTGCTTTCGCTGCTCCATAACATGGACGAAAAAATTGACCCGGAAAACGAAAAAAAGTGAGAAAAAGGCTTGCTTTTTTCTCAGACCTATGGTAATATAATATTCGCGCCGAGTGAGAGGCAGAAGTGCTGGTGTAGCTCAGCCGGTAGAGCAGCTGATTTGTAATCAGCAGGTCGGGGGTTCGAATCCGTC
>DHMK01000076.1:0-63823 GCA_002405755.1 Clostridiales bacterium UBA4644
ATCTCCGATACCACCATCATGGCCTCTGCCGGCGCCCACTGCTTCCATCTGAACCATGTGTTCACGCAGTTCCCCTACGCCGTCACCGTGGCCATCGTCTCCTTCGTCTGCTTCATCATCGCCGGCCTGATCCAGAACTGGATCATCTGCCTGGCAATCGCCATCGCGCTGATGATCGGCACCCTGCTGGTCATCAAGGCCATCGTCTCCAAGAAGCACAAGGATATGATCGACGAGATCGCTGCAGCCAACAAGCAGCTGGCGAAGTGATCTTAAGCCCAATCAAACAGCAAGGCCCGGCGCTTCGTGCGCCGGGCCTTTTATAATACAGGTCAAAGCTTATATGATCAGGCGTTTTCCGCCGCCGCAGGCGGGATGTCTCCAACGCCGTTCAGCACCAGCCGGGGCCGGTAGGGGAACTTTTTGATGTCGTTCTTATCCGTCACGCCGGACAGCACCAAGACCGTATCCAGGCCGGTCTCGATGCCGGCCACCATATCCGTATCCATCCGGTCGCCGATCATGACGGCATCCTCCGAATGAACGCCCAGGATCTGCAGCCCCGTGCGCATCATCAGCGGATTGGGCTTGCCCACGAAATAGGCAGTCTGGCCGGTGGCCATCTCAATGGGCGCGATCATGGCACGGCAGGCGGGGATGATGCCGTCCTCCGAGGGGCCGGTCAGGTCGCTGTTGGTGCCGATCAGACGCGCGCCCCGCATCACCAGCCGGACGGCCTTCAGGATGTTTTCGTAATTGTAGGTGTTGCCCTCGCCGATGATCACATAGTCCGGGTCCACATCGTTCATGGTGATGCCCTCGTCGTGTAGCGCCATGATCAGGCCCGCGCCGCCGATGACATAAGCGCTGCAGCCGGGGGCCTGATTCCGAATGAACCGGGCCGTGGCCAGCGCACTGGTGTAAAAATGGCTCTCGTCCACCTCAAGGCCCATGCGCTTGAGCTTCTGCTGCAGCTCCTTGGGCGAACGCTCGGAGGAATTGGTCAAAAACAGAAAGTGTTTCTTTTCCCGATAAAGCCAGTCCACAAACTCCTTTACCCCGGGCAAAAGCTTGTTGCCGTGGTAGATGACGCCGTCCATATCACAGATGATGCCTTTTTTCTTTCTCAGCTCTTCCATAAAGCGCTTCTTCCTTTCTCGTTTCTTCTATTTTCATTTCAAGCTTATCATACCGCTTTTCTGTCAAAGAAGAAAGCCTGTTTTTGTAAAAAGCGGGTAAAGCCTCTCAAAGCCTCTCATAGCTTCTTCATAAACCGGGAGGCCGTTTTTGCCATCATCAGCTTGTCCCCTGCCGTTTCAAAGCGGATATTCAGCAGCAGATCGCCGCCCATGGGCGTGGTCTCCAGGATCCGGCCGGGGCCAAAGGCCTTGTGCAGGACCTTCATTCCCGGCTTGAAATCCAGATCTACCGCATGCTGGGGCTGATAGCTTTCCGCCCGGATCCGCTGCTTCAGCTGGAGCTGACGCTGCTGGCTGGCCTGCCGCAGCGCCGAGCCCATATCTCTGCCGGAGCCGGAACGGGAGACCTGCTCCACCAGCTCCTCCGGGATCTCCGAAAGAAAACGTGAGGGGCGGCTATAGCTGGTCTGACCGTAGAGCATGCGCCGCTGGGAGCAGGTGATGGTCAGCGAGCGCTTGGCGCGGGTCATGGCCACATAGCAGAGCCGGCGCTCCTCCTCCATCTCCTCCTCATTTTCCATGGCCCGGTAGGAGGGGAAAAGCCCTTCCTCCGCCCCCACGATGAACACCCGCGGGAACTCCAGGCCCTTGGCGCTGTGCATGGTCATCATGGTGACGGTATCGGCGTTTTCGTCATACTGATCCACGTCGGAGATCAGGCTGAGCTCCTCCAGAAAGCCCTCCAGCGAAGGCTCCCCTTCTCCGCTCTCCATTCGCTGGCAATAGTCCGCGATGTTGGAACGCAGCTCCTGAATGTTTTCGATGCGACCGCGGGCCTCGTCGGTGCCCTGCAGCTCCAGCGCCGCCAGATAACCGGAGCGTTCCAGCAGCGCCCGATACAGCTCTGCCAGCGAGACCTCCTTCTCCAGCGCCCGCAGGCCATCGATCATGGCGGCAAACTTCTCCAGCGGGCCGCTGCTGCGGGCCAGCGCAGGATATTGCCCCGCCTGGCGGATGATCTCAAACTCCGTCTTTCGCTGCTGCTCTGCCAGTTGCGAAACGATCTCCATGGTCTTCAGGCCGATCTTACGGGCGGGATTGTTGATGATCCGCCGCAGGCGCACGCTGTCACCGGGGTTGTGGATGACCTCCAGATAGGCCCGCATATCCCGGATCTCCATGGAATCCAGAAAGGACCGGCCCCGCACCACCACAAAGGGGATCCCGGAGCGGACAAAGCAGGTCTGCAGAAAGTTGCTCAGCGCATTGTTTCGGTAAAGGATGGTAAAGCTCTTCAGCGGCTCGCCAGCGGCATGGGCTGCGGTGATGGTCCGGGCGATATAATGGGCCTCCTCCTCCTGATTTTCCGCCTGATAAACATGGATCTTCTCGCCGGTCTCGTTCTCGGTCCAGAGGGTCTTGCCCTTGCGGCCCCGGTTGCAGGCGATCACATGGTTTGCGGCGCTGAGAATGTTGCCGGTGGAGCGGTAATTCTGCTCCAGACGGATGGTGACGGCATCGGGATACTGCTTTTCAAAGGCAAGGATATTTTCGATGGTCGCGCCGCGGAACTTGTAGATGCTCTGGTCATCGTCGCCCACCACGCAGAAATTGCGCCAGCCGCCGGCCAGCAGCGAGCAAAGCACATATTGCGCATGGTTGGTGTCCTGATATTCGTCCACCAGCACATAGCGGAACTTCCGCTGATAGTATTCCCGCACGTCGTCGCAGGTCTGCAGCAGCTCCACCGTTCGGAAGATGATATCGTCAAAATCCAGCGCGGAGGCGCTGCGGCAGCGCTTTTGATATTCCGCATAAATGCGGGCCACGGTCCTGCGGTAATGGTCCTCCCCTGCCTGATCGGCATAGTTCTCCGGCGTGAGCAGGTTTTCCTTGGCGCGGGAGATCTGGCTCATGACGCCCTTGGGGTCAAAATGCTTTTCGTCAAAGCCCATGTCCCGGATCACGGCGGTGACCAGCCGCTTTTTATCGTCCTCGTCATAGATGGTAAAGGCGCTTCCATAGCCCAGCCGGTCGATGTTGCGCCGCAGGATGCGGGTGCAGGCTGTGTGAAAGGTGTGGGCCCAGATATCCTGGCCCTGTGCGCCGCAGGCCACCTCCAGCCGGGAGCGCAGCTCGTTCGCCGCCTTGTTGGTAAAGGTGATGGCGATGATCTCCCAGGGCTTGGGCGGATCCACGGCACAAAGCCGGGAGACCTCCTCTGGCGGCAAGGCGGCAGGATCGTCCACCAGCGCGGCCAGCTCCGCCAGCTCGCTGTCGCCGGCCCAGTCCGGTGCAAGCTCCGCCTCATACCCAGCGCCGAAGCGCAGCAGGTGGATCATCCGGTTGATGAGGACGGTGGTCTTGCCGGAGCCGGCGCCCGCCAGCAGCAGCAGCGGCCCCTCCGTCTTCAAAACAGCCCTTCGCTGCATCTCGTTGAGCCGGGCATATTCATTTTCGATCACCGTCCGCCGCAGGGCGGTATAGCGCAGATCAAAATCATCCATATTGCTTTATCCTCTGTTTTCTATTTCAATACCAGGTTATGGCTGCCAAGCGTAGGCGCAAGGCTCTGCAGCGCAGCCGCCCCATCGACGCCCGTCTTCCAGACCATCCGTTTTTTCTGATCCAAAACATAGATCACCGCCCGGTCTTTTCCCCGGAAGGCCCGCAGAGCCTGCTGCACCGGCTCCATCCGGGCGTCCAGCAGGGAGCTCATTTTGATCCAGAGGGTCTTTCCGCTTTCCCCTTCCGGGGCGGGCGGCTCCTGCGCAGGCGCTTCCTCATAGGCCGCGACCTGGGGCCGCAGAGCCTGACGGCGATTCTTGTGTGCCAGGCGGATCTCGCCGTAGCGGAAGGCGTATTGCTCGTTCAGCGGATAGATCTCGTCTACCATGAGCTTGGGGTCCTCGTCCTCCCGGGCGGAGATCCGGCCATAGGCGATGATGGCTGAATCCTGCCGGAGCCAGGCCGCGCCGGCGGTCAGCGCCTTTTCAAAGACCATCAGCTCCATGCTGCCGGAGGCGTCCTCCAGCGTTACATAGGCCATCTGAGTCTGCTTTTTTGTCAGCTTGAATTTCAGAGAAGCCACCAAGCCTGCTACCGTGACGAATTTTCCGTCCTGCAGGTAAGGATCCTCTCCGGAGGCCACCGCCTGAAGCAGCTTGCCGGCGGGGACCGCATTGACCTCCCGGGCCAGCGGCCGCAGCTCCTCCATGGGATGGCCGGAAAGATAAAGTCCGCAGGTCTCCCGCTCCATGGCCAGCAGCTCCCGGCGGGAAAACTCCTCCACCTCCGGCAGGTGCAGCGTCGGCTGATAAGCGCTCTGCAGCTGGCCGAACAGATCCATCTGCCCCTCCAGATTACGCTTGCTGTCGGCGGCGGCGCTGTCCAAAACGGATTCGTAGACCTGCAGCAGCGCCGCGCGCTTTGCGCCCAGGCTGTCAAAGGCGCCGCAGCGGATCAGGCTCTCCAGCACCCGCTTGTTCAGGTCGCCGTCGCTCATCCGCTGGCAGAAATCCTGGAAGGAGACAAAGCGTCCGCCCTTCTCCCGCTCCTGCACCAGCTCATCGATGAAGCCAACGCCTACATTTTTCACCGAGCCCAGACCGAAGCGGATATTGTTGCCCGCCACGGAAAAGTCCGCCCGGGATTCGTTGATATCCGGCGGCAGGACGGTGACGCCCAGGCCCCGGCACTGCTCGATATATTCCGCCACCTTGCCGTTTTGTCCCAAGACCGAGGTCAGCAGGGCGGCCATGTATTCCTTGGGATAATGATATTTCAGATAAGCCGTCTGATAGGCCACCACCGCATAGCAGACGGCATGGGCCTTGTTGAAGGCATAATTTGCAAAATCCAGCAGCTGATCGAAGATCCCGTTGGCGACATCCTCCGGCACGCCGTTGGCGGCGCAGCCGCAGATCCCCTCCGCCGGATTGCCGCGGACGAAGCTTTCCCGCTCGGCCTTCAAAACATCCAGCTTCTTTTTGGACATGGCTCTGCGGACCATATCCGCCTTGCCCAGGCTGTAGCCCGCCAGCAGGCGGAAGATCTCCATCACCTGCTCCTGATAGACGATGCAGCCATAGGTGACGGAAAGGACCTTTGCCAGCAACGGATGGGCATAATGCACGGCGGAGGGATCCTTGCTGCAGCGGATATAATCGTCGATATACTGCATGGGGCCGGGACGGAACAGGGCGATGATCGCGGTCACATCCTCGATGCTCCTGGGCTTCAGGCGCACGGCCACATCCGTCATGCCGGAGCTTTCCATCTGGAACACGCCGGAGGTCTGTCCCTTGCCCAGCATATCGAAAACGGCGGGATCGTCATAATCCAGGTGATCCCAATCCAACTGTCCGCCGCCGGACAGGATCATTTTCCGGGCGTCGTCCAAAACGGTCAGGTTGCGCAGGCCCAGAAAGTCCATCTTCAAAAGGCCCAGCTCCTCCAGCGTGGTCATCACATACTGGCAGACCACGCCCTGGTCGCTCCGGGACAGAGGCACATATTCGTCCACCGGCGCCGCGGCAATGATCACGCCCGCCGCATGGGTGGAGCAGTTGCGGGGCATGCCCTCGAGCTTTTGGGCCATGTCCAGCAGGTTTTTTACCCGGGGATCGTCGTCATAATAGCGCTTCAGCTCAGGCGAGACCTTCAGCGCCTTGCCCAGCGTCATTTTCAGCTCCTGGGGCACCAGTTTTGCCACCATGTCCACCTCGGCATAGGGCATGCTCATGACCCGGCCCACATCCCGGACCACCGCCCGGGCGGCCATGGTGCCGAAGGTGACGATCTGGGCCACATGATCCTTGCCGTATTTCTCCGTGACATAGTCGATGACCTCCTGCCGCCGGCGGGGGCAGAAGTCGATATCGAAGTCGGGCATGCTGACCCGCTCCGGATTGATAAAGCGCTCAAAATACAGATTGTACCGCATGGGGTCCACATCGGTGATCCGCATGCAGTAGGCCGCCATGCTGCCTGCGCCGGAGCCGCGGCCCGGTCCCACGGGGATGCCCTGCCGCTTGGCATAGTTGACAAAGTCGCCCACGATCAGAAAGTATTCTACAAAGCCCATCCGGGCGATCATGTCCAGCTCATAGCGCAGCCGCTCCCGGTATTCCTCCGGCCCGTCGGGATAGCGCTGCTGAAAGCCCTCCCAGCAGAGGCGCTCCATATAGTGGCGGGCATCGGTCTCCCCTGCCGGCAGCTGAAAGGCCGGCAGATGATATTTGCCGAAGACGAAGTCCATCTGACACATCTCCGCGATGCGGCAGGTGTTTTCCAGCGCCTCGGGCGCTTCCGGAAAAAGCTGCGCCATCTCGTCGCCGGATTTAACATAAAACTCTGACCCCTGGAACTTCAGCCGATTCTGATCCTCCAGCGTCTTGCCCGTCTGGATGCACAAAAGCACGTCGTGCATCTCCGCGTCCTCCCGGCGGAGGTAATGGCAGTCGTTGGTGCAGACCAGCGGGATGCCCGTCTCCCGATGAAGCTGCATAAGGCCCGCATTGACCTGCTTCTGCTCCGGGATGCCGTGGTCCTGCAGCTCCAGATAATAATTCCCCCGGCCAAACAGCGCGTCATACCGCAAAGCGCATTCCTTGGCCGCCGCATAGTTGCCGTGCATCAGCAGCTGCTGTACCTGGCCCGCCAGACAGGCGGAAAGGCACACCAGTCCTTCATGATGCTGCTGCAGCAGCTCCCAGTCTACCCGGGGCTTATTGTAAAAGCCCTCGGTAAAGCCGGCGGAGCAGAGCTTGATCAGGTGCCGGTAGCCCTCCATGCTTTTGCACAGGAGGACCAGATGGAAGGCGTCGGAATCCAGCTCATAGACCCGGTCGAAGCGCGTCCGCGGCGCCACATAAAGCTCGCAGCCGATGATGGGCTTGATGCCGGCCTTTTTTGCCGCCTTGTAAAAATCTACGCAGCCATACATGACGCCGTGGTCCGTGATGGCGCAGGCCGTCTGTCCCAGCTCCTTCAGCCGCTCCATCAGCGCGTCGATGCGGCAGGCGCCGTCCAGCAGACTGTATTCCGTATGTAAATGCAGATTGACAAATGAGGTCATTTTGGTTCCTCCTCGCTGAGCTGCACCAGACGGCGCAGCCGGTTGCTCATGCCAGGCTTGGAGATCGGCTCTTCACTGGCGGCGCAGAGTTCCTGCAGAGAATATTCCGGGTATTGCAGCCGAAGCTGCGCCGCCTGCTGCAGGGGCCGGGAAAGCGTTTCCAGCCGGCCGCTCTCCTGCAGGCGGCGGATGGCCTCCGACTGCTTGAGAAAGGCGCTCACCGTCCGCGCCACATTGGCCGTCTCACAGTTCACCGTTCGGTTGATCTGGCTGTTCATGGCCCGCTCTACCTTTTTGAGCATCAGCGTCATGGCCGCGCCGGTGGCCCCGCAGGCGGAGAGAAAATCCTCGATGGCGGCGCTGTCTTTATAGTAAAGCACATAGTTCCCCCGGCGCATGGTCTGCCCGGCGGGCAGCTCCAGATCGTTCAGCAGAGCGCTGACCTGACGGGAGATGGAATAATGCGCCGTCACCAGCTCCAGATGATAGCCCCTCCCAGAGGCGGAGACATAGCCGCCCGTGAGAAAAGCGCCCCGGAGAAAGGCGTTTTTCCCGTCCTCCTCCTCCACCACGGCCCGGTTGAGCGGGAGGGATCTCTGGCTTTCGTAGCCATAGGCGGAAAAGATCCGGCTCAGCTGCTCCGGCTCGGAAAGATAAAGGGTATTGTCCAGCTCCTCCGGCATGATGCCGAAGCATTGCCGCATCAGCTGCTGCACCCTGCGGCGCACCGCCGGCATTTCCGCCTGCAGCCGAAGCCGCTGCCGATTCAGCTGGCCTGCAAACAGCAGCATACCGAGACATTCCGCCAGAGCGGCGTCCGGATCGTCTGTGATGCGGCAAAGCTCCTGCTTGATGTCTGTGGTGAACGACACTTTTCTTCTCTCCTTTTCCTGCTCCGGCGGTCAGCGCTGCCGCAGCAGCAGCCGGTCATATTCTCCCAAAATGCCCTCCCGGTGAGCAAAGGTCTCCGCCGTCAGCATCACATTATAAGCCAGCCGCAGCGGGTCGTGCCGGGCCAGCTGTCCGTTGCGCGACAGCATATCTCCGCCAAACAGACGGATGCCCAACCGGCGAAACTCCTCCGGCACCGGGCGCAGCGGTTCGCTGCCCTCGGGCATATATCGGGCCGCAAGCTTGTCCGGGATCTCCTGGGTGTTGTAAAGGCAAACATCGATACAGCCCTTGTGCTTCAGGATGGCGCGGGCATGATCCGCCGCGGAATAGTGCTCTGTCTCGCCGTCCTGGGTCATAACGTTCAAAACATAGAGCTTCAGCGCCGGCGACTGCCGCAGCGCCTCCGCCACGCCCCCCACCAGAAGGTTGGGGATGATGCTGGTATAAAGGCTCCCGGGGCCGAGCACGATCAGCTCCGCTTCCCGGATGGCCTGCAGCGCCTGGGGCAGAGCCTGCGTGTCCTCCGGCAGCAGGCGGATGGAACGAATGTCAAGATTTTTATCCTTTTTGGCGGAGGTGATGGCCGTCTCCCCCACCACCCGGCTCCCATCGGCAAAGGTGGCCTCCAGCGCGGCGTTCTGCGTGCACACCGGCAGGACCTGTCCGGTGACGGCCAGGATCTGGTTCATATCGGCAACGGCCTCCTCAAAGGAGCCGCAGATATTGTTCAGCGCCAGCAGAAACAGATTGCCGAAGCTCTGCCCTTCCAGACTGCCGGAGGGAAAGCGATAGCTCAACAGCCGGGTCATCATGGTGCTGGTGTTGGCCAGCGCCAGAATGCAGTTGCGGATATCTCCCGGCGGAAGCATGCCAAACTCCCGGCGAAGCCTGCCGGAGGAGCCGCCATCGTCGGTAACGGTGACGATAGCCGTGATGTTCTCCGTATATTCCTTCAGGCCCAGCAGCAGCGTGGAAAGCCCTGTTCCGCCGCCGATGGCCACGACTCTTCTGCCCGAAGCCCGTGCGCCCCGGAGCAGCCGCTCCGGAATGGCGTCGTAGGGTGCGGCGCTCCAGGCCGCGATCTCCTTTTGCTCCATGGCTCAGCCCTTCTCCACATCCCGGTTCAGCAGCATCGCGCCGATGCCTGCCTGCAGCAGCTCCTGATGGAGCCGGCGGCCGATGGTCACGGAGCGGTGCCGACCGCCGGTGCAGCCCACGGCGATCATCAGAGAGGTCTTGCCCTCCTTCACATAAAGCGGCAGAAGGAAGCGTAGCAGGTCTGTGGTCTTCGCTACGAAGATCTCCGCATTGGGATCGGTAAAGACATAGTTGTAGACCGGCTGGTCCAGCCCGGTCTGAGGGCGCAGCTCCTGCTGATAATAGGGGTTCTTCAAAAAGCGCACGTCAAAGACCAGGTCGGCTTCCCGGGGGATGCCGTATTTATAGCCGAAGGTACAGACGCAGACCGTCATCATCCCGCCCTCACCTCCATCGCCAAACAGGCGGAAGAGCCGGTTTTTCAGCCCTGCGGCAGAAAGGGCCGTGGTGTCGATCACATAGTCCGCCTTGCGGCGCACAGGCTCCATCAGCTCCCGCTCCTGCCGGATGGCGGCCTCCAGCCCTCTGCCGTCCATATCCAGCGGGTGCCGGCGGCGGCTGGCCTTCTGCCGGTTGATGAGCGTCTCATCGGCACAGTCCAAAAACAGCACATGACAGCTGTTTCCCGCCCGGGAAAGCTCCTCCAGCGTGCGGAACAGATAGGAATAGTCGCTCCCGCCCCGCACGTCCACCACAAAGGCGGCCTTTTTGTTTTCCCCGTCCAGGCTGCCGAACAGCTCGGTAAACTGCGGGATCAGCTTCACCGGCATGTTGTCGATGCAGTAATAGCCGATATCCTCCAAAACATCCGCCGCAAGGCTTTTTCCGGCGCCGCTCATGCCGGAGATGATGAGACATTCCATGGCCCGTTCCCCTTCCTGTGTTCTTTCCTTCAAAGGATCTCTTTTGCAAACATCAAAAGCAGACTGCAGGCCTCCCGCAGATAAACGCTGGGGATCAGCCAGGCATAGGGCACCGGCGCGGAGACCGTCTCCACCTCCATGCCCATGCGCTCCGCAAGATGCTTCGCTCTGTAAAGGTGAAAACCATTACTGACCACGGCAATACTTCCATCCAGATGATTTTCTTCTATGATCTCCCGGGAAAACCGCAAGTTCTGCTCGGTGTTGCGGGCCTGCTCCTCCAGATAGAGCCGGGAGGGCTCGATGCCCCGGGCCGTCAGATAGCGGGCCATGGCCTTGGCCTCGGAAATGGACTCGTTGTGCCCCTGACCGCCGGAAAGGACGGCCACCGCCTCTGGTCGGGCCAAAAGCTGCTCCAGCGCCGCGTCCAGCCGGACCCGCAGCGTGGCGGAGGGCGTCTCTCCCCGCAGCCCCGCCCCCAGGACGATCAGAATATCTGCCTGCGGCTCCGCTGTGCCCCGGACCTGGGAAAGGATCAGTCCCTCCAGCAAGATCAATACGATCAGGCCAATAGCAACAGCTGTAATGGTGATCGCCTTGCCAGCCTTGAGCCAGCGCTTTGCCTTGGCCGTCAGGCCCGGCTGCCGCCCCTTGCGGAACAGCCACACCAGCCACGCCGCCAGCAGCAGACAGCAGCCAACCGCCGCCGCCAGAAATCCGGCGCTGGTGCGCAGATCGCCTGCCAAAATGCAAAGCCCGCCGACGGCCGCCAGCCAGAACGCCGGAGACGCCAGCCACTTTTTGAACTTCCCTTCCTTCATTTCCGCTCCTTACTTCAAAACGCGGATCTCCGGCTCCAGCAAAACGCCGGTCTGCGCCTGCACCCGCTCCTGCACCAGACGGATCAGCGCCAGCACATCGGCGCAGGTTGCGCCGCCCCGGTTGACGATAAAGCCCGCGTGCTTTTCCGAGACCTGCGCGCCGCCCACACGGCAGCCCTTCAGGCCGC
This sequence comes from Clostridiales bacterium UBA4644, assembly GCA_002405755.1. Taxonomy (GTDB): domain Bacteria; phylum Bacillota; class Clostridia; order Oscillospirales; family Butyricicoccaceae; genus UBA4644. The sequence goes on from DHMK01000076.1 coordinate 11,083, forward strand.
ATTCTTCAATGAGCCGGCCGGCAAATTGCCCCGCCGGGCGCTTGAAGGCGCTGCCCGCGGAGGGATATTCCAGGGGCTGCTTTTCCCGGCGGCGAGCCGCATAGTCCGCCATTTCTGCCAGCAGCTGCGCCCGATTTCCCGGCTGCAGCCGGAAAACGCCGTGGAGAATGACCCAATCCGGATGATCGGAATAGATGCTGTGGCGATAAGCAAAGCCATGCTCTTCTGCCGAAAGCTCCCGCAGGCCCTCCGGCGTATGGCAGACGCTGGAGACCAGCGTATCGGAGATCTGTCCGCCGTAAGCGCCGGCGTTCATCAGGATCCCGCCCCCCACTGTCCCGGGGATGCCCTGGGCAAAGGTCAGGCCAGCAAGGCCCCGCTCCGCCGCCAGCGCAGAAAGGCGGCTCAGGGAATAGCCCGCCGGGACCTGCACCGTCGTCTCATCCAGCCAGACGGGCGCTCCCTCCGGCGTTCGGATCACAAGGCCGTCAAAGCCTTCGTCCGGAGCGAGCACATCGCTGCCCCGTCCGATGACGGCAAAAGGAAGCCCCTGCTCCGCCGCAAGCTCCAAAAGCGCACAAAGCTGCGCCTCCGTCTCCGGCAGCGCCAGCCAGCGGGCCGGCCCGCCGATCTGAAAGGTGGTATAGCGGGAAAGCGGCTCCCCGCAGAGCAGGCGAATGCCCTGCTGCGCCGCAAGCATCATCAGTTGCTGTTCCATGAAGGCCTCCTGTTTTCCCATCGTCTTCTCTTTCAGTTTATTCTACCACATTTCGTTCTAATAGACCAGCCCAAAAAAATGAAAAAATCGGGAGGGCGTCCTCCCGATGGATCAAGCTCATTTTCGGATCAGATTCTGATAGATGGCCGGATGGCCGCCCTCGATGGGGACGGCGCCCACGGTCTTCTGATAAAACCCGATGGCTTCGTCGGCCCAGCCGATGATGGCGTAGGCATACCCCATCTCCCACATGGAATGCAGGCTGCACAGCAAAAGTCCCGTCCCCACGCCGGAGATCCGCGCGTCCTTTTTGACGCCGATGGGGCCAAAATAATCCTTTCCCGTGGCTTCAAAGCAGGCAAAACCGATGATCTCCTTTTCCCGCACGGCGATATAGCAGGTGCTGGGGACGGTGGAGAGCGCCGCTTCACATTCGTGCATCCATCCGTCGCCGAAGCTTTCCCGCACAAAGGCCAAAACCCGACCCCGGTCCGGCGCGATGACCCGTTTGATGGAGACGCCGCGAGCCTGCAGCGTCTGCAGCACGGGCATTTTATCTGGCAAGCTCCAAAGCTTTACAAGCAAGTCCTGTGCCATCAGAAGAGCCTCCTTTTTGCCGCGATGCCTGCGGGTGTGACGGCAAGGCCGCCCTCGCCGGTCTCCCGGACGCAGGCGGGCATCCCGCAGCCGATCTGGCCCATGGCGTCGATGACCTGATCCAGCGGAACGAAGCTCTCGATGCCGGCCAGCGCCAGATCTGCCGCCGCAATGGCCAAGACGGCATAGATTCCGTTGCGCTTGACGCAGGGCACCTCCACCAGCCCGGCCACCGGGTCGCAGACCAGGCCAAGGCTGTTTTTCAGCGCCAGCGCCGCCGCATTGACGCACTGACGCGGGGAGCCGCCCATGGCGTCGGTCAGCGCCGCGGCAGCCATGGCCGCAGCCGTACCGCATTCTGCCTGACAGCCCCCTGACGCGCCGGAGATGGTGGCCCTGGTGGCCGTTACTGCGCCGATGCCGGCGGCTGTGAGCAGCGCGTCCAGGGCGTCCCGGTCTGGGAAGGAATATTCCTCCTGGGCCGCGATCAAAACGCCGGGCAGGATCCCTGCGGAGCCTGCCGTGGGCGCCGCCGCGATCACGCCCATGGCGGCGTTGTAGCCGCTGGTGGCCAGCGCATAGGCGACGGCCTTCGCCTCCAGCGGGCCCAGCAGATTTTTATGATTGTGGCAGTGGCGGTAGTAGGTGGCGGCATCGCCGCCGGTGAGCCCGCTGACGGACTTCATATCTGTGGCGATGCCGGCGCTGGCTGCGTTTTTCATGACCTGCCAGGTCTGCTCCAGCCGGGTCCGAATGACCTCCGCAGAAGCGCCGGAATCCCGCTGCTCCTCCCGCAGGACCACCTGCCCCAGAGATAGATTGTTTTTTGCGCTTTCGTCCAGAAGATAATCGATGCTTTGAATTTCCATACCGTCCTCCTCAGAACCGTGGGATCATGGCCACGGAGGAAACGCTCTCCACATGGCGGAGCTGCTCCACGGTGCTCTCGTCTACGGGAACGTCCGTCTCCACCACGGTGATCACATCCCCCTCCCGCCGGGCGCGGGAAAGCCGCAGGTTGCCGATATTATAGCCGTTGAGGGAAAGAATATTGGCGATGCCCGCCATAACGCCTGGCTCGTCCCGATGAAACAGGATCAGCGTATCCTCCGTAAAGGTGGCCTCCGCCTCCAGCCCGTTGATCTCCGCGATGCAGATGGCCCCGCCGCCTACAGATTCCCCCCGCAGGCGGATACGGTTGTTTTTGGAGGAAGCCTCAATCACCACCGTGTTGGGGTGGTAGCGGGGATCCTCCCCGGTGGCGATCTCATAGGAAAGGCCCCGGAACTCCGTCAGTCCAAGGCTCTCCCGGATCTTTTCGTTGTCGGTGGAAAAGCCCAGCAGGCCGCCGATGACGGCCTTGTCCGTGCCGTGGCCCCGATAGGTATCGGCAAAGGAGCCGTAAAAGGTCACCTTCGCCCGGCGCACATCCTCGCCCAACAGCTTGCGGCAGACCAGCCCGATCCGGACGGCCCCCGCCGTATGGGAGGAGGACGGCCCCACCGTGATGGGGCCCAAAATATCAAATAACCCGATGTTCATGGTCATGCCTCCGCGCTTGCTGTCATTTAGGGGAAAATGCCCCGGATCCGCTTGGCCTCGCAGACCTTGTCCAGCGCCAGCACAAAGGCCGCCTGCCGCAGAGAAAGGCCCGTCCTGGCGCTCTCCTCCCAGACCCGGTCAAAGGTCTTCAAAACCAGATTTTTCATCATCCGGTTCACTTCATATTCATCCCACATCAGCGACTGCACGTTCTGCACCCGCTCGAAATAATCCACGATAACAGCGCCGGTGGTGGCCACCAGATCGGGGATCACGCAGATCTCCCGCCGGGCAAGAAGCGCGTCGCCCTCAAAGGAGATCTGTCCGTTGCCGCATTCCAGCACCAGCTGCGCCTGCACGCCGGCGGCGTTTTCCCCGTCGATCAGGGCACAGGAGGCGCTCAGCGCCAGAATGGCGCAGTCTGTCTGCAGAACGGCTTCCCGGGAAATATGCCCCACGCCGGGGGCCTGATAATCCCGCAAACAGCCGCCCGCTTCCTTAAATGCCGCCACCTCCGGCAGGTCGAGTCCCGCTTCCCGACGGATGCCGCCGGTGGAATCCGCCAGCGCCACGATGCGGACGCCCTCCTCATACATGCTCCTCGCCGCGCTGCGGCCTACCTTGCCAAAGCCGGCCAGCGCCGCCGTCCAGCGATCCTGGGGCAGCTTGAGCCGCTTGATGGCCTCCCGCAGCACAAAGACCGCGCCCTTGCCCGCGGCGTCCTTTCGGCCAAGGCTGCCGCCCAGCTCCTTGGGCTTGCCGGTGACGATGCCCGGGATGGCCCTGCCCGCCATCATGCTGTAGGTATCCATGATCCAGCCCATGACCACCTGATCCGTCCCCACGTCCGGCGCGGGGATGTCCACATCCGGGCCGATCACCGGCAGGATCATGGCCGTATAGCGCCGGGTCAGCCGGGCCAGCTCCGCCCGACTGAGCTTTTCCGGATCCACCGCAACGCCGCCCTTTGCGCCGCCGAAGGGCAGGCCCGCCAACGTGCATTTCAGCGTCATCAGCCCCGCAAGGCCCCGGATGGAATCGTGGTCCACCGTCTCCGAAAAGCGCACGCCGCCCTTATAGGGACCCAGCAGGCTGGAATGCTGCACTCGATAGCCCTTGAATATCTCCACCGTGCCGTCGTCCATTTCCACCGGGATCGACACCAGCAGCTCCCGCTCCGGATATTTTGCAAACTCATACTGCGTTCGGGTCAGCTTCAGATAGTCCGCCGCCTGATCCACCCGCCGGGTAAAATCCTCATAATAATGTCCCACTGCTTCACCGCCTGTCATTTTTTCTAAAATCATGCCGGGCTTTTGTCTGTTTTCAACAGATCTCCGTCATTTTCCGGAAAATAACGCGATTTTCTTTATTATAGCAGAAAACCGGCCGCAGAACAACCACGGCCGGACCTGTAGATCTATACAATTTTTCGATCAGAGCTTCGTTCGTTTTGCTCAATTCAAAAAATCCTTGAGCTTTTTGGAGCGGGAGGGATGGCGCAGCTTGCGCAGAGCCTTGGCTTCGATCTGGCGGATACGCTCCCGGGTGACGTTGAACTCCTTGCCGACCTCCTCCAGCGTGCGGCTGCGGCCGTCCTCGATGCCGAAGCGCAGGCGCAGGACCTTTTCCTCCCGGGGGGTCAGCGTTCCCAAAACCTCCACCAGCTGCTCCTTCAGCAGCGTGAAGGAAGCCACCTCGGCGGGCTCGGGTGCATCGTCGTCGGGGATAAAGTCGCCCAGATGAGAATCCTCCTCCTCGCCGATGGGCGTCTCCAGCGAGACCGGCTCCAGCGCGATCTTCAGGATATCCCGAACCTTCTGCACCGGCATATGCATCTCCTCCGCAACCTCCTCGGGAGAGGGATCGTGGCCCAGCTCCTGCAGCAGCTGACGGGAGACCCGGATGACCTTGTTGATGGTCTCCACCATATGGACGGGGATGCGGATGGTGCGGGCCTGGTCGGCAATGGCCCGGGTGATGGCCTGGCGGATCCACCAGGTGGCATAGGTGGAAAACTTATAGCCCTTGGTGTAGTCAAACTTTTCCACGGCCTTGATCAGGCCCAGATTACCCTCCTGGATCAGGTCCAGAAACTGCATTCCCCGGCCAACATAGCGCTTTGCGATTGACACCACCAGACGGAGATTGGCCTCTGCCAGGCGTTTTTTGGCGTTTTCGTCCCCCTCCAGCATGCGCTTCGCCAGCTCGATCTCCTCCTCCGGAGAGAGCAGATCCACCTTTCCGATCTCCTTCAGATACATACGGACAGGATCGTCGATGGCAAGGCCGTCGGCCATGGCGAAGGTCTCGTTGATCTCGTCCTCCGTGACCTCCTCCACATCATCGAAATGCTCCTCGCTGGGGCTGGCCAGCTCGTCGTTCAGCTCTTCCTCATCCATGGCGATCTCCACACCCATCTTGTCCAGCGCGGCATAGAACTTATCCTGCTGATCCGCGTCCAGCTCCAGCGCGTCGATGGCGTTATTGATCTCCTTCGTGGTGATCTTACCGTGAGCCTTGCCGTATTCCAGCAGATCGTGCAGCACCTGCTGCTTGTTTTTGGTTTCCTGTTCGGCCATGTTCATTCCTCCTTATCCTGCTTCCGCCGCAGGGCCTCCCGCAAAAGTGCGGCGTCGTCCCCGGCGGCTTCTCTCTTTCTTGCGTCATATGTGATCTTCCCTATGCAGTCCCGGACTGTTTTTTCATCGCCCCGTGCCTGTTCTCCTGCGGCAAGGATCGTGGAAAGCTGCCGCCGTTCCGCCTCGGAAAGCTCCGTCATGCAGGCGGCGGGATCCGGCTCCAGTCCCTGCGCAAGCCGGTCCAGCGCCATGCGGTAGACCCGGCCCAGAAACTCCGAGGAAAACTGCTCCGGCCGCAGCCTTTCTGCCGCATAGTTCAGCAGCTGCCGGTCGTTCAGCACGGCGGAGAGCAGCCGCTGCTCCGCCGCGGCAGAGCCAATATCCTGATAGCGCAGCGACCAATCCTTGGGCTGCAGCAGCTGCTCCGGCTGCATGGCCTGCTGCTGGAGCCGCCGTTCCGCCCGGCGCTGCCGCTGCTTTCGGCTGCGTTCGGCCTCTGTCAGGATGCTCTCCGGAGAGACGCCGGCCTCCCGCGCCGCATTGTGGGCATAGATCTCCCGCTCCACGGCGGAGGGGATCCCCGCGATGTATTGTACGGCATCCTTCACATAGGCGATCCGCTGCTCGTCGTCGGAAAGATCGGTATATTTCTGCCGGATCTCTCCCATGCGATACTGTCCGTCGGTCTGGGGCTTGTCCAGAAGCGAACGGAAAGCCTCCGCCCCGTTCATTCGAATAAAATCGTCCGGGTCCACCTTCATGGGCCGGCCCTCGCTGTCCCGGAGGATCCTTCCCTGCGCATCCCGCCGGGGCGGAAGACGGAGCACCCGCACGGCAAGCCCGTTGCCCTTGAGGATGTCGATGGCCTTTTCTGTCGCTTTCTGCCCGGCCGCGTCGGCATCGTAGCAGATGACCACCTCCTGGGTGTATTTTCCCATCAGCCGGGCCTGCTCGCCGGTGAGGGCCGTTCCGCAGGAAGCCACGGCGCTGTCAAAGCCCGCCTGATGAAGGGCGATCACATCCACATTGCCTTCGCAGAGGATGAAGCGGCTGGCCTTGGTCTTTTTCGCCAGATTCAGCGCATAAAGGGTGCGGCTTTTGTTGTAGACCGGGGTGTCCGAGCTGTTGATATATTTCCGCTCGTCTCCGTCTCCATGGAGGATGCGTCCGCCGAAGGCCACCACATCGCCCCGCACGTCGATGATGGGAAACATGATCCGGTCCCGGAAGAAATCATAAAGGCTTCCCCGCTTGCTGCGGCCCACCAGCTTGGCTTCCTCCAGCTCCCGGTCGGAATAGCCCTTGCTGCGCATAGCCCGGGCCAGCCCGTCCCAGCCCTGGCCGGCATAGCCCAGTCCAAAGCGGACGATGGTCTGGGGCGTCAGGCCCCGCTTGGCCAGATAGGCCCGGGCCTCACCGCCGCCCGGCCCTGCCAGCGTTTCATAATAATAGCGGGCGGCGTCCCGATTCAGGTCCAGCAGCCTTCGGCGCCGCATGCGGCCCTTGCCGCCGTCCTCCTCCTGGGGCACCTCCATGCCGACCAGATCCGCCAGCTTCGCCACCGCGTCGTAAAACGGCAGGTTTTCGATCTTCATGAGAAAGTGGATGGCGTTGCCGGCCTCGCCGCAGCCGAAGCACTTGAAAAACTGCTTGTCCTGAGAAACGGAGAAGGACGGCGTTTTTTCATGATGAAAGGGACAGCAGGCCCAGAAGTTGCTGCCCTTCTTTTTCAGCGGCACATATCGGTTGACCAGCTCCACGATGTCCGTCCGGGCGATAAGCTCGTCCGTAAACTGCGGCGGCAGCGACACGGCGCTCCCCCTCCCTTCCTCTTTTCCGCTTCGCGCGTTTAATACTTGCTCCAGCTTTTGGGAACGGCGATATCTTCAAATACCGTCACGGCATACCGATCCGTCATGCCGGCGATATAGTCGCAGACGGCGGCTTCCTTGCCGTCCCTGTCGGCGATGAGCAGATATTCCCCAGTAAGCTTTTCCGGGTGCTCCATAAAATGGCGGTAAAGGAAGCGGACGATCTCCTCACACTTGCCCTCCTCCCCCTTGGCCACGGGGTTGCGGTAAACGGCCTCATACATAAAATCATGCAGGGCGTTCATCTGGGCCGCCATATCCGGCTCCATGCCGATCTCTCCGGTGCGCTGACCGTATTGGATCAGGGCGTTCACCAGAGAGGTGATGCGGCGGCTGTGGGTCACGCCGAGGCCAAGGCGAAGCTCAAAGGGGATATCGTCCTCGCTGAGCACCCCCGCCCGGACGGCGTCGTCGATGTCGTGGTTGATGTAAGCGATCCGGTCCGCATAGCGGACGATGCGGCCCTCTCTTGTAAAGGCCTCTGTCCCGCTGGTGTGGCAGAGGATGCCGTCCAGCACCTCCCGGGTCAGGTTCAGGCCCTTTCCGCTCTTTTCCAGCAGACGCACTACCCGCACGCTCTGCTCATTGTGGCGGAAGGGATGGCCGCAGGCATCGGTAAGGGCCCGCTCGCCGGCATGGCCGAAGGGCGTGTGGCCCAGATCGTGGCCCAGCGCGATGGCCTCCGTCAGATCCTCATTGAGCCGCAGCCCACGGGCAACGGTCCGGGAGATCTGCGCCACCTCCAGCGTGTGGGTCAGGCGGGTGCGGTAATGATCGCCCTCCGGCGAAAGAAAGACCTGGGTCTTGTGCTTCAGGCGGCGGAAGCTTTTGCTGTGGATGATCCGGTCCCGATCCCGCATATAACAGGTGCGCAGCTCGTCCGGCGCTTCCTCCCGCTCCCGGCCCAGGCTTTCCGCGGCAAGCGCCGCCTGGGGGGCCAGCAGCTGGCGCTCGGTCTCTTCGATGCGCTCCCGAATGGTCATAGGCTCCATGATGTGCTCCTCTTTCCTTTGGTTTCCACAGAAGTAATACGGCAAAACCCCGCGATTTCCTCTTTTTTCGCAAATTTTTTATTCCTCCGGCCGCAGCTCCGCGCAGACCAGCTCCGGCGGGTTCCAGAGCCGGGGCACGCCGTGGGAGCCGGTAAAGCCGGAGGTGATCAGCATCCGGCTGTCGCCCAGCCGGTGCAGCCCGTAGCAGAGCCGGGGAAAGAAGCCCTGCTTCGGGGCATAGAGCCGCCCCAGCAGCGGAAGATCGATGAGCCCGCCGTGGGCATGGCCGCTGAGGATCAGATCCACCGGCCAGGCCCGTGCCGCTTCCGGCGGGAGAAAGCTCTCCGGCCTGTGGCAAAGCAGCAGCTTCAGGCGGTCAGTTTCGCAATATTCCTTCAGGAAATCATAAGCGCCGGTGTTGTTTTCCGGGGATAGATTGCGCCAGGCCAGCCGGCTCAGCCCGCCGATGCGCAGCGCCGTTTCTCCCACGGTGATGTCCCGGAAGCTCTGGTCCAGCAAAATCGCGCCCGCCTGCGCCAGCGCCGTCAGCAGCCCCGGGCCGTTGTGGGCCAGATAGTCCTGTTCATGGTTGCCCAGGGAAAGATACACGGGCATTTCCCCGGCCAGCGCCGCCAGCAGCGCGCAGACCCGCTCCACCGTCTCCGGCGAACTGTCCCGGGAGATCAGATCGCCGGGCAGGGCGGCAAAGTCTGCCCCCTGAGCCAGCGCCAGCTGAAGAAGCTGCCGGTTTCCCTCCCCAAAGCTCGCGCCGTGCAGGTCGGAGAAAAAAAGGATCCGCACCGGCGTCCGGCAGGCCCGGAGGGGGATGCTGCAGCGGACCGCCGTCAGCTCCCTGCTCCACATTTTCTTTCCGTTCAAGGGCAGCCCTCCTTAATAATTATAAAACATAAAGCAGCTCAGAGCCGGGCCAGCTCCTGCTGATAGGCCCGGATGATCTCGTCCAGGATCTCCGGATGGGAAAAATCCCGGTTATAAACGATGCGGGTCTCCCGCACCATGCTCAGGTTTTCAATGGGCAGCGCCGCGAGCTTTCCCTTGCGCAGCTCATCCATGCAGGCGCTGCGGGGCAGGATGGAAACGCCAAGATCCTTCCGGATCAGGTCCTTGATGGTGGCGATATTGTCCACCTCCACCGCCACCTGAAAGCTCCGGATGGATTCGCCGCTGCGCTCCAGCGCCGATTCAAAGAGCATCCTTGTGGCGGAGGAGGGCAGCCGCAGGATCATCTGCTCCCGCTTCAGCTGGCCCAGCGTCACCGCGCTATGCCGCGCCAGAGGATTGCCCACCGACATGGCGCACACCAGATAATCCGTATCCAGCATCATGGAGGAAAACTGCGGATCGGTCATGGGGCCCTCCACGATGGCCAGATCGATCTCGTAATTGCCCAGAGCTTCATAAAGATTTTTTATGGTATCCGTTGTGATCGTTATGCTCAAGCCGCGATGCTCGCTGCTGCATTTTGCCAAAACGGCGGAGGTGAGATTGCTCTCGGTGATGTGGGTGATCCCCACCCGCAGGTTCGTGCGCCCGGTCTCCGCGTTTTCCAGCTCCCGATGGAGCTTTTCGTCCAGCGCCTTCAGCCGGCGGGCGTATTTTACCGCGATCTCCCCCTGAGACGTCAGCCGCAGGCCGGTTTTGCTCCGGACGAACAGCGGCGCGCCCAGCTCCTCTTCCAGCTGCTTGATATGGTGGCTGACGGCGGGCTGCGTCATGGAAAGCGCCTGCGCCGCCCGGGTGAAATTCTGCGCCTCCACCACGGCCAGCAGCGTCTGCATTTTGGTTCCCAGCATGGATCATCATTCCGTTTCTTTATTATGGTCAAAAATAATATGATTTGCATTTATCCTGCAAACAGCATATCATACGGGCAAGGAAATTGCAAGGCCCCGCGCCTTCCAAAAGAAAGGAAGATCCCCCTTGGAACAGAAGCGTCTGAACCGAAAAGCCCTGTTTGAGACCCTGCCCGTCTGGCAGGCGATCCTGCGTCTGGCCCTGCCCTCCGTGGCAGGGCAGATCATTCTGGTGATCTACAACATGGCAGATACCTTCTTCGTCGGTCTCACCGGCAGCGACGAAAAGATCGCGGCCGTCACCCTCTGTATGCCGGCCTTTCTGGTCCTGTCTGCCCTTGCGAATCTTTTCGGCGTGGGCGGCGCCAGCATGATCGCCCGGGCTCTGGGCGACGGACGACGCAGCCTCGCCCGGCACACTGCGGCCTTTTCTCTGGCGGGCTGCGCGGCGTGCTCCGTCCTTTATGGGCTGCTGGTCTGGCTGCTGAATGGCAGCTTCATCCGGCTTCTTGGCGGGGCGGAGCCTGCCGTCCGCCGGCTGGCGCAGGACTATCTTTTTTATACCGTTGTGCTGGGCGGCGCAGCCACGGCGCTGAACACGCTCTTCTCCCATCTGCTGCGGGCGGAGGGCCGGTCGCTGCAGGCCAGCCTTGGCATCGCCCTTGGCGGCGTTTTGAATATCGGGCTGGATCCGCTGCTGATGTTCTGCCTTCTGCCGGCCGGACAGGAGATCCGCGGCGCGGCCATTGCCACCATGCTTTCCAACCTGATCTCGCTGCTCTATTACGGGGCAGTGCTGTTTTTGGGGCGGAAGCATTCCGTCCTATCCTTCCGTCCCTGCCGGGCCATGCTGGAGGACGATATCCCCCGGGGCGTGCTGACAGCCGGGCTGCCCGCCTGCCTGATGACGCTGCTGGAAAACCTCTCCTTCGCCGTGCTGGAGCACCTGATGTCTCTGCAGGGCATCGCCGTTCAGGCGGGCATCGGCGTGGCAAAAAAGGTGAATATGCTGGCCCACTGCATGGTCCGAGGTATGGCCCAGGGCGTTTTGCCCCTGATCAGCTACAGCTATTCCTCCGGCGACCATCGGCGGATGCGGGCGGTAGTGGCGCGTTCCGCCGCCTTTTCCGTGGCGACGGCCAGCCTGTGTACCGGCGTCTGCCTGCTGCTCCCACGGGCGCTCTGCGCCGTATTTCTGCAGGAAAGCGCTCCATCGCTGGACTATGCGGCCCGTTTTCTGCGCATTCTTTCCCTGGGCGCGCCCTTTTCCGCCTGGGCCTATCTCTGTGTCTCCTTCTTTCAGGCCGTGGGCCAGGGCCGCCGCTCCTTCCTGCTGGCCTGCTGCCGGAAGGGCCTTGTGGATATCCCCCTGATGCTCCTGCTGCGGCTGGTCTCCCCGGTATTCGGCCCCTGCTGGGCCACGCCCGCCGCAGACCTTCTTTGCTGCGGGCTGGCGGCGCTTTTGTTTTTCCGCTTTGTCTGCGGGCTTGCAAAGGAGCCGGAGCTGTGCTATGCTGAAGACACTACTTCATATCCCCCAGAGGAGGTCACGCAGCATGAAGCCTGATTGGAAATTTTCCGATATTCCCTATACCCGTCCCGACGCCGAGGCCCTTCAGGCCCGCTATGACGACCTGAAGAGCCGGGCCAGAGCAGCCGCCTGTCCGGAGGAGCTGCTGCAGGTGGTCCGGAAGCGGGATGCCCTCCAGCAGGAGGTGGCCCTGTGTCAGAGCATCGTCACCATCCGCGCCTTCCACGATGTGACCGACGCCTTCTATCAGAAAGAATATCAGGAGACCCTGCCCCGACTGGAAACGCTGGACAGCCAGTCGCTGGCAACGGCCATTGCGGAAAGCCCCTTTGCCCCGGCGGTAGACGAGGCCTTCGGGCCCCAGCTGCGCACCCTGCTGACGCTGGACCACCGGCTCCATGCCGAGGGAAAGGAGCTGCAGGCTCGTATCGCCCGGCTGACGGCCCAATATCAGCAGCTTGCTGCCTCCGCCAAATATTCTGTCCAGGGCGAGAGTCTCAGCGGCGGCCAGCTGCGCGCCGCCCTTGCAAGCCCCGACCGGCAGCGGCGCCGGGCCGCCTTTGAAGCCCAGCAGCAGACCGTTTTGGCACAGGCAGACGCCATGGAAGCGCTGCTGCGGGAGCTGGTCTGCGTCAGAAACCAGCTGGCCCGGGCCAATGGCTTTGACAATTTTGCCGATTACGGCGACCTTTGTCAGCAGCGGCTGGGCTATGGCCGGGCGGAGCTGGACGCATTCTGCCGTCAGGTGCAGACCCACATCGTCCCGCTGTATCTCCAGCTGCAGGAGGAGCAGCGCCGCCGTCTTGGAGTGGAGGCGCTGATGCCCTATGACCGGGGGCTGGTGTTTCCCGCGGGCAACGCCGTGCCCGTCCCGGCGGAGGAGCTTCCCCGGGCTGCCCAGCGGATGTATCATGCCCTGAGTCCGGAGGCCGGACAGTTTTTCGATGAGATGGTCCGCCACGGGCTGCTGGATGTGGAGGGCTCTCCCAATAAGATCGCCGGTATGGGCTTCTGCGATATGCTGGGCGCGCCCTACCGGATGCCCTTTGTCTTCGCCAATTGCGACGGCACCTCCAGCGATGTGACGGTCTACACTCACGAGCTGGGCCACGGGCTGCAGGGCTATCTTTCCCTCCGCGCCCAGCCCACTCCAGACTATGTGGGCGTCGGCCCCGATCTGGCGGAGGTCCATTCCAAGACCATGGAGCTTTTCAGCCTGCCCTACGCCCGGGATTTCTTCGGCGATCAGGCCGGCCAGTTCCGCACGGAGCACTGCTACGGCTTCATCAAGGAACTTTGCGCCTTCTGCTCCATCCATACCTTCGAGACCTGGCTCTATGAACACCCGGAGGCTTCTCTGGCGGAATGGGCAGCGGAGGCCGACCGGATCGAAAAAGCCTTTGGCCGCGCTCTGAACAACGAGTCCTGGCGGCAGCAGGTGCTGGCAGGCTGCGATCTTTTTACCAATATGGCGCTTTATATGTTTCCCCGCTATGTAGTCAGCTATGCCCTGTCCATCGTCTGTGCCCTGCAGCTGAAGGCCGATCACGACGCCGACCCTGTCCGGGGCTGGGCCAGGTATCATGCCCTGTGCGCCGCCGGCGGCAGCCGGCCCTATGCCGAGACGCTGGCCGGCGCGGGCCTTTCCCTGCCCTATGCCCCCGGCGCTGTGGAGCGCGCCGCAGCGCTGCTGCGCCGCCTGATGACGGAAGCCCGGGACTGAAGCGCACCCATGGGAGTCTTACGATGAAAACACTGTATATATTATTGACCCGCGTCCCCACGGCGGCTTCCCGGGTGATCCGTCTGGCCACCGGCGACGCCTATACCCATGTGGCGCTGGCCTGGGATCCGGCGCTTTCCACTCTGTGCAGCTTCGCCCGGCGCTACTGGCGCTTTCCCATCCCGGCGGGGCTGGTGCAGGAGGATGTGCGGGCCGGCAACTATATCCGTCATGCCAATATCCCCTGCGCCCTGCTGGCGCTTCCCGTCTCCGACCGGGTCTACGACGCCGTCTGCCGCAGAGCGGCGGCCATGCTGGCGGAGCGGCGGCGCTACCGTTATGATTATGCCGGGCTGATCTCCTGCCGGCTGGGCATTCGCCGGCAGAAGGCCTATGCCTATTTCTGCTCGCAGTTCGTGGCCGATCTTCTGCAGCAATGCGGGGCGGTGCAGCTTTCCAAACCGCCCTCGCTCATGCGGCCTCAGGAATTTCTGGAGCTGCCGGAAACGACCTGTCTCTACCGCGGCACCATTGCAGAGCTGAACCGCAGGCTGGCCTGCGGCCTTCCGCCCACGCCGACCCATGCCTGCTGACTCTCCAAAAACAAGGATCAAAAAAGCCGCCGGACGCCCCGCAGGGGTCCGGCGGTCTGTTTTTGCGCGCTTCAGCAGCGCCACTGGCAGGCTTCCATATCCACGCAGCCATTGCTCCGGAAGACTACGCCCTCCTGCAGCAGACGCTGCCGCTGCTCCGGGAAATGGGGCGCCAGCCGCCCGGCGTGGTTGACCACCCGGTGGCAGGGATAGTCGCCGTAGTATTCCGCCATACTCAATACCCTGCCCACCAGGCGGGCATTGCGCTCCCGGCCGATGAGCCGGGCGATCTGCCCATAGGAGGCCACGCATCCCGCAGGGATCTCCTCCACCAGGGAAAGGATCTCATAGATCAGCCCTTCCTCCAGCCTTACCGTCATGCGTCTCCCCCGTTTCTCCGAAAAGCCGCGCCTCCGGAGCGCTTCCGGAGGCGGGCTGCTTTCCGTTTACTTCTTTGCGATGACCTCGATCTCCACCAGGCCGCCCTTGGGCAGGGCCGCCACCTCCACGCAGGAGCGAGCAGGCAGAATGTCGCCGTGGATGTATTCTGCGTAAACGGCGTTGACCTTGCCGAAGTCGTTCATATCCTTGATAAAGACCAGCGTCTTGACGATGCTTTCCATGGTCAGGCCGGCCTGGGCCAGAATGGCCTTGACATTTTCCAGCGACTGGCGGGTCTGGGCCTCAACGCCCTCTGCCAGCGCACCGGTGACGGGGTCGATGCCCAGCTGGCCGGAGGTATAGACCACGTGATCGATCTCCACCGCCTGAGAATAGGGGCCGATAGCGCCGGGCGCCTTTTCCGTATTGATCTTCTTCTGCATAAAAGCTTCCTCCAAATCCCGGCGCATAAGCGCCTTGTTTGGCCCTATTATACGGCATTTTCTCCTGAAATTCCAGCTTTTTTCAAAAAATCAGAGCAGCGCCGCTCCCTTCATGGCCTGCTCCAGCGCATGACGGGCTGCGGGGCCAAGGGTCGTCAGCGGCATCCGTACGATCTCCTCCACGCGGCCCATGGCGGCCAGCGCCGCCTTCACAGGAATGGGGTTCACCTCCAGGAAAAGCGCCTCGATCAGCGGCTGCAGCCGCAGCTGGATCGCCCTGGCCTCCTGCAGATCGCCCCGGAAAAAGCCGGCGCACAGGGCGTGTAGCTCCGCCGGGACAACGTTTGCCGCTGTGGAGATCACTCCAAGGCCGCCCAGCGCCAGAATGGGGACGATCTGATCGTCGTTGCCGCTGTAAAGGGCAAAGTCCTCCGGGCAGAGGGCTCTGGTCTTTAGGATCAGGCCAAGATCGCCGGAGGCCTCCTTGACGCCGTAAATATTGGGATGCTCTGCCAGCGCAGCATAGGTCTCCGCCCGGAAGCTCATGCCCGTGCGGGAGGGAACATTATAGAGGAGCATAGGCAGCTCCACCCCCTCCGCCAGAAACAGATAGTGCCGGAGCAGGCCCTGCTGGGTGGTCTTATTATAATAGGGCGTCACGGTGAGGACGGCGTCGGCGCCCAGCGCCTTTGCTTTCTGCCCCAGCCGCAGGGCGTGGATGGTATCATTGCGGCCTGTTCCTGCAATGACGGGGATCCTTCCCGCCGCCCGCTCCACGGCAAGGGCCACCACCCGGCTCCATTCCCGGTCGCTGAGGGTGGCGCATTCTCCCGTGGTGGCGCAGACCACCAGCGCGTCCGTCCCCTGGCTGAGCTGCCAGTCGATCAGACCCAGCAGCGCCTGCTCATCCAGCTCACCCTGCCGGTCAAAGGGCGTGACCAGCGCCGTGGCGCTGCCTTTGAAGATCGGTGTTTTCATAGCGAATCCTCCTGTGCATAAGATCAGTTCATTCTATGCACGGCGGCGCAACCTCATGTCAGTCTCCGGAGGCTTCGCTCTGCCGCAGGGCGCGGCGGCGCTTTGTCCGCCGCACGATCATCGCCAGCAGCGGCGGGAGGATCAGCGCTGCTGCGGCGGCTCCGCTGGCCGGCAGCCGCCAGCTTCGGGGCAGGGCCTGCAGATCCATGCAGGAAAGTCCTCCCGCAGCCGCAGCCAGCGCCGCAGGATACCAGAAGCGTCCCTGGGGCCGCCAATGGACCAGACATTCCTGAACATACCGCAGGCACAGAGCCACCCGGAAGGGCTGGCTCAAAACAAAGGCGGTGGACACCAGCACCTCGCTGTGATGGAAGGTGTTGGCGGCCATGTAATCCGGGAAGCGAAAGACCGACATCAGCGGATAGCCCAGCACCAGCGTGTCCCTCAGGGACATTACCGCCAGAAACAGACAGATCACCACCCCCGCCCGCCAGGCGCTCTTTTTCCACGGCCCGCGCACCGCGCCGCCAATGGTAAAGATGGGAAACACAGCCGGCAGCAGCGTCCGGGCCAGGCTCACCGCCGTGCCCTCCAAAAGCCGCGCCCCTCCTTCGGCGAAAAGCGGAAGCGCCCGCTCCAGCCGTGTGCCGGAAAGGGTCAGCCCAAGGCTCACCAGCATCAGAAGAGCGATCAGCGGCTGGGTCAGCCAGGCGGCCTTGCCGATGGTCTCCATGGAGCACAGCAGCAAAAGCACGGAGACCGCCAGCAAAATGGCGGAATTGCCCACGGGGCCCGCGTTGTTCAGATCGTTGATGACGATAAAATCAGAAAAGGTCCGCACTGCGTCGCCGGCCAGCACCAGGGCAAAGACGCAGTAAAGGGCCGTCATTCCGCCGCCCGCCGCCTTGCCGAAGGCCGCGGGAAAGATCTCCCAGGCGGTGCAGTTTTCGGCGGCCGCCGCATAGAGCAGCAGCAGGGGCGCCGCTGCCGCCGCCAGCGCCAGAAAGGCCAGCCAGCCGGTGGGCAGCGTTTTTGCCCCGTGATTCACCACCAGATTTCCCGTGAGAAACAGCGTCAGCATGAAAAAGACCTGCCGCGCTGTAAGTCCTTCATTTTCCATCGTCCGCGCCCTCCCATTCCTGCAGCTCCTCCGCGCTCCAGACCCGGCCCCAGCGCATCTCCCGGATCTCTACCCGCACCTCCATGGGATAGGCAGAAAAGGTCTCCGGCCAGCGCTCCTGCACCTGCCGCCACAGGGCCGGATGATGGCGGTACATGCTGCTGCCCACGCCCAGCGCGTCGCACTGCTGGGCCTGCAAAACGGAGAGCACCGCCTGACACTGCTCCCGCAAAAGCGCGCTTGCCTCCTCCTCCAGCTCTGCCTGCCGCCGCTGGTCGGCCTGAGTCTTGAGGGTCACGGTCAGCGTTAAAACGCCGCCCTCCCGGCCGGTGTCGATCTGCCGCTCCAGCTGCTCCATCTCAAAAATGGCGGTATGGCCGATCAGGCTCCCGCCGGGCCGGCCCAGCATCCACAGCAGCACCCGGCTCTCCCAGCCGTCCAAAACGCTCAGCAGCTTCATCCCCCGGAACAGGGCGCAGCCCGTCACCTCCCGCACCATGGTCTCGCCGTTCTGCCGCAGCTCCACAAAGGGCAGCACAGGCTCCGCCCCCGGCGTGCAGGCCTGCTGATAAAATTCCGAGGCGGTCACTGCCGGCGTCCGGCATTGCTCCTGCCCCTCCTGAAGCATGGTGTCCAGCTCGATGCTGCCGATATCTCCCACCACCGGCTCGGTGCGCATGATCTCCTCTGCCGAGCCCTTGGCCACGGCCAGCTGCATGGAAACGGGATACTGGTTCTGCCGCAGCAGGTCGTCCATCACCGGCTCCAGCCCGGCCTCCGCCGTCTCCCGGCTGATCACCAGCACCTCCGCATGATTGCTGTGCAGCCGCCGCCCGGTGATGGCCACGGTATTGAGGATGCTGTCGCTGAGATCGACGCCGTCTGCATGGAGCAGCACCCGCTGGCCGCCCTCCTGGGTCTGGGTCAGCTGGATGGCCTCCACCGAGACCCGGCATTCCCCCGGCAGCCCGTCCAGCCCAATGCCGGTGACCACAGTCAGCGAGGAGGATTCCGTCCCGGACTGGCAGCCGGAAAGCAGCAGCAGCGCCAGCAGCGCCAGCAGCGCCGCCGGAAATTTTACAAGCTTCATCGCCGTCCCTTGCCCTTTCCCGCCAGAAAGCGTCCGTATTTCCGCATCATCCAGTAAGGCACGCGGAGGATGCTGTCTTCCGCGCTGTCCGTCTCCTCCAGCGGCAGCCCTGCCAGATAATTGATGCCGAAGGAATGCTGCCGGGAAAGCAGAGTCATCAGCCCCAGCATCCCCAGAAGATAGCCGTAAAACCCGAAGGACACCCCCAGCACCATCAAAACCAGCCGGCAGATCACCACGGCGGCCTTCAGCTTTGGCGCAATCAGGGCGCAGATGCCGGAGATCGCCACCACGATCAGCACCGGGACGGAGACCAGCCGGGCGTCTACTGCAGCCTGCCCGATGACCAGCCCGCCCACAACGGAAAGCGTCTGGCCGATGGTGGAGGGCGTGCGGACGCCGGCCTCCCGCAGAATATCAAAGGCCAGCAGCAGCAGGATGGCCTCCATCAGGATGGGAAAGGGGATGTCCTGCCGGGCCCGGGCGATGCTCAGGATCAGCGACAGAGGCATGAACGCCTGATGAAAGGTCACCAGCGAAAGATAGATGGGCAAAATGGAAATGGCCACAAAAAAGCCCGCCACCCGCAGAAAGCGATTGATGCCCGCAAAGCTGTAGGAGACATAATAATCCTCGCCGGACTGAAAGTGCTCCAGAAAAATAAACGGCACCGTTACGGCCACCGGGCTCCCGTCCACCAGAATGGCCGCCCGCCCCTCCATCAGCTTGGAGGCCACGATATCCGGCCGCTCGCTGGAGCCGGTGGTCCGGAAAAGGGACCAGCGGTGGTCCCGCACCAGCTCCGCTGCATAGTTGCTGTCCAGAACGCCATCGATGGCGATGCGGGCCAGCCGCTGCCGCAGCAGCGAAAGCATGGCCCGGTCTACCGCGCTGCTTAGATAGCAAAGGCAGCAGTCTGTTTTTGTGGTGGTGCCCAGTGTAAAATATTCCAGCTTCAGATCCGGCGTCCGCAGCCGCCGGCGCAGCATGGCAAGATTGTGCAGCAGCGGCTCCACAAAGCCCTCTCTGGGACCCTTGAGATAGGTCTCGCCGGAGGGCTCGGAAACGCCGCGGATCAAAAAGCCCTTGGTTCCCAGCAGCAGCGCCCTGGAGCAGCCCTCCACGAACAAAACGCTGTCGCCGTAGAGCACCGCCCGCAGGATCTCGCCGTATTCCGTGGCCGGCTTGTTCTCGCAGCTCTGCAGCACCTTCCGCTGCAAAAACTCCGCCGCGTCCTCCCCCGGCTCCGGCCCCCGGGAAAGCAGCGTCACCGGCCGCAGCACCGCCTCGTTGATGGTCTCGGAGGAGACCATGCCGTCGATGCAGAACAGGCAGCAGCGCAGCCCGGGAAGGCTCCGGGGCGCAAACTCCCGCCGGATCAGGGTGTTGTCGCCCGGGAGACTTTTTTCCATCTCAGCGATGTTCTCTTTTAAGGTCGGATATACCTGCGCTTTCAAACGATCACCTCTGGAGCATAGTCTTTCCCGCCCCGGCGAAAATAACCGGCGCAGGAAAAGTCCGGCCGTTTTTTCCCCTTTTTTGACCGTCTGGCTTTGTAAAAAGGCTAAATTGCAAAAAAGAATCTGTGTTTTCCACAAATTCCTTTGAAAAAAACGCCCGGAATCCGCAAAAAGGGAGAAAGAAAGGCGAAATGTTAAAAGCTGGGATAAACCCGCTTGCTTTTTTTCGTAAGAAATGATAATATAACTGATGGTATCTGACTGCATTCCCTGCGGGATACCGGCCGTACATTCGTACAAAAATAGAGGAGGAAACAACAATGAAAAAGTTTCTGGCACTGCTGCTTTCTGCCATGATGCTTCTGGCTCTGGCAGCTGGCTGCGGCGAAAACAACACCACGGGAAACAACGATTCCGACAAGACCATCAGCGCTGACGACATCCCCGATGAAATGACTTCCGAAGACGGAAAGTACGAGATCGCCTTTATCACCGATGTGGGCGCTCTGAAGGACAAGTCCTTCAACCAGGGCACCTTCGATGGCGTCAAGCTCTATGCTCACGCCAACAACAAGACCTATAAGTACTATCAGCCCGCCAACGATGCGCAGGCTACCGATGACGACCGTTACGACGCCATGGCCGCCGCCGCCCAGAACGGCGCGAAGGTCATCGTCTGCGCCGGCTTCATGCAGGCCAACGCGCTGGTCAAGGCCGCTGCGGAGTTTGCCGATGTGAACTTTGTCTTCATCGATGCTTCCAGCCCCGTTGCCGATGCCAACGGCAATATCATGAACAATGTGGCCGCCATCGCCTTCCAGGAAGAGCAGTGTGGCTATCTGGCCGGCTATGCCGTGGTCATGGAAGGCTATAAGGCTCTCGGCTTCGCCGGCGGCGGCGGCGGCGACAACCCCGCTTGCTGCCGTTACGGCTATGGCTTTGTGCAGGGCGCCAATGACGCCGCCAAGGCTCTGAACGAGACCGTCACCATGAACTACACCTGGCAGTACGGCGCCACCTTCTCCGCTTCTCCCGAGCTGCAGGCCATGATGAATGGCTGGTATGAGCAGGGCACCGAGATCGTCTTCGCCTGCGGCGGCTCCATCTTCCAGTCCATCTCTGCCGCGGCCGCTGAGAACGAGGGCAAGGTCGTTGGCGTGGACGTGGACCAGTCCTTTGATTCCGCCACCGTCGTGACCTCCGCCATGAAGGGCCTGGCCTCCTCCGTGCAGTGGGCTCTGGACAAGGTCTACACCGAGAAGTTTGCCGACATCGCCGGCAAGTTGACCTCTCTGGGCGCCAAGGACGATTCCGTCGGTCTGCCCACCGCCACCTGGTCTCTGACCAAGTTCACCGTGGATGACTACAACAAGCTGTTCCAGGATATCGTGGACGGCAAAGTCACCATCGACAGCACCGTTGTCAAGGCCGGCGATATCGCCAACGTCCAGTTCTCCAACCTGACCGTGAACTATCAGTAAACTCAATAAGCGATCAAAGCGCTGCCCCGCCTGCAAAAGCAGGCGGGGCTTTTTTCTTCTGATGCTTTTGGTGCTCACGGCATGCTATCTTGCTGAATCAAGCTTCCCGATCTCCCGCGCCAGATTTTCATAAAACCGGGCAATGTGGCTGCCGTCTACCAGCGCATGGTGTGCCAATATGGAAACAGGCAGAACGACCTTTCCGGAACCCGTAATGGCATATTTCCCCCAGGTGATCCTGGGGTTTGACTCGTCTCCGCAGGAAACAGGCTGAATAAGCGCCGTGTAATGCAGCCATGGAAGCGTTGAGATGAAGTACATGCTTTCTGCGTCCTCATCTTCCTGAATGCCATTCACCGCACAGGCCCGCCGTGCTTCCTCCGCCGCTTCAAAATAGTCGGATAGGCTCATGTGATGGTGAAGCGTACAATAGCAATATTCGCCGCCCTGCGTGCGTTCCGTATGAGAAGTGGGGCATTCGGAGTATTCTACGATCTGATCCTTGCGGATCCTCTGCCTGAGCTCCGGGACGGCATCCGCCGCAAGGGCCGCCGCATGAAGGATCGTAAGGTAAAAGGACTGTCCGGTCTCTTTGCTGAAGCGCAAAGCCGCTGTTACATCCTGCTCGACCGTTACCCCAACATACGGATATTGCAAAGACCGGAAATAATCAAAGTGCGCCTTTCTTCGGTAGCTGTTCATATCGATCCTGCGGATCATCATTTGTTTGCCCTCCCTGCTGTGCGATTTTTTCTTTCCGGCTTTGCAGATTTTTGATCGCCGGATTTTTCGTTTCCGAAAAAAGAAAAAGCACTGAAAACTCAGCGTTTCCAATGCTTTTTGCTGGTCCGAGTGGCGAGACTTGAACTCACGGCCTCTTGACCCCCAGTCAAGCGCGCTACCAGCTGCGCTACACCCGGTCAACGAAACTTATATTATCATACCTTGTCCCATTTTGCAAGTGTTTTTTTCATATTTTTCAAATTTTTCTCATAGACTGCACCATGAGACGAGCAAAGCTGTTTTTGAGGAACACATTTCTGCTGACGGCCTCGGCGCTGCTCATGCGGCTGCTATCCATGGGCTTTCAGGCGTGGCTGGGCAAAAAGGTGGGCGCGGCGGGCATCGGCCTGTATGAGCTGCTGATGTCGGCCTATGGGCTGGCGGCGGCGCTGGCCGTTTCCGGCGTGCGGCTGTCCACCATCCGCCTGCTGATGGAAAATGAGGCCTCCCGCCGAACCTCCCGCAGCGGCGTGGTCAAGCTCTGCCTGACCTATGCCCTGCTGCTGGGGTCGGGGGCCGGCGTGCTGCTTTGGTGCTGCGCAAATACCGTGGCCGACCTCTGGCTGGATCGGCCGGAGCTGATGAACTGCCTGCGGATCCTTTCCGCAAGCCTGCCCTGCCTGGCGCTTTCCTCCTGTCTGGACGGATGCTTTTCCGCTCTGCGGCAGGCGGGCCGGATCACGGGGATCCAACTGGGCTCCTTCGCCATCCACGCCCTTTTGACGGCGGCAGCCCTGCTGCGCTTTTCCGGAAACGATCCAGTGCGGGCCTGCACGCTGCTGGTCTGGTGCGGCTGCCTTTCCGACCTGTGCTCCCTGCTGTTTTCCTGGCTGACCTTCCGACGGGAGCGGTGGCGTCAGAGCTGTCCCCTGCCCCTTTCCATGACGCCGCGCCTGCTGCAGATCGCCCTGCCCGATGCGGTGGGTTCCTGGATCCGCTCCGGTCTGGTGACGGCAAAGCATCTGCTCATCCCAAAGGGTCTGCGGCGCACCGGCGCCAGCGCCAACGCAGCGCTGGCTATCTACGGCGTGATCCAGGGCATGGCGCTGCCGGTGCTGGGCTTTACCGGGGTATTTTTGGGGACGGTGGCGGGGCTTCTCGTCCCGGAGGTGGCGGAAAACCACGCAAAGGGCCAGACGGCCCAGCTCCACGCCATTCTCCAGCGAACGCTGCATCTGACGCTGCTGCTTTCCTTCTTCGCTGCCGGCGCGCTCTATTGCTACGGCGGAAAGCTGGGCCTTCTTCTTTACCGCTCCGGCGACGCGGCAGAATACATCCGTCTGCTGGCGCCGCTGACGCCGCTGATGTATCTGGACAATACGGTAGACGCCATGCTCAAGGGCATGGGCCTGCAGACGGTGAGCATGCGCATCAATATGCTGGACGCCGCTGTGAGCCTGCTGCTGGTGTGGCAGCTGATCCCCCGGGTGGGCGTGGGCGGCTATCTTTTTACCATCTATGTGAGCGAGATCATGAATTTTCTTTTGAGCTACCGTCGCCTGCATCAAACGGCGGGCCTGCGGCTGGCCCTTTACCGCAGCGTTCTTGCGCCCCTGCTGGCCTCCTGCGGGGCTATGCTGCTGCCCCGGCTGCTCTTTCCGGCGCTGCCGGACGGAATGCTTCTGCTGCTGGCCGTGCCCTTCTACGGGCTGCTGCTGCGGCTTCTGGGCAGCGTCAGCAAAAGTGATCTTCGCTGGTTCCGGGGCATTTTTCAGTCATAAGTCCACAAAAAGCTCCTTCGCAGCCAAATGCGGCGCGAAGGAGCGGTTTTTTTGCTTTTTCCTGATTTTTCTTTATTTCTGCAGGGCCGCAAGGCATTCCCGCAGACCATGCTGGATCCTTCCCGCCCGGCCGGTGAGAGTCTCCGCGTGCCAGAGGGAGCTGATGATGGCTTCCTCCACAGCCTCCGCGCTCATCTCCAGGACGGGATCGATCTTGTCGTCGTCCATCATCCGCATGGAAACAAAGGCGCTGTCGCCAAAATGGGGGACTCGGTTCGCCGTGGTGAAGGCGATGGCGATATCGCCGCTGCCGTTGCCGTAAAAGGAGCCTGTACGAGCCAGACCCACGCCCGCCCGGCGGCAGATCCGCTTCAGCTGCCGCTCGCTGAGAGGAATATCCGTGGCCAGCAGCATGATGATGGAGCCCTGATCCTTCTTTTGCGCATCCAGCATGGCCTTGATATCCCGGCCAAGGTGCCGGCCGTCTACGGTCAGGTTGCCGGCGGAACCGAAATTGCTCATGACCAGCGCGCCGATGGTATAGTCCTTCCCGTCCAGCTCTACCACCCTGGAGGCCGAGCCGATGCCGCCCTTCAGGCCCAGACAGCACATCCCCGTGCCGGAGCCGACAGCCCCTTCCTCAAATGTCTCAGAAGCATTTTCCAGTGCCTGGAAAACATGTTCTTCCTGTACATGCAGGCCGCGGATATCGTTAAGCTGCCCATCGTTGCACTCGCAGACCAGAGGATTCACCGTGCCGGTGGTCAGGCCGATCTCCGGATTTTGAGCCAACATATAGCGGATCAGGGCGGTGGCCGCCGTGCCGATGCTCAGGGTATTGGTCATGATGATGGGCGTCTCGATGGTGCCAAGCTCCTCTACCTGCACCAGACCCATAGTCTTGCCGAAGCCGTTGATCACGGCCGAAGCCGCCATGACCTTGTCCCGAAACAGATTGCCCCCGTGAGGCAGAATGGCGGTGACGCCGGTGTTGATGTCCTTGCCGTCCCGCAGGGTTACATGCCCCACTTTGACGCCGGATACATCGGTAATCAGATTGCGGGGACCGGGCTTGCCCTTGCCGATCCGGATGCCGGATTGCTGATTCAGACCCATGATAAAAGCTCCTTTACATATGTGTTAAAAATATTATTGGTTCTCCTGCTGCAGCGCGGTGAGAAAGGCGCGGATGTCCTGAAAGATCCAAGTGGGCTTGACGGAGCTCTGCTCCGCATCCTGCAGCGTGGCCTCGCCGCTGAGCATCAGCGCCGTGTCAATGCCGGCGTTAACGCCGCTCTGGATATCGGTATAGAGCCGGTCCCCCAGCAAAACAGCCTGCTCCGGCAAAAAGCCCGTCTGCTCCAGCGCCAGAAGGGGCATGTCCGCCTGGGGCTTGCCTAACACATGGGGCCGGCGGCCCGTGGCGCGAAACAGCATCTCGCAGACACTGCCGCAATCCGGAACGGAGCCATACCAGGTGGGACAGACCCAATCCGGATTGGTGGCCGCGAAGTCCACGCCTCGGTTCAGCAGGATGCAGGCATCCTCCAGCTTTTGAAAGGTCAGCTCCGTATCAAAGCCGCAGCAGAGACAGTCGATCCCCTCCTCCAGCCGATCGGTCACCGGCAGGCCGGCCTCCGCCAGCTGCTGCCGGAAGGACGCCGTGCCGAAGGCATAGATCCTGCGATACTGCTTTTTCCTGAGATAGCGGGCCGTCACATGGACGGAGGTGAGAAAGTCCTCCCGCTCCGCCGCGATGCCCAGCCGGGCCAGCTTTTCCACATAGGCGGAAACGCCCCGGGAGGAATTGTTGGTCAGGTAAAGGGTTCTGCCGCCCACGGCGCGGACCCAGGCCAAAAAGTCCAGCGTCCCGTCAAACAGCCGGTCGTCCAAATAGATGGTCCCGTCCATATCCAGCAGAAACAGGCGCTTATCCGCCAGGCCGCCCATGCGCATCCCTCCTTTGATCCTTTTCTATTATGCCGTTTTGCTGCGGGAAAGTCAAGAAAAAAGGGCCGCAGACGCGGCCCGGAGGATGGAAAATGCTTTTACTTTACCGGCTGAAGGGGACCAGGATCAGCTGGCCCGGCTTCAGGCTCCCCTCCTCCAGACGGTTGGCGGAGAGGATCTCCTCCCGACGTGCGCCGTATTGCCGGGCGATGCTCCAAACGGTCTCCTTGGGCTCGGCGCAGCGGAGCACCAGCGTCCCCGCCGGCGGAAGGACCCGGGGCTTTTCCTTCTCCAGCGTGCAGGCGCTCACCTGACGGCAGCTGCTGCACACCTGCCCCCGCCCCTGCAAAGCCGCCCGAAACCGGATGGAGATCCGCCCGTCGCTCTCCGCCTGACAGATCAGCTCCCGCAGACAGGCCCGCACGGAAAGTTGCTCCAGACACACCGGCTCCTCCGCCGTCACGATAACGGTATGCTCCGCGCAGTGCAGCCGGCCCCGGGGGCAGCAATAGAGCACCCGGAAGGTATATTGCCCCAGCATCCGCCCCTCCTCCGCGCCGCCCCGGGCGCACCAACGGCAGTTGACGATGCGTCCCGCCGGCTCCTCCGCCGCAAAGACCTGACTGACGGGGATGACCGTCTCCGTCTGCCGGGGCGCAGGACAGTTCATCTCCTCCGTGGCGCATTCCGATTCGTAGCCGGTGCTGTAGGCGTCCTGCAGGACGGAAAACCGCTGCCGCCGCACCGCCTTGGCCCAAGCGCAGCCGGTGATGCTGCAGGAAAGGGTGGGCTGCTCGCCGTCCAGAAGGCTGACCTGGCTCTGCATGGTCTGATATTCCACCGTCACCGCGTCGCCGCTCTCCACGCTCTCACATTCCATCACCTGAGAATAAGGGATCAGCGCCTCCTGGACCCGGGTCTCCTGCCCCTCCAGCAAAACGGTCCGCAGGCAAACATTGCCTCGAAGCATCAGCTTGCCCGTGAGGATCCGCTGCTCCTCCTGCCGCCATTCCACCTCATACTGCAAAAGCCTTCCGCTGGCGTTCAGGCGGATCTCGTCCGCCGCCGTGACCTTTTTCTCTGCCACCGCCCGCAAAACCTCCAGCTCCACCTGCTCCGTCAGCGTCTGGACGCCCTCCTCCGGCGCGCCGTTCAGCCCCTCGGAAAGGGTCAGCTGCTGCCGCTGATACACTCTGGCCTGCAGGGAGAGCTGCGTCTGCAGCTGCAGCTTGCGGGGATTGCGCAAAAGCGCCTCCGCCCGCACCGGCTCCAGATGGACCTCCGCCACATCCTCCGGCCGGCAGCCGGGCAGGGCATATTCCTGCGAAAAGGGGATGCTGCCCCGGACGAACTGGCAGCTTTCCTCCTCTGTCAGGCAGACGGCCTCCATTTCCACAACGCCCTCCAGCAAAAGCGCGTCCTTTTTCAGGCTGCGCTGCTTGATCTGGCAGACGGCGTTTGCCGTAAGGACGCCATAAACATCCGCCAGCGTATCCGGCACGATGACCTCCGCGCTCTCCTCCCGGGTCTGCTCCGTCTGGGTCAGCAGAACATACCGGTCATAGCTGTTCTTTACCAGTTCCATGCTTGTTCCTTCTCCTTTTCCACAGTGGTTTCTTGCTCCATCCTATGCGCGGAAAAAGAAAACTATGAAAAGGAAAAGGCCGCCCGCAGGCGGCCTGAGAAATGCGATGTTCAGATCGTGCCGAAGGAGATCGCCTCGCCCACGGGCGCGGGAGAACCCAGCGATTCCACCAGAAAGACCTTCAGCTGGGCGATGCTGCCCCCGGTGTTGTCCACGGGGAGGGTCACCTTCAGCGTCATATCCTTGGGCATCTCCTCCAGCGTCAGCCAGAGCAGGCCCTGATAGCGGCCCCTTTCGTCATACTGCGCCAGCATGACGGCGCCGCTGCCGCTGTCCTTCAGATGGCGGACGGTCACCGTCACCAGCAGCCGCTCTGCCGGAAGCTCCTGCAGTAGATTCCCCGCCCCATCCAAAACGGTGATGCCCTCCAAACGGAAGTCCTCGTTTCCGCCCACGGCGGGAAGCCGGGTAAAGACGGCGGAGACCCTGTGGTTGCCCGTGGCGGTGAAGGTATTGCCCTCAATGGCATCCCCGTCCACATAGATGGCGCTCAGCGCATAGCCCCGGTAGGGCGTGGCCGTGACGGTGACGGTGTCCCCCACCTTGGCCGTATTGGCGCTCACGGCGACCCAGCCGCCCTCGCTGGCCGCCACGGTGATGCGGCAATAATAGTCGTCCAGCGTGGAGTTATAATAGATCGTGGCGTTCTTCAGCGGGTCGTTGCCCGTGGCGATGGGCAGCACCTTCCATTCCGCCTCGCTGCCGGCGTAAAAGACCTCCTGAATGTTTTTGCAGCCATAGAATGCGTTGGCCGCCACGCCCTTCAGGCCCTTCGGCAGCACCACGCGCCGGATGCAGGCAGCATTGCGGAACAGCCCCTGCCGGATCACCGTGACGCTCTCCGGAAGCTCCAGCGTCTCCACCAGTTCGCCGTTCAGATAAAGCTTCTCGGCTTCATACAGCGGATTGGCTTCTTCATCGCCAAAGGCAATGCCGCACCAGGCCGCCAGATCGGTGATATAGACATCCTTCAGGTTGCTCAAGTAGAACGCCTTCTCGCCGATGGCGGTGACGCTGGAAGGGATCTCAATACTGGCCAGACTGCGGCAGCTCCGAAATGCGTGGTTGCCGATGGCGGTAACGCCCTCCGGGATGGTGACGCCGGTCAGGCTGTCGCAGTTGGAAAACGCATAGTCGCCGATGGCAGTGACGCTCTCCGGGATGGTGATACTGGCCAGACTGTCACACCCAGAAAATACACTCTCGCCGATGACCGTGACGCCGGTTGGAATATTGATACTGCTCAGGCTGGTGCAGTAGGAGAACGCGGCGCCGCCAATGGCGGTGACGCCCTCCGGAATCGTGATACTGGTCAGGCTGGTGCAGCCGTAGAACGCGGCGTCGCCGATGGTGGTGACACCCTCCGGGATCTCGATGCCGGTCAGACTGGTGCAGCCTTCGAACGCGTTGCTGCCGATGACAGCGATGCCGTCTGGGAGCTTGATGCTGCTCAGGCTGGTGCAGTTCCAGAATGCGCCGTCGCCGATGGCGGTGACGCCCGCCGGGAGGGTGACCTGGATCAGATCCTTGAAGCCGTAAAAGCTGTAAGCCTTTACAGCGTCCTCGGGAACGGTGACAGAGACGAGCTTCTGGCCGTTCAGCAAGAGGTTCCCTCCGTTGCACATGGGGGTCGCGGCAGAATTCGCAAAATCGATCCGGCACCAGGCGTCCAGATCGGTGATAGAAACATCCTTCAGGCTTTCACAGCGGGAAAACGCATATTCGCCAACGGCGGTGACACTCTCCGGGATCGTGATACTGCTCAGGCTGGTGCAGTAGGCGAATGCGGAGCGGCCGATGGCGGTGACGCCCTCCGGGAGGGTGATGCTGCTCAGGCTGCTGCAGCCTTCGAACGCGCAATCGCCGATTGTTGTGACGCCGTTTTCGATCACCACGGTTTTAATGCTGTCGCGACTTTGATACCAGGGAATCCTATAATAGCGATAATCCTCCATCGCACCGGTCCCAGAGACGGTCAGCATTCCTGCCGCGTCCAGCGTCCAGGTAAGGTTTTCGCCGCAGGTACCGGAGCTCACCTCGGCGCTCTCCGCCGCGGCGGAGAAGGTCAGAAGGCAGCAGACCGCCGCCAGCAGGGCAAGCAGAGCAAGGGCTTTTTTCATGTTTTTTTTCGCTCCTTTGATCTATAATTGTCCGAGGTACGGATGATAAACTGCTTACCAGAGCTTCTGCCCGGCAACCTCTTCAAAGAGCTGCTGATAGCTGCGGTAGCGGCTGGGGGCGATTTCTCCCTGCTCCACGGCCTGCCGCACGGCGCAGCCCGGCTCGTGGATATGGTGGCAGTCGGAAAAGCGGCACCGGCCGAAGCATCGACCGATCTCCGGAAAATAATGCTGCAGGCTCTCCCGGGTGAGCTTTTCCATGCGCACCGCATCGAAGGTGGAAAAGCCCGGCGTATCCGCCACGAAGCCGCCATTTTCCAGTCGCAGCAGCTCCACATGGCGAGTGGTGTGGCGGCCCCGCTGGATCTTTTGGCTCATCTCCCCCACCTGCAGGGAAAAGCGGCCGTCTACCCGGTTGAGCAGGCTGGATTTTCCGATGGCGGAATTGCCGGTAAAGGCGGAGATCTTCCCCGCCAGCCGGGCCTTCAGGGCCTCGATGCCCTCCCCCGTAACGGCGCTGGCCCGCAATACCGGAAAGCCCGCCCGCCGGTAGGTCTCCTCCAGCGCTGGGCTGGGGTCTAGATCGGCCTTGCTCAAAAGGATCACCGGCTGGATCCCCTGATAAAGCGCCACCACCGTGACCTTATCCACCAGATAAGGATCCGTCACCGGCGGCGCCTGAGAGCAGAGGATCACCAGCTGGTCGATGTTGGCGATGGCCGGGCGGATCAGGCTGTTGCGCCGTGGCTCCCGCCCGGTGATATAGCCGCCGGAGGCGCTGCGCCGGAGGGTCACCCGGTCGCCGCAGGCCAAAATGCCCTCCTGCCGCACTTTTCCGCCGGCTCGGCAGCGGACGGTCTCCGCCCCGCAGGCCACGTCATAATTTCCGCCTACGCCCTTTAATACGACGCCCTTCCCCACTGCTTCCATCAGAAGGTCACATATTCCTGCGCCTGCAAAACGCCGTCCTGATACACCTGGATCTGGTGCTCGCCCTCCGCGCCGGTGAGGATCACCGTCGCCGTGACCTCCTCGGAAACATGGGTCCCGCTATAGACCCGCCCGCCGTCCTGATAGATCTCCACATCGATGGGGTTGGGCGACTGGTTCAGCGTCACCGTATAAACATAGTCCACGATCACCGGCTCCGGCGGCAGCTCCCGCTCCTTGCTCAGCTGGAAGCTGACGCGGGTCCCCTTTTCCACCTGGGTGCCCGGAGCGATGCTCTGATAGATGACCAGATCGGGCTCGCCGTCGGACTCGGTATAGACCGGCTCGTCCCATTCCAGCCCCGCATTGTCCAGCAGTTCCAGCGCCGTGTTCAGGGATTTGCCCATCAGATCCGGCATATCCACCATGACGAACTCCGGCCCGCGGCTGACGGTGATGGTAACGGTATCGCCCTCGGTGAGCATGGTCCCTGCGGCGGGATCCGTCCGGATGACAAAGCCGTTTTCAATTTCATCGTTATATTCCGGCGCAGCCTCCACACACTGGACGCCGAAGCGGTCCAGCTCGATCTTTGCCTGGCGGGCATCGGAATTGACATAATCCGGCAGGGCAAAGGTCCGGTTGCCCCGGCTGATGGTGACGGTGATGGTGGAGCCGGGATCGATCTTCCGGTTGGCCTCCGGCTCCTGGGAGATGATCTTGCCGGCATCCACTGTTTCATTGTAAACATATTCCCCCTCCGCGATGACCACATTGGAATATTGCGGATCGGCGATGACCTGGGAATAATAAAGGCCCTTCAGGTTTGGCGCGTTGATCTTGCTGGAATCCGTCCCGCCGAAGGGATCCAGGATCTTCTGCACGAAGCAGAAGGCCCCCACGCAGAACACCACCACGGCGATGACGCTGAAGATCAGCGCGGCGGAGACCGGCGACCGGTGCTTTTTCTGTTTTTCCTTCTGCTCCTCCACGGGCGCTTCCTCCTTCTCCACGGGCTTCTGCTCCTCGCTCCCCCGGCGCTCCGGCGGCTCCCGCCGTTCGTTTTCCATCAGGGCAGCCACCTCGCCGGTATTGTTCAGCTTGCGGGTGGCGTCCAGATCCTGCGGCTCCTCCTGGACTGCCACGCTCTCCTCCCGGGGGATGTTCAGCTTGAACTGCTGCTCGTTCTGAAAGGCCTCCAGATCCTCCAGGATCTGGGATGCGGAGGCATAGCGCTTGGAAAGAGAGGGATTCATTGCCTTCATTGTGATCTCCTCCAGCTGGGGCGGAACATTTTCCGCGAAGACCGAAGGCGGCAGGGCGATGGAATTGATGTGCTGCAGGGCGATGGAGACGGGCGTGTCGCCCTCAAAGGGCAGACGGCCTGTGATCATCTCATA
Organism: Clostridiales bacterium UBA4644; assembly: GCA_002405755.1. Classification (GTDB taxonomy): domain Bacteria; phylum Bacillota; class Clostridia; order Oscillospirales; family Butyricicoccaceae; genus UBA4644. The sequence goes on from DHMK01000076.1 coordinate 42,548, forward strand.
CATGACCACGCCAAGGGAATAGAGATCCGTACGGTTGTCCACAAAGCTGCCCTTGGCCTGCTCCGGCGAGACGTAATGGACCGAGCCGATGGCCTCGCCCTTGCAATAGGTATTGTCGTTGTTGGTAAAATGCGCGATGCCGAAGTCTGCCACCTTCACCGTTCCGTCCCGCAGCAGCATGATGTTCTGGGGCTTGATATCCCGGTGGATGATGTTGTGGCTATGGGCGTGCTCCAGCGCCCGGGCGATCTGGGTGGCGAAGACCGTCACCTCCTTGGGCGAGAGCTGGCCCCGGCGGCTGAGATATTCCTTCAGGGTGATGCCGTCGATCAGCTCCATGACGATGTATTCGATGCTGCCCGAGCGGGAAACATCGTAAACATTAACGATATTGGGGTGGGACAGCATGGCCACGGCCTGGGCCTCGTCGTGGAACTTCCGGCGGAACTCCTCGTCCTGGGCATATTCCTCCTTCAGGATCTTCACAGCCACATAGCGATTCAGCCGGTGGCACTTGGCCTTGTAGACTACGGCTGTTCCGCCCACGCCGATGACCTCCAGCAGCTCATAACGGTTATCCAGGATGGTCCCGATAAATTTATCCATGGTGTCGCCTCCTTAAAACGCGATGAGGACGACGGTGATATTGTCCCGTCCTCCCCGGCTCTTTGCCAGGTCCAGCAGGCGCTGGCAGGCCGTTTCCGGATGCTCCGCCTGAAACACTTCATAATAGATCTCCGGGTCGCTGACCTCCCGGATCAGCCCGTCGCTGCAGAGCAGCAGATATTGCCCGGGCCTTCCCTGCTCCGCAAACACATCACAGCGGACGGTGGCCTCCGCCCCCATGGCCCGGGTGATGACGCTGCGGCTGGGGTGCCGGCTGGCCTGATATGGCGTCAGGTCGCCCCGCTTCACCAGCTCCGTCACCAGCGAATGATCCTCCGTCACCTGGCGCATGCCGGTCTCGTCCAGAAAATAGGCCCGGCTGTCGCCCACGTTGCCCACAAGGACCCTCCCGCCCCGGCAAAGGGCAGAGACCATGGTGGTCCCCATGCCGGAATAGTCCGGGTTGTTCCGTGCGGCGTCAAACAGCGTGTCGTTGACCTTGGAATAGGCGTCCTCCAGCATGGCGCGGGTACAGCCCGTCTGCCAGGCCGAGCCGATCTCCTTCAAAAAAGCGTCTGCCGCCATGGAGCTGGCGACCTCACCCGCCTTTGCGCCGCCCATTCCGTCACACACCAGAAACACGCCGATGTCCGCATCCTCCCGGCAGATGATCCGGAAGGTATCCTGATTCACTTCTCTCACATTTCCGATATCTGTTAAGCCCCAGGCCTTCACAGAGACACCTCCTCGCTGTGCTGCCGCCGCAGCTGGCCGCAGGAAGCGGCGATGTCGCCGCCCAGACTGCGCCGCACGGTGGCGTTCAAACCGTTTTGTATCAATTCATTCTGAAACCGCCGCAGATTTTCCCTCGTACTGGGCACCAGCGGCGATCCCTCCACATGGTTCAGCGGGATGAGATTTACATGGCAGTTGAAGCCCCGCAGCAGACCGATCAGCTGACGGGCGCAGGCAGGCGTGTCGTTCACATCCCGGATCATGGCATATTCAAAGGAGATCCGCCGTCCTGTTTTTTCAAAATAATGCCAGCAGGCAGGCATCAGCTCCCCCAGCGGCCAACGGCGGTTCACCGGCATCAGCCGGGAGCGCAGCGCATCGTTGGGCGCGTGGAGCGAGACGGAAAGGGTCAGCTGCAGCCTTTCCTCCTCCAGCCGCCGGATCATGGGGACCAGCCCGCAGGTAGAAAGCGAAATATGCCGCATACCGATGTTCAGCCCCTCCGGGTGGCTCACTAGCCGGAGAAAGGTCATGACGTTTTCATAATTGTCCAGCGGCTCCCCCGTCCCCATGAGGACGATGTTGGAAACCCGGCGGCCGCTGTCCTTCTGGGCCCAGAGGATCTCGTCCAGGATCTCCGCCGGGCGCAGGTCCCGGCTTTTTTTCGGGTCAAAGGAGGCACAGAACACACAGCCCATTTTGCAGCCGGCCTGGGTGGAGACGCAGATGCTGTTGCCATGCTCATACTGCATAAGGACGGTCTCGATGCTGTTGCCGTCCTCCAGCCCGAAGAGATATTTGATGGTCCCGTCGTGGGCGGAGACCTGCTTGCGCAGGATCTCCGGCTTTGTCAGCCGGCAGGTCTCCTTCAGGGCCTCCCGCAGGGACTTCGGCAGGTCGCTCATTTCGTCGAAGGAGCCGACGCCCTGCTGCAGCCAGCGAAAGACCTGTTTTCCCCGGTAGGCCGGCTGGCCCAGCTGCTTCATCAGGTCTGCCAGCTGCTCCGGCAGCAGGGATTTGATGCAGATCTTATCTTCCATTTGTCATTTTGTTTCCTTGATTTTTTCGGATCCTGGCCATAAAAAAGCCGTCCGTATGATGGATATGGGGCCAGAGCGTCAGCATGCCCTCCGGGATTTCTCCCAGCCCGGGCAGGGAAAACGGCTCCAGCGAGAACCCCGGCGTCTCCGCCAAAAACCGCTCTACCACGGCTTCGTTCTCTTCCTTCAGCAGGGTGCAGGTGGAATAGACCAGTCTTCCGCCGGGCTTCAGGGCCGCGGCAGCGTTTTTCAAAATGGCCAGCTGCAGCGGCGGCAGAGCCTTGATGCTGTCGCCGTCCTTGTAGCGCACGTCGGGCTTTTTCCGGATGACGCCCATGCCCGAGCAGGGTACATCACAGATAACGCCGTCGGCCCGGCCGGCCAGCGCCTCCCGCGGGACAGACGCATCCGCCGCAGCCGCCTGCAGGATGGAAACGCCGTAGGTCTCCGCATTTTTCGCGATGAGATCCGCCTTGTGGGGATAAAGATCCATGGCCACGATCCGGCCACGATCCTCCATCAGCTGCCCCGCCAGCAGGGATTTTCCGCCGGGGGCGGCGCAGAGATCGAAGACCGTCTCCCCCGACCGGGGCGCCAGCGCCTCCACGCAGAGCTGGCTGGCGGTATCCTGAATGTAAAGCAGCCCCTGCTCCAGCAGTCCGCTGCGCAAAACGCCCCTGACCGTATCAAAGCAAAGGGCGTTGGGCAAAAAGGCGTGGGGGCTGGAAGCGATCCCCAGCTCCGCCAGCCGGGCCTGCAGGGCCGCCCGGGTGGTCTTGAGGGTGTTGACTCGCGCCGTCACGGGGAAGGCGGCGTTGTCCGCCTGCAGAAGCGCCTCGCAGCCCTCCTCTCCCAGCCGCTTGAGCATCTTGCCCACGAACCAGCGGGGATGGCTGTAGGTGATGGAAAGGCGCTCCAGCGCCGGCTCTTCGGGGACCTTCGGCAGGCAAGGCAAGCTCCTTGCCAGCGCCCGCAAAACGCCGTTTGCATAGCCGGCGGCGGCAGGATTTCCCTGCTGCTTGACCAGCTCCACCGTCTCGCTGACGGCGGCCCGCGCCGGGATGCGGCTCAAAAACACCAGCTGATAAGCCCCCAGCCGCAGGGCATCCAGCAGCGGCGGCGTGAGCTTTTCCGGCGGGCGGCGGCTGAAGCTGCCGATGAGAAAATCCAGATAGGCCCGGTTCTGCAAAACGCCGTAGGTCAGCGCCGAAGCCAGCGCCGCATCCTCCTGAGAAAGCCCGGCGCAGGCCTTTTTCAGGAAAAGATCCGGCCAGGCCCCTTCCCTGCGGAAGGTGATCAGCGCCCGCAGGGCCGTTTCCCGGGCGGTCATCTGCGCCGGCGGTCGCTGCCGCCGCCAAAGATCAGCAGCAGCCGCAAAAGCTGCCCCATGGAGACGGCCAGCGCCGCCACATAGGTGAGAGCCGCTGCCCGCAAGACCTTTCCCGCGCCCTCCAGCGTGGCCTCGTCGAAGCAGCCGGAATCGCTCAGGGCGGCCAGCGCCCGGTCAGACGCGTTGAACTCCACCGGCAGCGTGATCAGCTGAAACAGCACTACCAGCCCAAACAGCAGGATCCCTGCCCAGCAGAGCCGCTGGCTGCCCAGCACCATGCCAAGGATCAAAAGCGGCCAGGACAGCGTAGAGCCGAACTGGCAGGCGGGGATCACCGCCATGCGCAGCTTCACCGGGCCATAGCCCGCGGCATATTGGGCCGCGTGGCCCGCTTCATGGGCGGCAACGCCCACCGCAGAGACGGTGGCGGCGTCGTAAACGCCCCGGGAGAGCCGGATGCGCCCATCCCGCGGGTCATAATTGTCCGTCAGCTGGCCGGCGATCGGCTCCACAGCCACACCGTTCACCTGATCCATCCGCAGCACCAGCTCCGCCGCTTCCGCGCCGGTCATCCGGGCCGGGATCTGAGAATAGCGGGCAAAGGTGCTCTTCACCCGGGCCTGCGCCCAGAGGGAAAACAGCACGGCGGGCAAAACGAACACCAGATAAGTCCAATCCATAAAAACACCTCCGTTGTTCCGTAAAAAAGCGAAAAAAACGTGCTTTTCAGCAAAAGACCTCACCCAGCATGGCCTGATGGCCCCGGAAATACGCATCGGCGGGCATTTTTTTACCGCCGGCAGCCTGCACCTGCAGGACCCGGACCACGCCCTGGCCGCAGGCGATGGAAACGCCCCTGCGGTCTACCTTCACGATGGCGCCCGGCGTTCCGTGGCGGCCCTCCGCCTGCTCCAGCGCGCCGCCGAACAGCTTGATCTTGTTGCCCCCCAGCAGGCAAAAGGCCCCGGGCTGGGGGTCATAGGCCCGGATGGCGCAGGAGATCTCCCGTGCGCTGCCCTCAAAGGTGATGCGGCAGTCCTCCGTCTGGATCATGGGGGCATAGGTCCCCTCCTCCGGCTGCTTTTCCGGGTGGAGCCGCCCCTGCTCCAGCAGCGCCAGCGCCTGGACGATGGCTTCGCCGCCCAGCACAGCCAGACGGTCGTGCAGGCTGCCGTAGGATTCCTCCGGCAGGATGCGGGTGGAAGACTTCAGCAGCATATCGCCGGTGTCGATGCCCGCATCCATCTGCATGATGGTAACGCCGGCCTCCTGCTCTCCGTGAAGGATGCAGGCACTGATGGGGCTGGCCCCCCGGTAGGCAGGCAGCAGAGAGGCATGGATGTTGATGCAGCCATATTTTGGCATCTCCAACACGCTCTGGGGCAAAATGCGGCCATACGCCGCCACCACGATGACCTCCGGCTCCAGCGCCGCCAGCTGCTCCTGGACCTCGGGGCGGCGCAGGCCCTTGGGCTGAAACACCGGCAGGCCCTTTTCCAGCGCATATTGCTTCACCGGCGGCGGCTGCAGCTTCATGCCCCGGTTTTTGGGCATATCCATCCGGGTATAGACGCCGGCGATGGTGTGTCCCGCTTCGTAAAGGGCGGAAAGCGCCGCCACGGCGAACTCCGGCGTCCCCATAAAGACGATCCTCATGCCTGCGCCTCCTCGTCCTCCGCCGCGGGAAGGTATTCCGAGACCAGCTCGGTATAGAGCCGGCCGTCCAGATGGTCGATCTCATGGCAGAAGGCCCGGGCAGTAAAGCCCTCCGCTTCCCGCTCGTGCCACTGGCCCGCCCTGTCCTGATAGCGGACGCGGACCTTCATGGGGCGCTTGACCATGCCGAACTTGCCCGGCACGCTGAGACAGCCCTCCGCGCCGTCCTGCTCGCCCTCGGCGGAAAGGATCTCCGGATTGATGATCTCCAGAAAGCTCTCGTCCTCCACCATCACCAGCGCCAGCCGGCGCAAAACGCCCACCTGCGGCCCGGCCAGGCCCGCGCCCTGGGCGGCGGTGAGGGTATCGTGCATATCATCCAGCAGAGTAAACAGCCGTTGATTGAAGTCCGTCACGGGACGGCATTTTTTGGTGAGGATCTCGTCGCCCACCGTTACAATATTCCGAATTGCCATGTTTTTTCCTCCTGTTATCCGATCATGGGATCCACATCTGCCGAGACGGTGCATAGCGCGCCCCGATGGAGCGTTTCCGCCGCGATCAGCATCCGCGACGCAAAGGCCCGGGCGGCGGCGTCTGCCCGCGCACGGAAGGACACCGTATAATAATATCTCTGATTGACCTTGGCCAGCGCCGCAGGCGCAGGACCGAGGACTACGCCCTTCGGCCCCAGCTCCTGCCGCAGCAGCTGAGCAAACCGCCGGGCGTTTTGCCGGACGGTCTCCTCCTCCCCTCCGCCGAAGCGGAAGACGAAAAGATCGTCAAAGGGCGGCGCCTTCAGCGCCCGGCGGGTCTCGATCTCCTGGGCGTAAAAGGCGTCGTAATCCTGGGCTGCCGCCGCCAGGATCACCGGGTTTTCCGGGGTATAGGTCTGAATGACGGCCCGGCCCCGGGTCTCCCGCCGCCCGGCCCGGCCCACGACCTGGGCCAGCAGCGAAAAGGTCCGCTCCGGCGCGCGGTAGCCGCCGCAGTAAAGAGAAAGATCCGCTTCCAAAACGCCTACCAGCGTCACCCGGGGGAAATCCAGCCCCTTGGCCACCATCTGGGTGCCCAGCAAAATGTCTGCCCGCCCCTGGGCAAATTGCTCCAGCAGCGCTTCGTGGGTGGTGCGGCCCTGGGTGGTATCGGCGTCCATGCGCAGGACACGGGCCGTGGGAAAGAGCTGCAGTAGCTCGTCCTCGATGCTCTGGGTGCCCGAGCCGATCAGGCGGATATGCTCTCCGCCGCAGACGGGACACCGCCGGAACATGGGGATCGACGCGCCGCAGTGGTGGCACATGAGCCGGTCGTTGCGGCCGTGGTAGGTGAGCGCGGCGCTGCAGTTTTCACACATGGGGATATAGCCGCAGTCCACACAGGCCGCCATCCGGGCGGAGCCACGCCGGTTCAAAAACAAAATGCTCTGCTCTCCCCGCTCCAGATTGCGCTGCAGCTCCTGCCGGAGCCGGGCGCTGATGCGGGAAGGATCGCCATGCTTCAGCTGGCCCCGCATATCCGCCAGCAGCGTCTCCGGCAGCGGCGTATTTTGAAAACGGCGGCGCAGGGTGAAGAGATGATAAACGCCGGTCTGGGCGGCGTAATAGCTTTCCACAGATGGAGTGGCGGAGCCCAGGACCAGCAGGCAGCCCTCCCGGGCCGCCCGGTAGCGGGCCACCTCCCGGGCATGGTAGCGGGGGTCGGTCTCGTCGGATTTGTAGGAATATTCCTGCTCCTCGTCTACCAGAATGCAGCCCAGGTCCTGTACGGGGGCCAGGACGGCGGTGCGCGTCCCGATGACCACCCGGGCCTGGCCCTGCCGGATGCGGCAGTATTCCGCATAGCGCTGGGCGTTGGTGAGTCCGCTGTGGAGAACGGCCACCCGCCGGCCGAAATATTGCCGGAACTGCCGGACCACCTGGGGCGTCAGGGCGATCTCCGGCACCAGCAGGATGGCGCTCCGGCCCAGCTCCAGCGTCCGCTGGATCAGGCGGATATAGATCCGCGTTTTTCCGCTGCCCGTAACGCCGTAAAGCAGCGCGGCCTCCGGCCCCTGCTTTTCCAGCAGCGCCTGCAGACCGTCATAGGCCAGCTGCTGCTCCCCGTTCAGGGAAAAGGGCTGGGGCGGAAGCTCGTCCTCCGACTGGGGCAAAAGCCGCTCCGGCTGCGCCTCCGCCAGCAGGATCCCCTGCTTTACCAGCGTTTTTACCACGGAAGAGCCCGCGCCGGTACGGTAGCAGACCTCCTTTTCCGGCAGCGCGCCCGCCTGCAGGATGCAGTCTAAAACGGCCTGCCGCTGGGGCGTGAGCCGTCTGCCCAGCCTGCGCAGAAGCTCTTCCGGCTCCGCCGCCGGACGGAGGATGGTGATGCGTTTTTCCGAGGGCAGAGGGCGAAACCGCAGCTGCCGCTGCAAAAGTCCCTGGCTACAAAGCCCGCGGATCAGCTGGGCGGCGCGCTTTTCCGAAAGAGCGCAGCACTGCGCCAGCTCCGCCGCCGTCAGCGGCTTTTCCGCCTTTGCCGCCGCCTGCAGAAGCCCGGCCTCCGCCATGGAAAGTGTTTCCATCGCCGCCCGGTCTTTTGTCGGCCCGGGGAGATAGGTCTCCGGCAGACGGCTCCAGATGCCCGGGGGCAAGAGCGCCGCCGCCGCCTGAAAATAGGTGCAGTAATACCGGCGGCACATCCACAGGGCCAGCGCCTGCTGGCGCGGAGAGAGATCGAGCCCATCGTCAAAAACATGGGCCACCGGCTTGCGCCGCGCCTCCTTCTCTTCCGCTTCCTCTTCCTGCCGCAGCTCCAGCACAAAGCCCTCCGTGAGCCGGTCGCCCCGGCCAAAGGGGACAAGGACCCGCGCTCCCGGGGCCGTCTGCTCCCGCAGCGCCGCCGGAACGGTATAATCATAAGGGCGGTCTATGGAATAGACCGCCGCCGCTACCGCCACCCGGGCCACCAGCGTCTGCATGGTCATGAAAGGCGGCAAGGGGATTTACTGCAGACCAGACTCCGGCTGGGCCTGCGGCTCCTCCTGCTGGGGCAAAACGACGATGCGGCCGCTCATGATATCATCCAGCGCCAGCTTGACGGGCTTTTCCGTCAGGGCGATCTCGTTTTCCTCCGCTTCCTCCGCCAGCTCGCGGGCGCGCTTGGCGGTGACGTTGACCAGCAGATAACGGTTGTCGATCTTGGTGAGCAGCTCGCTCATAGAAGGATGCAGCATAACAAAAGAACTCCTTTATATGATAAATTTGTAATTTATTTCAGCTCAAAGCCCCGGTTTTCCCGGCGGCAGCGATGGGCGGTGATGATGCTGAGAAGCTCGCGGGCGCCGTTTTCCGGCGTATCGTTCAGAACGATATACTGGAAATCGTCCATATGGGCGCATTCCCGCCGGGCGGTGTCCATGCGGCGGAGGATGGTCTCCTCGGTCTCCGTGCCCCGGCCCCGGAGCCGCCGCTCCAGCTCATCGAAGGAGGGCGGCGCGATAAAGACCAGCGCGGCCTCCGGATAACGGGCCTTCACCTGCTTTGCGCCTTGGATCTCGATCTCCAGGATCACATCGTCTCCCTGCTCCAGATGCTCCAAAACGGGATCCAGCGGCGTTCCGTAGAAATTGCCCACGTATTCCGCGTGCTCCAGCAGGCGCTCCTCCCGGATCAGCTGGGCAAAGCTTTCCCGGGTGATAAAATGATAATGTACGCCGTGGACCTCGCCAGGACGGGGGGCGCGGGTGGTCGCGGAGATGGAAAAATACAGATGGTCCGTCTCTGCCATGACCTTCTTCAAAACAGTCCCCTTGCCTGCGCCGCTGGGGCCGGTGACCACGAACAGTGTTCCGCGCTTATTCATCCTCTTCCTCCTCTTCCTCCTCCAGGTCGGAGCTGAGCCGGTTGGCGATGGTCTCCGGCTGGATGGGCGAAAGGATCACATGATCCGAATCGGTGATCAGGACGCTGCGGCTGCGGCGGCCATAGGTGGCGTCCACCAGCATATTGCTCTCCTTGGCCTTGGTGATGATCCGACGGATGGGGGCGGATTCCGGGCTGACGATGGCCACAAGACGGGTGGCGGAGACCATGTTGCCAAAGCCGATATTGATCAGTTTCATCATGACTCACTCCAGATTCTGGATCTGCTCCCGGATCTTTTCGATCTCGGCCTTCATATCCACTACGGTGCGGGCGATGTGTACATCATTGGCCTTGGAGCCGATGGTGTTGGTCTCCCGGTTCAGCTCCTGGACCAGAAAATCCAGCTTGCGGCCAACGGCCACGGGGCTTTTCAGCATGGAATCCAGCTGGGAAAGATGGGAGCGCAGGCGGACGATCTCCTCCGTCACATTGACCTTATCCGCATAGATGGCCGCTTCCTGCAATATACGGGCCTGGGCCAGCTCAGTGCCGTCCAGCAGCTCCTCCATGCGGGCGGTGATGCGGGCGCGGTATTCCTCCACGGTGTCCGGCGAACGCTGCTCCACACGATCCACCATCTCCCGAAGCAGACCCGCCCGGTAGGCGATGTCCTGGCAGAGCCGTTCGCCCTCCTTGCGCCGCATGGCATTGTATTCCTCCAGCGCCGCAGAAAGCGCCTTGCCTACCTCGGCCTTCACCTGCTCCGCGTCGGCCTCCTCCCGGGTCTCCTCCATGGCGTCCGGCAGGCGCAGCAGCGAAAGCGCCGTCACATCCTGCCCCTGCACGCTGAAGGTCTGAGAAATGGTCTGCAGCGCGTCCAGATAGCCGCGGATCACCGCCAGATTGGGGGTGATCCGAATGTCGCCGCCCTCCTTGGCCCGGATGGTCACGAAGATATCCACCTTGCCCCGGGCGACAGCGGCCTGGACCTGCTTGGTGATGCTCTCCTCCAGATAGCCGTAAATGCGGGGCGCTTTGATATTCAGATCCAGAAAACGGTGGTTGACGGAGCGGATCTCCACCGTGATCTCTCGAAGCTCATTTTCCTGCTTGACCCGGCCATAGCCGGTCATACTGTTCAACAAATGAATCACTGCTTTCTATCGTTTAATTCCCATGGTCGTTTGTTCGTTCGTTCGTTCACGTCCGCAGGGGGCGGTATTCCGCCAGGATCCGTTCTGCGGCGCGGATGCCGTCCACCGCCGCGCTGACGATGCCTCCGGCGTAGCCCGCGCCCTCTCCGCAGGGGATCAGCCCACGGGCAGAAGGGCTGTAAAGGTCTTCGCCCCGCAGGATGCGGACGGGGGACGAGGTGCGGGTCTCCACGCCGGTGAGAATGGCGTCCGGGCCGTCGTAGCCCCGGAGCCTTTTGCCGAACTCGGGCAGCGACCGCCGCAGCATCTCACAGACAAAGGGCGGCAGCGCCCCGTCCAGCGGCCGGAAGCTCCAGCCCCGGGGATAAGTCGGCTCCACCCGGCCCAGTCGGCGGGAAACTCTTCCCGCCAGAAAATCATCCACCCGCTGCACCGGCGCCGTGCCATCGCCCGCCAGGGCAAAGGCCGCCTGCTCCAGCCTGCGCTGAAAGGCAATGCCGTCCAGAGGGTCCGTGCCGTAATCCTCCGGCCCCACGGAGACGCAGAGCGCCGCATTGGCGTTTTTTCCGTTTCTGGCATGGTAGCTCATGCCGTTGGTAACGACGGTGTTCGGTTCGCTGGCTGCGGCCACCACCTGCCCGCCGGGACACATGCAGAAGCTGTAGCAGCCCCGCTCCCCCTCCCTGCGGGAAAGGGCGTATTCTCCCGGCGGAAGGCCCGGCGTTCCAGCCCGGCTGCCATAAAGGGCAAGGTCGATGTCCTGCTGCAGATGCTCCGCCCGGACGCCCACGGAAAAGGGCTTGGGCTGGAGGGCGATCCCCTGCCGCCGCAGGGTCAGAAAGGTATCCCGGGCGCTGTGGCCCAGAGCAAGCACCGCCGTCTCGCAGAGCAACTCCTCCTGGGGCAGCAGCAGGCCGCGCAGGGTGTTTTCCCGCAGCAGCAGGCCCTCTACCGGGGTCTCAAACCGCACCTGTCCGCCCAGGGCACAGATCTCCCGCCGGATGGACACCACCACCTGCTTCAGCAGGTCGGTGCCGATATGAGGCTTGGCCAGACGCATGACCTCCGCCGGAGCGCCATGCTCCTGCAGCAGCTGCAGCACCAGCTCACACCGGGGATCGCCGATGCGGCAGGTGAGCTTGCCGTCGGAATAGGCTCCCGCGCCGCCCTCGCCGAATTGGATATTGCAGTCCGGCTCCAGCGGCCCGCCGGAAAAATACCGGTCTACCGCCGCGTCCCGCCGGGACATTTCGCCGCCTCGCTCCAAAACCACGGGACAATAGCCGTTTTTCGCCAGGATCAGCGCCGCAAACATCCCCGCGGGGCCGAAGCCCACCACCGTCGGCGGCGCGGAAAGGCGTTTTCCGCCGGTGGGGACGGGCAGCGCCGGCGCAGTACGCAAACGCACCGCCGGCTCTCTGCAATTCTGAACAAAAGCCCGCTCATCGCCGCAAAGCTCCAGCTCTACGGTGCAGACGGCCTTCAGCTCTCCCCGGCGCAGGTCCAGCGACTGCTTATGCACCCGGCCGGAGCGGACGGCGCTCCTGCTCAGCGAAAGCTTTTTCCGCGCGGCGGTCAGGGCCTCCTCCTCCGAAAATGGGAAGGGCAGCCCCACGCCTGAGATCAGGATGCTCATGGCTGATCCGGCTCCGGCGGCGTATCGGGCTCCACCGGCTCGTCAGGCTGACGCAGCGCGTCCAGGTCCTCCTGGCTGACGCTGGCGATGACCTGGGTGGTCTGGAAGACATAGATCCCCTCCGTCTGCAGCGTCACCCAGCAGGAAATAATGTTTTCCCCGGCGATCAGATCGTCCGTCTGATATTCCGGACGGATGCGGAAGGAGGACTCCGTCAGAGCAGCGACCTGATCCGTGGGGCCGAAGACTGTCACCTCCAGCTGCTGATCCTCCGGATACTGCAGCAGCGGGTCGCTCTCCAGCTGATCGGGAGAGACGGAAACGGTCCGGCGGGAATAGCCCTCCGCCGTGATGGTCACCCGTGCGGAGAGGGGCGTTCCCTCTGCGGCAGAGACGCCGTTTGGCAAGACGATGGGCAGCGTAAAGACGCTCTGATCGTTGTTCATCACATCCGCCAGATCGATGGTTCCCAGAAGAATCTGATTCAGCTCCTGCATGGTGTCCGGCGAGCCGGTGAGCTGCAGGCTTTCCGGCTGGATATCCACCTGCACCATGCTTCCCTTCAGGTATTCATGATCCTGCAGGTTGACGATGAGGGGGATGGAATCGTTGCGCTTCATGGTGATGCTCAGCGTCACCGAGGGAGTCTCTGCGGAGATGTGGCTGTCGGTGACCTCGTTGCCCTTTTCATCCAGCAGCTGATAGGTAAGGACCGTCTGGGTGCTGGCGGAAAGGCCGCTGACATCGTAGGTGACCCGGGCCTTGCTCACCTTGGATAAAACGGTTGCCGGGCCCTTGACGGTGATGGCGTCGGGATAGACCCGGGGCTCGGCGGCCATGACATATTTGTCTGCCGGCGTTCCGGTGATCTCCACCTCCACCGGAACGGAGCTCTTGGAGATCCGGTCTACCACCACATGGATCTGAGAGGGACTCCTGCTGGCCACCTTGACGCCGGTGGCATCCAGCGTGACCCGATAGTTCAGGTCATATTCCCCCGGCTCGGTGATGTTGGCCACGCTGGCGGCGGCGTTGATATATTCCCGGCTCATTTCGAGAATGCTGGTCCTGTCGCCGGAAACGCCCACTGTGATCTGGTTGTTGCTCCCCTCCAGGACCACAAGGTCGTTGGCGTTGAGCTGGGTCAGGCCCTCCAGCTGGACGGGGATGCCCCGGTATTCTGCGGTTTTGTCCGGGTTTTTGTTGCCCATCACATAGGCCCAGAGAAACACTGCCAGCAGCAGCGAAAGCACCCGGAGGAAAACATCGTGCTCCTTCATCCATTTCATTTGCTCAGCACCTCCCGCACCCGCTGCCGCAGGGTCTTCTTCTCCTCCACGGTCTCCGCCGGCATGAGCTTGGCCGTCAGCAGCCGCTCCAGCGTCTCGGGGGCCAGATGCTGCTTCAAAATGCCTCCCTCCGCCAGGGAGATCCCGCCCGTCTCCTCGGAGACGATGACGGAGATGGAATCGTAATTTTCACTCTGGCCAAGGCCCGCCCGATGACGGGTGCCCAGGTCCTTGCTGATGTTCTGCTTGCTGCTCAGGGGAAGGATGCAGCCGGCGGCGGCAATGCGCCCGTCGGCAATGATGACCGCGCCGTCATGCAGCGGCGCCTTGTTGTAAAAGAGATTTTTCAAAAGCTCGGCGTTCACATCGGCGTTGATGGTGGTGCCGGTGTTGATGATGTTGGTAAGGGGATCGTTGCGCTGGAAGATGATCAGCGCGCCGGTCTTGGTCCAGGAGAGGGAGTTCACCGCCTCGATGGTCTGGACGATGGCGGTGTCCGTGGTGCTGGGCTGGGCGCCGCGGCTGGTGAGGAAGCGGGTGATCTTGCTGCTGCCGAACTGCTCAAGCATCTTGCGCAGCTCTGGCTGGAAAATGACCACCAGCGCCAATATTCCCACCTGCATGACGGCCTCCAGGATATAGTGGATCACATACAGATGCATTACGTCGGAAAGCTCCAGGATCATGATCACCGCGATCAGCCCGTAAAGCAGCTTCTGAGCATTGGTATTCCGCAGAAAACGCATCAGGCGGTACAGCAAAAAGGCCACGATCAGGATATCGATGACATCCCATGCGGTGGCCAGCTTGGCGTTATTGATGATGGATTCCAAAAACTTCATAAGCCGCATTCCCTCTAAAGCATAATATCGTGACCTTATAATAACAGGAAAACGGCTTTTTTTCAAGTATAACGGGCCCTGTTTTTAAGGGATTTAACAGGTTTTTAAGGATTCCTTCAGGATCCGGGCCAGATCCTCCGCCTGATCCGGCGTGTTGAAGGCGGAAAAGCTCAGGCGGACGGTCCCCTCCGGCAGCGTCCCTGCGCTGCGGTGGGCCAGCGGCGAGCAGTGGAGCCCGCCCCGGACGCAGACGCCCCGCTCCGCCAGCGCTTCGCAGAGCGCCGCAGGGTCGCCCCTCCTGGGCCGCAGGGAGAGCACGCCGCTCTGGCAGCCCTCGCCGGTAAAAAGCTCCAGCTCCGGCAGGGCGGAGAGCAGCTCCGCCGTCTGGACCAGAAGGGTCCGCTCCCGTCGGAGGATGGCCTCCCGCCGCTTTGCCGCAAAGCGCAGCCCCTCCCGCAGGCCGGCGATGCCCGGCACATTCAGTGTACCGCTCTCCAGCGCGTCGGGCAGGAAGTCCGGCTGGCGGGTCTCCAGAGAAAGGCTCCCCGTCCCGCCCTCCATCAGACTGTAAAGCTTAATATCTTTACAGCAAAGCAGCAGACCGGTCCCCTGCGGACCGTAAAGACCCTTATGCCCCGGCATACAGAGAAATGCGGCGGCAGGCAGCGCCCTTGCGTCCAGCGGCAGCAGCCCGGCAGATTGGGAGGCGTCCACCACCAGCGGCAGCCCCTTTTTCCGGCAGAGAGTATCGATCTCCGCCAGGGGCAGCACAAAGCCGAACACATTGGAAACATGGGTGACGATGACGCAGCGGGTCTGGTGCGTGATGGCCCGTTCGATGGCCGGACAGACCTTTTCCGGCTGAAACAGCGGCGAGACTGCCGCCGTGTAGCTGACGCCCCGTTCTGCCATGGCCTCCAGCGGGCGCACCACGGAATTGTGCTCATAGCCGGAGATCACCGCGTGGCCGCCGTCGTGCAGCAGGCTCTTGATGGCAAGGTTCAGCGCGTGGGTGGCGTTGAGGGTAAAGACCACCCGCTCCGGCGCATCCAGCCCGAAAAGCTCTGCCGCCGCCCGGCGGCAATCATAGACGATATCTGCCGCCTTCATGGCGGGTCCGTGGCCGGAACGGCCCGGATTTGCGCAGGTGTAAAGGGCCTGCTCCATGGCCTTCGCCACGGCGGAGGGCTTCTGGAGCGTGGTGGCAGCGTTGTCCAGATAGATCACCAGACCACCTCCCGCCAGCGGCCCTCCGGCGTCTGCCGCCAAACGCCTATTACGGCCAGCCTGTTCTTTTTCAAGCTCTGCACTGCGGCAGGGAGATATTCCTCCCGGATCTTCAGCCCATAAGCGCAGGAGCCCTGGCTCAGTGAGACCGGCGGACGGGTCAGCGCTGTGCCAATGCCGCCGCGGCTGAAGGCGGCGGCCGCAGTCTGGGCCTGCGTCAAGGATCGAAATAGAATAAGACAGCTCACAGGATCGACACTTCCCTTCGGCCCATCCTATGTCCGCCCCGCTTCCCGGGACACAAAAAAGACCGGCAGTACGCCTGCACCGCCGGTCCCGTTCTGTTATGCCCTTGCGATCAGGCACACCGCGTGGGCGGCAATGCCCTCGCCCGCGCCGGTGAAGCCAAGGCCCTCCTCCGTCTTGCCCTTGACGGAGACCTGCTCCGGCGCAAGCGCCAGCGCGGCGGCGATGCGCTCCCGCATCTGCCGGATATAGGGCGCCAGCCTTGGCCGCTGAGCCACCACGGTGGAGTCGATGTTTTCCACCTGCCAGCCTGCCTGCCGCACCAGCCGCCCGGCTTCCTGCAGCAGCAGCCAGCTATCCGCCCCTTTCCAGCGGTCATCGTTGTCCGGAAAGTGGCTCCCGATGTCCCCCAGTGCCGCCGCGCCCAGCAGGGCGTCTGTAATGGCATGGAGCAGTACATCTGCGTCGCTGTGGCCCAAGAGGCCCTTTTCAAAGGGAATCTCCACCCCGCCGATGATGCATTTTCTGTGCTCCGCCAGCCGGTGCACATCATAGCCGTAGCCTACGCGGATCACGCCTGCTCCCTCCCCTCCAGAATGGCGTTTGCCACCAGCACATCGGTGGGCGTGGTGAGCTTGATGTTTTCCCGGTCGCCGGGGACGATCACCGGACGCATCCCCATGCGCTCCAGCGCCGCCAGCTCGTCAGTGGTCTCCGCGCCGGCCTCCAGGGCGCCCTGCAGCGCCGCCAGCAGCAGGGGCTTTTCCGCCATCTGGGGGGTCTGCATGGCGCGAAGCTGTTCCCGATCTACCGTGGCCAGCGCACGATCCGCCCCGTTGATCCTTTTAATGGTGTCCGTCACTGGGATGCCTGCGCCAGCAGCGCTGTAAAGAAATGCCGCTTTACACACATCTCCAATGACCTGTTGGCTCACCAGTGGTCGCGCGCCATCGTGGACCGCCAAATATTCGCACTCCAGCGAGGCCTCGCAAGCGGCGCGGTAAACGCTCTCCAGCCGGCTTGCGCCGCCCCGGATGACGCGGGTCAGCTTCGTAATGCCCAGCTGCCGGCCCAGCGCCGCATATTCCGCCATATGCTCCTCCGCCGCAGCCAGGATGATCTCTCGGATATAGGGACTCTGCTGAAAGGCCAGCATCGTCCGCCCCAACGCCGGGACGCCGCGAAGCGGGATCAGCTGCTTATTTTCTCCCCCCATCCGGCGGGAAGCCCCGGCCGCCGCGATGATCACGGTAACAAAGGGCGTCTCCTCCTTCTTTTTCCGGCCAAACAGACCCATAAACCCCTCCTGCAAAAACCGGGGCCGTCTCCGACAGTCCCGGCAATGATCTATCTTATTCTCTGCGCGCCCGTGTCATTCCGCCTACTCCAGCGGCTGCAGCAGCGTTTCTGCCTGTTCCAGCGGAATATTTCGCACCAGTGCGATCTCCGAGGCAAGGATCTGCCGGGCGGAAAACAGGATCCGCCGCTCCCCGGTAGAAAGCTGCTGCCGCTTTTCCCGGCGGGAAAGGCCGCGAACCACCCGGGCCACCTCATAAAGATCGCCGCTTTTGATGCGGAGCATATTTTCCCGATAGCGCTGGTTCCAGTTGGGCTGGTCCTTCGTTTCCAGCTGGGGCAGGGCCTGCAGAAGCCGTTCCAGCTCCGGCCCGGTGCTCAGCGGACGCAGGCCGACCTTTTCCCCCGCATCGCAGGGGATCAGCAGCTGCAGTCCGCCGCAAAGAAGCGTCAGGACATAATAGCTCCGCTCCTGTCCTGCCATGCGCTGTCTTGTGATCCCGCTGATCGTTCCCGCGCCATGCATGGGATGTGCGACGCGATCCCCTATGGAATACATAGGCCTCCTCCTTGCCGCTTTTTTCTATTATACACCATATTCTGGGGAAAAACAAGAGCCGGGAGGAAAGACTTTGCGCCCTTCTGCAAAAAACGGCGCGGCAGGGGAGCAAATCGCCCTCCTGCCGCGCCGGTCTGTGCTTATTTGTTGGATCAGTCCCGATCCCAGTTATGCCAGACGCTCTGGATGTCATCGTTTGCCTCCATCAGGTCCAGCATTTTTTCCATGTTCTTGATATCGTCCTCATTGGTGAGGGTGGTATAGGTCTGGGGGATCATCTGAACCTCCGCCTCCAGGAAGGAAAAGCCGTCCTTGGCGAGAGCTTCCTTCACCGCGTCGAAATCGTCCGGCTCGGTGTAGATCTCAAAGACCCCGTCCTCCACCTGGAAATCGGATGCGCCGGCGTCCAGCGCCTGCATCATAACGGTCTCCTCATCCAGATCCTCGCCGTCGATGGCCAAAAAGCCCTTCTTGTCAAACTGCCAGGAAACGCAGCCGGAGGCGCCCATGCCCTTGCCGTATTTGTCCAGATAATGGCGGACCTCGGAGACGGTGCGGTTTTTATTGTCCGTCAGAGTCTCCACGATGACGGCGATGCCGCCGGGGCCATAGCCCTCGTAGGCGGCGTATTCATAATTTTCTGCGGCGGCGCCGGATTTATATTTGTCCAGCGTGCGCTTGATGTTGTCGTTGGGGACGTTTTCGCTCTTGGCCCGGGCGATGACGGCAGCCAGCTTGGAATTGGAATTGGGATCGGCAGAGCCGCCCTCCTTGATGGCGATAGCCATCTCACGGGCGTATTTGGTGAAGATTTTGGCCTTCTTGGCATCGGCCGCGCCCTTGGTCTTCTGGATGTTGTGCCATTTGGAATGTCCGGACATAGATGGTTCCTCCGTATGATCATAAAATTAAAAAAACAGATTTCTGAGCAT
This sequence comes from Clostridiales bacterium UBA4644, assembly GCA_002405755.1. GTDB lineage: Bacteria > Bacillota > Clostridia > Oscillospirales > Butyricicoccaceae > UBA4644. Next base: position 60,938 of record DHMK01000076.1, read on the forward strand.
TTATTTTACCACAAGCGTCCTCTGCTGGCAACCCCTTTCGCCGGGAAATTGGCAGGAAAAACGCGCGGGGCCTTCCCTTCCGCCGAAATCGCAGGCATTTTGTTCTTTCGTTCCCCTTTGCGCATGCATAATCCGCTTCTCCCGCGCCAAACTATGGTCAAACATCAGGAGGTGAAACACATGGAGCGCAAGAACGACCGTGAGAATCAGAGAAGGGAACGGCAGCCCCAGCGGGAAAATGACCGCAGCGATCAGAATCTGACCAATTGCAAGGACCGCTGAACGGACCACGCTAAAAAAACAGGCTCCGATGGGAGGATCAAGCCTCCGCCGGAGCCTTCTTTTTTACTTCCAGGTCTCCCAGACCTCCGGACAATAGCCCACGGTGGCCTGCTTCCCGTTGCGGACGATGGGCGTTTTCAGCAGCGCGGGATCCTCCAGCAGCCGGGTCTCCCGGTCATGCTCATAGGCCAGATACTTCAGCGTGGCGGCGTCCTTGTGCTTTTCGTTGATGAGCGGCTCCAGCCCGCCAATGGCCCGCTTGACGCTCTGCAGCTCGCCGGGGCTGATGCCATAGCGGGGCAGATCGATGCTCTGGAAGCGGATGCGCCGCTCCTGAAACCAGCGCTGGGCCTTTTTCGTATCGAAGCATTTGCTTTTTCCGTAGATCTGGATGTTCATGGTCCGCTCCCTTCACTGCTGCAGGTGCTTGAAGCCCTTGCCGAAGACCTCATTGATGTTGCTGAGCATCATAAAGGCGTTTTCGTCCTCCTCCAGCAGCAGCTTCTTCAGCGTGCCGGATTCATGCCGCCGGACGGCGCAGATGAGCACGGTGCGCCTGTCGCCGGTATACATCCCCTTGCCCTCCATGGCGGTGACGCCGTGGCCAAGCTTTTCCATAATGGCCCGAGAGACCTCCCGGGGCTTATCGGTGATGATCATGGCCTCCTTCTGCACATCCATGCCGTAGACCAGTTTGTCGATGGCCTGACTGGAGAGAAAGCTGGTCATGATGGCATAAAGGGCGCTGTCCGGATTGCCGTAGATCAGGGCGGAGACGCCGATGATGATGATATTGATGGAGAAGTTCACGGTTCCGATGGGCATATCCCGCTTTTTGTTGAGCCATTTGGCGATGATGTCCGTCCCGCCGGAGGTGCCGCCAGCCCGGAAGATGATGCCGAAGCCCGCGCCCATGACGATACCGCCGTAAAGGGCGGCGATGAGCATCTCCCCCTGAAAGGCCGGGATGGCCCCCGCCAGCAGATCCAGGAAAATGGCGCTGCACACCGTGGCAAAGGCGGTCTTGTAGAAAAACTGCCGCCCCAGGGTGCGCCAGCCCAAAAAGAACAGGGGGATGTTCAAAAGGATGGAGCAAAGGCCCACCGGCATGCTCAAAAGGTAGTTGATCACCAGCGCGATGCCGGCCACGCCGCCCATGGGGATGTGCAGCGGCTTGATAAAAAACAGCTGGCCCAGCGAATAGATCAGCGATCCCACTACGATCATGCCATATTGCTGCAGCTGCTCCCCAAGGGCCCGGGGAGCTTTGGTTTTTGCGTTCATAAAAGCGCTCCCTTCTCCAAACGGCGGATCAGCGCCGCGATGGTATGACTGTCATTGTCCGGCAGAATGTGCTTTGCCAGGGCAAGGATCTGCGGACAGGCATTTTCTGGCGCGCAGCTGTTGGGCGCGCACTGCAGCAGCTCCAGATCGTTGCTGCCGTCGCCCACGGGAAAGACCCGCTCCAGCTCCAGCCCCATCTTTCGGATCAGAAACTGGGCGCTCTCGCCCTTGCTTGCGCCCTGCCGCAGGATCTCCAGCATGGTGGGCGAGGAATATTGCGCGAAAAACTGTCCCGGAAAGCGCTCCCGGATCAGCATCTCCGCCCGGGCCAGCGTCTCCCCCGCGCCGGTGATCACCAGATAGAGCCAGGGCTGGGGGATCTGCTCCGGCAGACAGGGGTTCCAGGGCAGCTTCACGCCTTCAAAATGCCGACGGGTGAACTCGCTCTCCTGGGCCACGTAGGCCCGGTGGCCCGCATAGACCTCCACGCCCAGCGCCGGAAGCGCCGCCATCAGCGCCCGGGCCAGCGCATAGCCCGTCTGCCCAACGCAGGCCTCGTAAAGATCCTGCCCCGTCTGAAAATCATAGACGACAGAGCCGTTGTATAAAATGGCCGGCGCATTCACCGCCAGCGCCGGGAAAAAGTGCTCCATGCCCTTCAGACTGCGGCCGGTGGCCACGGTGAACCGGCCGCCGTTTTCCATATAATACCGGATGGCCGCCTGATCCTCCGTGGAGATCTCCCCCCGCCCATTGAGCAGCGTGCCATCCAGATCCGTCAGGATCAGCGTATGTTCAAACTGCTTCATGTGCGCTTCTCCAGCTTGCGAAGAAAATCGGAAAACCAGTCCGGCAGCGGGCAGGTGAGATGCACCGTCTGACCGGTGGTGGGATGGACAAAGGTCAGCTCCCTTGCGTGGAGACACTGCCCTCCCAGCTGATAGGGGTCGCTTTTGGGGCCGTAGACCGGATCTCCCGCCAGAGGATGGCCCAGATAGGCCATATGGACCCGGATCTGGTGGGTCCGGCCCGTCTCCAGCCGGCAGCGCAGGTAGGTATAGCCCGGGTAGCGGGCCAAAACCTGATAGTGGGTGACGGCCCGCCTGCCGTCCGGCACAACGGCCATCTTTTTCCTGTCCCGCAGGGAACGGCCGATGGATGCATCCACCGTGCCCCGGTCCTCCTTCAGGCTGCCGATCGCCACAGCCTCATAGACCCGGGAAAGGGTGCGATCCTTCAGCTGGGCGGAGAGGGCCAGATGGGCCCGGTCATTTTTGGCGATGATCAAAAGGCCGGAGGTGTCCTTGTCGATGCGGTGGA
>DHMK01000076.1:63863-81751 GCA_002405755.1 Clostridiales bacterium UBA4644
ATGCGGTGGACGATGCCGGGACGGATGGCCCCGCCCACGCCAGAAAGGCTCTGGCCGCAGTGGGCCAGCAGGGCGTTGACCACCGTGCCGTCCGGGTTGCCCGGGGCAGGATGGACCACCATCCCCCGGGGCTTGTTGATCACGGCCACATCCCCGTCCTCATAGACGATGTCCAGGGGGATGTCCTGGGGCCGGGCGTCCATGGGGACGGGGTCCGGCAGGCAGAACTCCAGATCCTCCCCCGCCCGGAGCTTGTGATTTTTCTTCAGCGGCCGTCCGCCGAGAGACACCTGTCCCTCCTCCAGCAGACGCTGGGCGGCAGAGCGGCTCAGCCCCTCCACCCGGCGGGAAAGCAGGATATCCAGCCGCAGCGCCTCCTCCTCAGGGGCGACGGTCAGACGCTTCCGCTCCACGGTCCCCCTCCTTTTTGTTCAGCCGAGGCTCGAGGAAGAGAATGTAGACCACCAGCAGCCCCACGCCCACATTCAGCAGGATATCCGCCACATTGAAGATCGGAAAATGGATCAGCCGGAAGTCGAACAGATCCACCACATAGCCCCGCAGCAGCCGATCGACGAGATTGCCCAGCGCGCCCCCAAGGATCAGCCGCAGGCCCCACCGACCAAGGCCGCCCCTGACCCATTGCTTCTTCATGGCGTATAAAATGCCCGCCAGCAAAACCGCCGTGATCAGCAGCAGCAGCCAGCGCTTGCCGCTGAACATACTGAAGGCCGCACCCCGGTTTTCACAATAGGTCAGGTGAAAGACCTCCCGGATCACCGGCACGGTCTCCACCGGCTTCAGCCGGACGCAGGCCCAATATTTCACCAGCTGATCGGCGGCAAGGCCCAGCAGCGGGATCAGAATATCCAAAAGCATAGCAGTCTCCTTCCAGGCAGAAAAATCGCAGTTTTTTTTATTATAGCAAGCTTCCCGCAAAAGCACAACCGTTTCCCCGGCATTTTCCGCGAAAAAAAAACCGCCGAGCATTGCAAGCGGGGCCAAATTGTGGTATTCTGAACTTGTATGAAATCATGAAAGAGAGACAATCCATGGACATTCAAGCTTTGGAGGCCCTGAACCTTTCGCCGGAGATGATCCGCGCCATCCAGGAGACGGGCTATGAACAGTTTACCCCCATCCAGCAAAAGGTCATCCCCGTGCTGCTGAGCGGAAGAGACGTGATCGGCCAGTCCAGCACGGGCACCGGCAAGACCGCCGCCTTCGGCATCCCCGCCATCGAGCTGGTGCAGGATCCCGGCGAGCAGAAGGATCCCCAGGTGCTGGTGCTCTGCCCCACCCGGGAGCTGGCCATGCAGGTCAGCGAGGAGCTGCGGAAGTTTTCCAAATATAAAGAGGGCCTGCGGGTGGTGGCCGTTTACGGCGGCCAGAGCATCGACACCCAGATCCGCGCTTTGAAGCAGTCGGCCATCGTGGTGGGCACGCCGGGCCGCGTGCTGGACCATCTCCATCGCCGGACGCTGAAGCTCTCCGGCATCCGCCTCGCTATTCTGGACGAGGCCGACGAGATGCTGGACATGGGCTTTATCGATGATATCAAGCACATCCTCTTCAACACGCCGGAGAACCGCCAGACGGCGCTGTTTTCCGCAACCATGCCCGATCCCATCCTGCGGCTCACAAAGCGGTTTTTGAAAAATCCAGAGCTGGTGAAGGGCGACGAGGGCGACGCGGCCTTCCGTCTGATCGAGCAGTATTATGTGGAGGTCCCCAAGTCCAAAAAGGCCCAGGGCGTGCGGCTCCTGTTTGAACAGCAGGGGGCACACCGGGGCCTGATCTTCTGCAACACCAAGCGGATGGTGGAGGTCCTTACCCGGGAGCTCACCGCCATGGGCATGAAGGTGGAGGGGCTTCACGGCGATATGCCCCAGGGGGCCAGGACGCGGGTCATGACCCAGTTCAAGGAGGGGGCCGTGGATCTGCTCATCGCCACCGATGTGGCCGCCCGGGGCATCGACGCCTCCGGCGTGGACATCATCATCAACTACGATATCCCCCAGGATATGGAATATTATGTTCACCGCATCGGCCGCACGGGCCGGGCGGGCAATACCGGCGTGGCCTTTACCCTCATCGCCGGCAGCGGCGAGTTTTTCAGCCTGTGCGACATTCAGGACACCACCGGCATCCAGCTGAAGCCCTATTATCTGACCGGGCTGGAGGAAACGCCGGAGGATCAGTTCTACGCCCGCAATACCAATCGCAACGAAGCCGGTCCGCGGCGCTCCTCCCTGCCCCGTCCCGCTGCGAAAAACGGCGGCCGCAAGCCGGAAAACGGCGGCAACGCCGTCATCTCCATGGATGTTGGCTCCAACCACGACATTACGGAAAAGCAGGTAATCAATTCCATTCAAAAATATTCCCGTATCCGCAAGGACGAGATCGGCCCCATCACCATTAAGGAAAACGAGACGCTGGTGGAGCTTGCGCCGGATGTGGCCCGCCATGTGATGCGCACCATGCAGAACGGAACGGTGAATGATTTTCTGGTGGTGCTCAAGGCTGTTTCCGGCTGCAAGGCCCTGAATCAGAACGGCGAGAGCCGTCAGGGCGGCCGCCGCAGCTCCGGCAGTCGGGGCGGATATCGGGGCGGCTCCCGCAAAAAACGGTAAGCGCCGCGGCGGCCTTCACCCGCTTTTATCCGCCAGTCTTTATACCGTCCATCTCTCGACGCCGTGTACATCGCAAAATCGCTCCAGCAGCTGACAAAACTTTTCCATCCATGGTCCAAGGCCAACCGGGCCGTCAAAAGCATAGAAAATGGAGTAGATCTCCCGACGCCCCTCCTGTATCATGGCCCTTCTGCTGTCGCTCGTGGGATTACCAAATGCGCCGTCATCGTCGAACAGTACAGGAAGGCAGCCGATATTCACGCTTCCCTTGCCGATCCCCTCGTAATGCAGCCCCTCATCTGCACGGCGGAGCATGATGTCGCCATGCAAGTCGGATATATCGTAGGAGCCGATGGAATAGCCGGAGGACACCGAGATAAGGTTGTTGACTTCGACCACATTGTTGATGTAATAAAGCCCCTGTCCTTTGATAATGCGGCGGAGCATTGCCTCCGCCGCATTTCTGTATTCCTTTGGGTTTTTCCCCAGCGCCTTGTATGCCTCGCGCGTCGCCGCGATATGCGGATCCTTTGCCACATTCTCCAACAGCGTATCGCCTTGCAGCTGAGCGAGCTTTCGATCAAATTCCATGCGCTGCGCCTGGCTGCTCGGCGCTACCATCGCCTTATAGTGCAGGACGCCCAGCGCCGCGCCAGAGCAAAGCCGCTTAAGGGCGTTATCGATCCCGATGCTCATTTTCTTCCACACCCTTTTTCACGAAAGAAACCGTTTTCCCGATCGAGAAGACAAACATCGCGCCAAGCAAGATGGCAGCGACTGCGCATACGGACGCCGCGCCGCCGCTCGCGGCCTCTGCCAGATAGCTGGCCGGCATGGAAAGAAAAAAAGAGATCACGGCGAAGAATGAGAGCTTGTTCCTGTTTTTCATAGTGGCATCCTCCTTAATTTTTTGCATCAGGGTATTGCCCTTTTGCTGTTCTTATTGTAGAATGGCACCAGAAAGAAGTAAAGCTACGGATTCTATTGATCGTTTTTAGCGTCACTTAAAACACGACGGAGGAGATTTCATGGAAACAGCACGGTGTAAAGCCTTTCTTGCGGCGGCCGAGGAAGGGAGCTTTACAAAAGCGGCAGACCGCTTAAGCTACACGCCCTCCGGTATCAGTCAGCTTGTAACGGCTTTGGAGCAGGAGCTGGGCGTCACGCTGCTGCATCGAACGCAGCGCGGTGTAACGCCAACAGAGATCGGAAAGACGCTGCTCCCCTCCGTGCGGAAGCTTTTGCAGGGCGAATCATGCCTGTATGAGCAGGCTGCGGAGCTGAACGGTCTGCTCATCGGAAGCATAACGGTCGCCGCCTATTCCAGCATCGCGACGCATTGGCTCCCTGCGGTAATCCGCAATTTTCAGCACGATTACCCGCAGATCGAAATACGCCTCATGGAGGGGATCCGGCAGGAGGTCGTCCGCTGGCTGGACGAACGGCGCGCCGATCTCGGCTTTTTGAGCTATCAGGAGCCCATGCACGGCGATTGGTTCCCGCTGGCGGAGGATCCGATGCTTGCGGTTTTGCCGCCGGAGCATCCGTTGGCCCACGAGCGCGCCTTTCCCCTGGAAAACTGTGCTTACGACCGTTTTATCATGCCGGCGCTGGGACGGGACGACGATGTTGCGGCACTGTTCGAGCGCCGCGGTGTCGTGCCCAACATTCAATATACCACGCTGGAAAACTTCGCGGCAATGGCGATGGTCGAGCAGGGGCTTGGCGTAAGCGTCATGAACGAGCTGATCACAAAACGGCGCGAGTGCAGCGCAGTCTTGCTGCCGCTCGATCCTCCCGCAAGCATTACGCTGGGGCTGGCGCTGCCCTCGCAAAAGAGCGCGCCGCCTGCGGTGCGGAAATTCGTCGAATATGCGATCCGGCAATTGACAAAGACGGAAACGACCACCGTATGATCGTTCTGTCGGCCATATGCCTTTCCTCCGCAGCGGCCATGTCTCATTTTACCCGCTCTCCCAAGGGGGCGCTATCCCCGGGAGATGATAAAAGCCGAGGGAGACGCTTTGGTCTCCTTCGGCTTTTTGCTGTTTATCGCTGGCTGACGAAGGGCGCTTCGTCTTCGAAGATCAGATCGTCCAGATCCGGCGTTTCCGGCCATGCTCCCGGCATTTTCACACGCTCCTTTGCATCGTTGGGGTCTTATCCCATGCTATGCGCGCGGACGGCGGAGGATACCTCTTTTTCTTCCGTCAGAGGACGCTCTCGCTCTGCGGCTCCGCCAGGACGCGGATCCATTTCCCGCTCTTCAGCCGCCAGAGGCACAGGGGCAGCTTGACCACATCCTCGGCGATAAAGCCGCCGCAGACGCACCAGAGAAAGGGCAGCTTGAGCACATAGGTCAGGCACCAGACCACCGGCACGCTCCACACCGCCATGACCCCCACATCCAGCAGAGCGGAGACCTTTGTATCGCCTCCGGCCCGCAGGATGCCAACCACCAAAACATAATTCAGCTGCCGCAGGGGGCACCAGCAGCAGTAAAACAGCAGGATGCTGGCGGTGAGCTGGGCCGTAACGGGGCTTTCCACGCCCAAAAGCCGGATCAGCGGCCAGCGGAAGCAGGCCAGCGTCCCACCCAGCACCAGGCCCATGCCAACGAAGATCCGCAGGGTCTGGACGGCGATGTGCTGGCTCTCCTCCTTCCGGCCCTGACCGATGGTCTTGCCGATGAGGATGGAGCAGGCGTTGCAGGCGCCGATAAAGAAGACGAAGACCAGTGATTCAATGGAGCTGTAGAGGGTATAGGCCGCGTAGTTCTCGCTGCCCTGCCGGGCGTAGATCATGGAATAGGCGTTGAACAGCAGACCCCAGACGCTCTCGTTGCAGACCACCGGCATGGCGATACGCAGGTATTTTTTGAAAAAGCCAGCGGAGATCCGGCGCACATCCAGCGCGCCCAGAACGGTAAAATGCTTCTGCAGGATGCCCGCTGCCAGCATCAGAAGCGCCTGTACGCCCTGAGAGATGGCCGTCGCCGCCGCCGCGCCGGGAAGGCCGAGCCGGGGCAGGCCAAGCCGGCCATAGATCAGGGCATAGTTCAGCGTGCAGTTCACCGCAACGGCCAGAGCGGAGGAGATCAGCGGCAGGCGCACCTCCTCCACGCTGCGGCGGGCCATGCTTGCCATATTGGCAAAGGCGCAGGGCAAAACGCCCAGCGCCACGATGCGCAGATATTCCGTCCCCGCCAGGCAGACGGCCTCCTCGTCGGTAAAAATGCGGATGAGCCGCTCCGGCATGAGCAGCGCCGCCGCGGTAAACAGTGCGGCCGCCGCCATACACATCCAGAGGCCGATGCAATAGGCCCGCCGGACGCCCTTTTCATCCTTCGCCCCCCAATATTGGGCGATGAGCACCGATCCGCCGGAGCAGAAGCCGAAGGTCACCATCTGGATCAGCATGACACACTTTGCGCCGATGCCCACGGCGGTGGTAGCCACATTGCCCAGCCGGGCCACCATGGCGGTGTCGATCAGACTGCCGCAGGAGGTGAGCATATTCTGCAGGGCGATGGGGATGGCCAGCGCCAGCAGCTGCCGGTAAAAGCCCGGGCTGGTCTTGGAACGGGAACGCATAAAAAGCGCCTCGCTTTCTGTGAGAGTTGTCTTTTGATTATAGCTTATCCCCGGGCAAAAGACAAGCCCTGCCGTGGGGCGGGCAGCGCGGAAAAAGCGGGCCGCAGAGGAGCGGCCCGCAGGGATGTATTTTGCCCGGCGCAGAGCTTAAAGCTCGCCGATCTTCATGGCGTTGGCCCATTCCGCCGAGGTAAACAGCGCCCGGGCGTCGATGCCGCCGGCCTTGCCCAGCTGGTCGATGAAAAGCTCCAGCTGCGCCCGGGGCGAATCGGGGACCTCACTGGGATAATTACGGAACATCTCCATGGCGGCGTCCCAGCCCACCTGCTTCGTGATCTCCACCAGCTTGTGAGTAAGGCTGAAGACGGTGAGGGTCTCGCTCAGCGGCCCGTCGCCCAGATAGACCTCCTGGATCTCCCAGCCGGTATATTCCCGCGCGCCGGCCCAGTCCGCCGGGACGGCCGCCGCGTTGTTTTTGGTGACGGTATAGGCCAGCCCGTAGTCGCAGACCACCTCCGCATGGAACTCCCAAGGCTTGCCGATGTGAAAGAGATGGCTCATCTCATGGAGCAGGCCGAAGTTCCAGTCGTTTTTCCGGCGGGAGAAATTGTCGCGCAGGTCCGCATAGATGCAGTCCCGGTCGATGTGGAGGGTGTCGGTATTGGTGGCATAGCCCCAATAGCCCTCCGGGATGGTCTCATACATATTATAATAAACCCGCTCATAGGGCTTCCAGCCGGTGAGCTCCGCATAGTCCCCATAGGCGGTGGACAGGTCGTCGGCCAGCTTCTGCAGCCGCTGCCGGGAGATCAGGTCCAGCACCCGGTATTCCGCCTGCAGGGTCACAACGCCGTTGGCGCTGGCGGTCTCGAAATATTTGGCCCGGTCCGTCCCCACGCACTGCACCTGCCATGCGGCAGCCTGGCTGCTTTTGCAGAGCTGGAAGCCCTCGGAAAGGCCAAGCTCCGGATGAGTGGCGCAGAGCAGCTGCCAGCTGCCGTCCTCCTTGAGCGAAAGGGTCCAGAACTGGGCGTCGGAGCCGGTATCTTCACAGAGGGAGACGGTATTCCCCGCGGAAAACCAGGCGTTTTCCACATCCAGCCGCAGCGCGTCTTCCCCGCCGGCCCGCAGGATCAGCGCGCCCTCCGGTCCCCGGACCGACTGCCAGGAAAAGGGCCTGTCGCTGAGGGTCAGCTTCCGGCCCGCCGGGGCAAGATACTGGCCCGCGGCATTCTGAATGGTCCAGCGATTGCCGCCCGCCAGCGGGACGCCCGGGATCAGAAAGCCATATTCCGCCGCAAGACTGCCGTCAATTGCACCGTTTTCCACCAGCAGGGCCGCCAGCGTCCGGGAGTCGCCCTTCTGCTTCTGGGCCAGCGCGGCGGCAGAGACGGCGGCCACCTGTCCCCGGGTGAAGCTTTTCCGGTCGGCGATCTTCAGGCCAAGGCCTGCACCATAGTCTGCGGCGGTGTTCCAGGCGAAATCCGTCTCGGAGGAATAGCCCAGCGCCCGCAGCAGGAAAGTCATATACTGATCCGCCGTGGCGGCCTGTCCGCTGCCGAAACAGTCGGCGCTGATGCCCTTGGTCAGCCCGTTTGCATAGGCATAGCCCACATAGGGTCGCGCCCATTCGGGCACATCGGTAAAAGGCAGGTCCCACTTTCCGGCCATGGCCTCCTGCTCCCGGCCTAAGAGGCGCACCAGCATGGTAACGGCCTCGGTCCGGGTGGGCGTGTCGTTTAGGGCATAGACGGGGCGGCCGTTGGCCGTAGTCTCCTTTCCCTGGAAAAGTCCCAGCTCATAAAGGGTGTTGGCCCCCTCCTCCGGGGTGAAGTCCATGGCGTTGGCCGTCATGGGCAGCAGAAGCAAAAGCAGCAGACAAATGGGGAAAAGCTTTTTCATGGCGCGGCCCTCCTTTTTCTGTTATCAAATCTATCATAGCGCGCCTGCCGCCGCTTGTCAACGGAAGCCCGCGCCGCGCCGGCACTTTTTCTCCCGGCGCACAAAAAACCGGCATGCACAGGGCATGCCGGAGGGCTTGACGCTTCTTTTTTGTGACCTGCCGCTCAATAGCTCTCCCGGTAGCCGATGACGCGGAAGACCTGCAGCTCCTGCTGCAGCTGAAGAAAGGCGGCCCGGGAATCCGCAGAGGTCAGCGAGCCGGAAAGCTCCGCAAAGACGATGTTGATGCGCTGGCTGTCGTCCTGGTCGATGTCTACGGTCTTGACCCGGAAATATTCCACATTGAGCTTCGCTTCTGCAAAGACGGCCAGCGTCTGGGAAAGGTCGCCATACTGCTCCATGCGGATGGAAAAGGCCACGCTGACGATGCTGTTGGTCACACCGGAATAAAGATGCTTGGAAAACAGCGCCAGCATCCGCCCATCGGGCAGGGGAATGAAGGAATTGATATAGATGGGCTGGCGGTAGATCATGCTGTAGAGCCATTCCGTGTCATAATAGCTGTCGACGATCAGGCCGGCAAAGTCTCCCTTTCCCTCCAGCAGAGCCTCGATGGCGGCGGCAATAGAATGACAGGGGGAGACCTCCATTCCCAGGGCAGCGGAGATGTCCCGCGCCATGTCGACCGGGCAGAGGACGATGCCGTCCCGGGGGACGGTCTCCAGAATATCCTGCTCGTGGGGCAGCTTCAGCGCCGGATCGTGGGTGACCACATAGCGATACTGCCGGCCCCGGCTCATGCGCATCAGGGAGCGCCAGAGGGAATTAGCCCGGGTGCTCAGCTCCGGGGAAAGCCCCGCCGTCACATGGCGCAGCACCATATCCTCCCGCCGGGGATCATAAATATCCGTTCCGCCCTTCTGGGCATCGGTGAGCTTGACGGCGATCTCCATCCGGCGGAGAAACACATCCCGCAGGGCATCGTCGCAGCTGTCGATGATCTGATTCAATAGATCCTGTTCTCTCATGGGCGTTTCTCCTTGCTCCGGCGCGGCGCGCCGCTGATTTTCGTCTGATTTTATCATAAAACATCCGGCGGCCCCTGTCAACTGCGGTTTTTGAACAAACCCCCGCCGATTTTCCGGTTTTTTCGGCATGCGCTGCAAAATTCCCCTCCGACCCGGCGAAAATCGGACAAACCCATAGACAAACCGGCAAAACTATGCTAAATTAAAAGCGTATCGGATCATGAAAAGGAGAGCATCATCATGACGAAAAAAGCTATTTTTTATCCTCAGGGGGTCTGCTCCCGGCGATATGAGATCACGATCACGGACGGTATCGTAGAGGACATTGTGATCGAGGGCGGCTGCAACGGCAACCTTCAGGGAATTCGCGCGCTGATCATCGGGCGCGATGCGGCTCAGGCAGCCGATACTCTGGCAGGGATCCGCTGCGGCCTGAAGAATACCTCCTGTCCGGATCAGATCTCCCGGGCCATCCGCGAGATGCTTTGAGCCTCGCCGGCCGCCCCTATAATATAAGTAAGACGGAAGGAAATGAAGTATGACTGAGATCGCAACTGTCAGAGCCATCCTGCACGCGCCGCAGGAATATATCGGAAAAGAAGTGACCCTGAAGGGCTGGGTCCGCACGGCAAGGGATGTAAAGGCCTGCGCCTTTGTGGAGCTGAACGACGGCTCCGTGGTCTCCAATCTGCAGGTGGTCTACGATGCGCAAAACGAAAACTACGCCGCCGCGGCCAAGCTCAACGTGGGCTGCGCCATCATCGTCACCGGCAGGGTGGCCGCTTCCCCCAACCCCAAGCAGCCAGTGGAGCTTCAGGCGGAGACGCTGGCGCTGGAGGGCGCCTGCCCGCCGGATTATCCCCTGCAAAAAAAGCGTCACACGCTGGAATATCTCCGCACCATCCAGCACCTCCGTCCCCGCACCAACACCTTCCACGCCATCTTCCGGGTGCGCTCCGCGGCGGCCTTTGCCATCCACCAGTTTTTCCAGCAGCGGGGCTTTCTCTATGTCCACACCCCGCTGATCACCGCCAGCGATGCCGAGGGCGCAGGCGAGATGTTCCAGGTGACCACGCTGGATCTGAATGAAGTTCCCCGCAACGAGCAGAACCAGCCGGATTATTCCAAGGATTTCTTCGGCAAGTGCGCCAACCTGACCGTCTCCGGCCAGCTGGAGGGCGAGATCTTCGCCCAGGCCTTTGCGAAGATCTATACCTTCGGCCCCACCTTCCGGGCAGAGCGCTCCAACACCGCCCGTCACGCGGCGGAGTTCTGGATGATCGAGCCGGAGATCGCCTTCGCCGACTTGAAGGACGATATGGACCTGCAGGAGGATATGATCAAGTTCGTTATCCGCTCCGTTTTGGAGACCTGCCCCGATGAGCTGGCCTTCTGCAACCATTTTCTGGACAACGGCCTGCTGGAGCGGCTCCATGCGGTGGCCTTTGAGGAGGCCTTCGGCCGCATCACCTACACCGAGGCCATAGCCCTGCTGGAGCAGCACAAAGACCAGTTCCAGTTCCCGGTGTATTGGGGCTGCGACCTGCAGTCGGAGCACGAGCGCTACCTGACGGAGGAAATCTTCAAAAAGCCCGTCTTCGTGACGGATTATCCCAAGGAGATCAAGGCCTTTTATATGCGCCGCAACGATGACGGAAAGACCGTTGCCGCGGCGGACCTGCTGGTCCCCGGCATCGGTGAGCTCTGCGGCGGCAGCCAGCGGGAGGAGCGGCTGGAGCTTTTGGAGCAGATCATTGAAGGCGCCGGCATGGACCGGGACAACTACTGGTGGTATCTGGAGCTGCGGAAATATGGCGGCACCCGCCACGCCGGCTTCGGTCTTGGCTTCGAGCGCCTGATCATGTATCTCACCGGCGCGGCCAACATCCGCGATGTGCTCCCCTTCCCCCGGACGGTGGGCTCGGCGGAGTTCTAAACAGGCGTTTTATCTCTGCGGGAGCGGGGCCTATCCCTCTTCCACAGCTTACTGCGTAAGGAGATCTTTTGCTTATGGGCTATATCATCGGCATCGACATCGGCGGCAGCACCACCAAGATCGTGGGCCTGAAGGACGGTGCAATTTTAGGCTCTGACCGGGTCCGCGCCTCTGATCCCCTCACCTCGGCCTACGGGGCCTTCGGCCATTTTCTGGACGATCAGGGACTGAAGCTCCCAGAGATCGATAAGGTCATGGTCACGGGGGTGGGATCCTCCTTCTTGAAGGAGGATCTTTACGGCATTCCCATCCGCAAGGTGGATGAGTTTCAGGCCATCGGTCTGGGCGGCAGATTTATCTCCGGCTTGGACCACTGCATCGTTGTGAGCATGGGCACGGGCACCTCCCTTTCCAGCGTCAACGGCGACCAGATCTGCTACATCGGCGGCAGCGGCGTGGGCGGCGGGACCATGGTGGGCCTTTGCAGCAAGCTCATCGGCAGCAGCAGCTTTTCCCACATTTCCGAGCTGGCTATCCAGGGAGATGTGAGCCACATCGACCTGACCGTGGGCGACATCACCCGGGATCAGCTGGCCAACATGAACAACCGCACCACCGCCGCCAACTTCGGCAAGATCACCGACGATGCCTGCGATGCCGATCTGGCCATGGGCGTGGTCAACATGGTCTTCCAGACGGTGGGCATCATCGCCATGATGGCCGCCAAGGGCCACGGCACGGATCAGATCGTCCTCACCGGCTCTCTCACCCGCATCGAGGCCGCAAAGACGGTGATCCGGGATCTGGAGGAGCTTTACAACGTCCATTATATCGTACCGCAGCGCTCGGAATATTCCACGGCCATCGGCGCTGCCCTTTACGGAGAAAAGGAGAATAACTTATGAACATTTTGACAGCAGACCGGGCGGCGCTTTTGCAGTACCGCCAGCAGCTCCAGGCGGAATATGATTCCTGCCGGGCGAAAAAACTCAAGCTGGATATGTCCCGGGGCAAGCCCTGCCGGGAACAGCTGGATCTGTGCGAGCCTATACTCACCGTTCTTCGCCGCAACGAAGACACCCAGGACGGCGCCGTTGACACCCGCAACTACGGCGGCCTGGACGGGCTGCGCTCCTGCCGGGCGCTCTTTGCCCAGCTGATGGAGGTCCCGGAGAGCCAGGTCATCGCCGGGGGCAACGCCAGCTTGACCATGATGTATGATACCATGCTGCGGCTCTATGTGTTCGGCGCGCCGGGCTTTGCTCCCTGGAGCCAGCTGGAAACGGTCCGGTGGCTCTGCCCCGTTCCGGGCTACGACCGGCATTTTGCCATCACCCAGCAGCTTGGCTTTGAGATGATCCCCATCCCCATGCTGGAGGACGGCCCGGACATGGACAAGCTCGAGCAGCTGGCCGGCTCAGATCCCTCCGTCAAGGGCGTCTGGTGCGTCCCAAAATACAGCAACCCGGAGGGCAAGACCTATTCCGATGCTGTGGTGCGCCGCTTCGCCGCCATGAAGACCGCCGCGCCGGATTTCCGCATCTTCTGGGACAACGCCTATATCGTTCACCATCTCTCCTCCCGGCACGACCGGCTTTTAAATGTGTTTGAAGCCGCCCGAGACTATGGCACGGAGGATCGCTTCCTGGAATACTGCTCCACCTCCAAGATCACCTATCCCGGCGCGGGCGTGGCGGCCATGGCCGCTTCCGAAGCCAACATCGCCTGGACGAAGAAGCTCATGGGCGTGCAGGCCATCGGCCCGGACAAGATCAATCAGCTGCGTCATGTGCGCTATTTTAAGGATCTGGCGGGTATCGAGGCCCACATGGAAAAGCACGCCGCCATTCTCAAGCCAAAGTTCGACCTGGTGCTCTCCCTGCTGGAGGAGCGTCTGGGCGGCACCGGGGCCGGCTGCTGGCACAGCCCCAACGGCGGCTATTTCATCAGCTTCGACGCCATGCCCGGCTGCGCCAGACGGATCAACGCCCTCTGCAAGGATGCCGGCGTTGTCATGACCGGAGCGGGGGCCACCTTTCCCTACGGCATCGACCCCCAGGACAGCAATCTCCGCATCGCCCCCTCCCTGCCCCCGGTGGACGAGTTGAGGGCCGCGGCAGAGGTCTTCTGCACCTGCGCCCTGCTGGCCGCCGTGGAAAAGCGGCTGGAAACGCTGTAAAGTCATTCCCCATTACAATTATGATAAAGCAAGGCGTCCCCGCCGTTTGGGGACGCCTTTTTGTTCTCTATGGCCGCACTACGGAAAAATACCGGTCGCAATAGGGACAGCGAAACAGCCGGCTGGTCCATCCGGCGGCCTGGGGCCGCTCCACCGTGCAGGCCAGCTGCCGCACCTCCGAGGGGACGCCCTCCGGCGAGACCGCCGCCAGCAAGAGGGTATGCGTCCCGGCGGACAGGACCAGCGGCTGCAGGTAGCGCTCCCAGGTTTCGCCGTCCAGAGAGTACCAGAGGGCGTTTTCCGAAGGGGGCAGGGCGAGGGTCTCCTCCTCCTGCAGCGTTGTTTCCTCCGGCAGCGAAGGCGCTTCCGGGCGGCTCTGCCGCAGCTTTCGCACAAGATAGGCTCCCTCCGCCTGCTCCAGCAGAGCGCAGGCCTCCGGGATGCGCCCCGCTTCGGTATAAAGCGCCGCCAGGCGCAGATAGACCGCCGCCCCGGCCCTTCCGCCGCGGATGCCCTTCTGCAAAAGCGTTTCCGCCTGCTCGACCTTTTGCCCGCTGCAGTAAAGCTCAGCCAAAGCAAGGCGGGCCTGATCGTCGCCGGGGTCGGCCTGCAGCGCCAGCCCATAGAGCCGTTCTCCCCATTTTGGCCCCGTCTGCTCCGCCGCCCTGCGGCACCACGCGGAGAGATAGACCGGCCCCGCCACGGTAAAAAACAAAAAGCCCATGGCCAGCAGCAGCGCAAGGCTGCAGGCCAGCACGGCGGGCCAGGTCCTGCGCATAAAAAGATCACCCTTTCACAGGGAGTGTTTCCCGGAAAGGGCGATCCTATGCGCTTTTTGATCAAACCGGATCAAACATTAAAGAGGAAATTGACGATGTCGCCGTCCTTCATCACATATTCTTTGCCTTCGCTGCGGATCTTGCCCTTTTCCTTTGCGGCGGCCATGGTCCCAAGGGCCTTCAGATCGTCAAAGGCGATGACCTCCGCCCGGATAAAGCCCCGCTCAAAGTCCGTGTGGATCTTTCCGGCGGCCTGCGGGGCGCGGGTGCCCCGGGTGATGGTCCAGGCCCGGACCTCATCGCTCCCCGCCGTCAGGAAGGAGATCAGCCCCAAAAGCGTGTAGGAGCACTGGATCAGCCGGTCCAGCCCGGACTGGGCCATGCCCAGCTCCTCCAGAAACATGGCCTGATCCTCCGGGGGCAGCTCCGCGATCTCCTGCTCCGTTTTGGCGCAGATTGGAAGGACCTGGCTCCCCTCGGCGGCGGCCAGCTGCTGGACCGTGCGGAAATAGGCGTTGTCCTCCGGCGCGGCCGCCCCCGCCTCGTCCATATTGGCGGCGTAGATCACCGGCTTCAGGCTCAGCAGATCCGACTGCCGGATCAGCGCCAGCTCGTCCGGCTCGCATTGATAGGTCCGTGCCGGCTTGCCTTGATCCAGGTGGGCCAGAAGCCCCTCCAAGACCTCCGCCTCATGTAGGAATTTCTTGTCGCCGCCCTTGGCGTTTTTCTTCGCCCGGTCGATGCGGCGCTCCACCATCTCGGAATCCGCCAGCACCAGCTCCAGATTGATACACTCGATATCCCCCGCCGGATCCACTGGGGCGGCCTTGGAGGCATCCTCCACCACATGCATGATGTTGTCGTCGTCAAAGCAGCGGACCACATGGACGATGGCGTCGGTATTGCGGATGTTCCCCAAAAACTGATTGCCCAGGCCCGCGCCCTTGGACGCGCCCTTCACCAGACCGGCGATGTCCACGAACTCGATGACGGCGGGGGTGTATTTCTTGGGGTGATAAAGCTCCGCCAGATAGTCCAGCCGGCTGTCCGGCACAGTGACCACGCCCACGTTGGGCTCGATGGTGCAGAAGGGGTAATTGGCGCTTTCCGCCCCCGCCCGGGTGATGGCGTTGAATAAGGTGCTCTTGCCCACGTTGGGCAGACCTACGATACCTAATTTCATATATCTCTGCATCTCCTTAAAAAGTCTTGATTTATCAAGGGTTTCCGCGATCCGGCGTTTTTGGTTTACGCCATTTTACGCCATTTCCGCAAGGACTTTTATATCGGAAACCCTGTTTGATTCAAATAACCGCACAGCCTGATCCAAGGATTCAGATGTGACATGGACATATCTACCGATCATCTCGCCGGTACGCAGGCCGGTTTCAAGGATCAGCGCGTATTGATTGTAGTTGTGGGAACGCCGCGCCGCTTCAAGAAACTTCTGCTGTTCCTCTCTGGTGAGAAGTAGAACCTGCATAGGTTGCTTCCATCCGGTTAAGGATGATCTTGCAATGAACATAATTATAACAGATAAGCTCTTTCCCCTCAAGCTGTTTTTGCAAATAATCTTTTGCCGTTAGATAACAAGCTTTTGGCTGAACGACAGACGTATTGGTCATGGAAGGTCTCCTTTCATGATGGATATGTAGCCAAATCGAGAGTGCGTTTGTGGCAAGGAAGCCCTTGCCGCAGATCGCGCAGCAGTGCAGCTTTTTCGGGTTGAGAATGGCCCGTTCCAGCTTCGGCTGCTCCGGCAGCACGGCATGGGGAAACCAGCGACAGATCAGGCTGCGGGAGACTGTTTGCTGGCTCAAATGGTGCCGTCCGGCTCAACATAGCCGTTCTGCCGGAAGATACTGCTCTGTCTGGCAGCAGCGCATAGTATCCCATCATCCAGCCATGGAACGCTCCGGAGCATCAGCTTGTCCACCGTCTGAAAACCGGTGACGGAAAACCCAACTGCGGTCACAGTTCCTCCTCCCGCTTCTCTTTCAGCAGCTCCCATATCTCGGCTTACCGCGCTTTCAGCTCGGCAACGTCGGCATTCAGCTCCTGCTCGCTCAGGCAGATTTTCTTTCGGATGGGTCGCGTGGGGTCCGGCATGGTTTATCTCTCCATCAATTCCAGACAGAACGCATCGTCGTCTTCCTTCCGGATTTGCAGGTAATTCGTGTTGTCAAGTTCTTTGAGGACATCGAGAATTCTTTCCTCCGGCATGTTGAGCTGGCAAGCCAGCTCAACGCCTTCATCGCCAATGGCGTAGAGGATGGCAGCGAAGCCCCTTGCCTCGATAGAAAGGTTCATGTCTTGCAGCAGTTCCGTGGGTACAGCGATCATGTGAGTGTGGTTGTAATAAGTGATCATAGTGGTTCTCCTTTCAATTTTGAAAAGCTTTGTTTGAAGGACGGTTTGGAGCAGTTCAGCTTGCCTTTCACTTTCCAGCGGACACGATGATGCTGAGTGTCACGATTTTGTCGCAACGAGGGCAAAAAAGAAGCGCTTGTCTCTACGACAAGCGCTCAGATTTACAACAATTATTCCGGTAAATCCTCTGTTTCCTTTGGATCGTAGTCCGTCTACACCATCCACCTCGACCTGCTTGTAAAGCCCGGCAAATACACGTTTCGGCGAAGAGAAAGAGCGGTGTGGGGATGGAGAAAACTGAGATTTGAGAGAATAGCAAGCACAGCCGCTGTCCGTACACGCGGCGATTTTTGATTAAGGAGGCCCTTCCCTTAATCGCAAAAATATATACTGCCGAATCTCGCAGAGCCACTACTTTTTCTCGTCCAGCAGCGTGATGCCCTGCTGCGGAGCGTGTCCGTGTTCCAGGTGGTCGGGTCAGGTGCCCCGCCGCCAGCGGGCTGTAGGGCATGAGCGATACCCCCATTTGCTTGCAAATCGGAATGAGTTCCCGCTCGTCCTCCCGGTAAAGCAGATTTGCCCGCCTTGACCAGATCATTCAGCGCCTCCATGGTCTCCTCAATAGGCGTTTCATAGTCAAAGCGGCGGATGATATAAAGGTCGAGATAGTCCGTCCCCAGCCGCTTGAGCGAGCTGTCGATCTCCCGGTGGATGGCTTCACGGGAGAGCCGACTGGGATTGAAGTAGACCCGGGACGCGATTACGACTTTGTCGCGGCTAACATTCGTTTTGAGGGCTTTGCCCAAGTATTCCTCACCGGTTCCGGCGGAATAGCCGCTGGCGGTGTCAAAAAAGTTGATGCCGAGGTCGAGGGCGTGTTTCACCACCTCCTCGGTGGACGCTTCGTCCAGCGTCCAATCGTGCATAGTGCCTGCCTTGCCGAAGCTCATGCAGCCTAACGCAGACCTTGGAAATTTCCATGTCGGTTTACCCTAATTTCGTGTACTCCATATTCAGCAGCTCCTTTTCAGATGTGCAGACTTTCGATCCATTTCTGCACGGAAGCGGCGCTTTCCCGGCTGCTCAGGCGTTTGCCGGGGAGCCACTTCGTCTCCTTGGAGCACGCGGCCTTCAAAATGTCCTCACCGCCCATGCCGCTGCCGCCGGAGGTGGCGAAGGGGATCACCGCTTTCCCTGCAAAGTCATAGCTTTCCAGAAAGGTTTCGATGATATGCGGCGCCTGATACCACCAGATGGGGAAGCCCACGAACACCGTGTCATACTGCGTCATGTCCGTCACCTTGCCCGCGACAGCGGGGCGGCTCTTGGGGTCGTTCATCTCGACGGTGCTGCGGCTCTTCTTGTCCATCCAGTCCAGATCGGCGGCGGTGTAGGGCGTCTCCGGTGTGATCTCAAAGAGGTCGCCGCCGGTGACACCGGCGATGGTCTTGGCCAGCTTGGCGGTCTG
>DHMK01000076.1:81808-88499 GCA_002405755.1 Clostridiales bacterium UBA4644
GCGACTAATGCTTTCATGTTCTTGTCCTCCCTTGTATTTATTTCAGCTTGGCGTATTCCTCGTCTGTGACCGGCTCGCACCACTCGTTGCCGGTGTTCTCACCGGGCACCTCCACTGCGATGTGGCTGAACCAGGAATCGGCCTTGGCTCCGTGCCAATGCTTCACCTCCGGCGGGATAGTGATGACCGTGCCGGGCGTCAGGCTGACGGCATCCTTGCCCGCTTCCTGATACCAGCCCTCTCCGGCAGTGCAGATCAGCAGCTGGCCGCCGCCCTTGGTAGCGTGGTGGATGTGCCAGTTGTTCCGGCAGCCAGGCTCAAAGGTCACATTGGCCAGAAATACGGAGGACGCACCCGGCTGCGTCAGGGGCTTCAGATAGGACTGGCCGATAAAATACCGGGCATACGCCTCGTTGGGTGCGCCGATGCCGAAGGCGTCCTGCTGTTCAAATGTCGTTTTGTCCATTGTTTTCATACTGCACTCCTTTAACCGTTACGCTTTTACTTCCGGCAGGACTTCATTCACACAGCCCAGTGCGTTCAGGGTACGGGGAAATCCGATGTAGGGTAAGCACACCGTCAGCGTCGCCAATAGAGTTTCCTTGCTGTTGCCCACAGCGGCGTTGCCGCCCACATGAGCTTTGACCTGCGGCTCGCAGCCGCCCTGCGCGGCCAGAATGGCGAAGGTCAGCAGCTCCCGCTCCGGGATGGTCAGGAACCTGCGGGTATAGAAGTCACCGAAGCAGTAGGCGGAGAGATAATCCTGAATGTTCTTCTGGTTTTCCGGCGCTGCGGCGCGCATGGCGTCGATATGCTCCCCGAAAATGGACTTTTGCGCGGCGATGCCATCAGGCAGTCTGCTTTCCTCCGTGACGGTCTGGCCGCTCTCCAAAGGCAGAGCAACGCCTTTTTCCGCAAAGACTTCATTGACCGCGTTCACGGCGTTCTCCGCTTTGCCAAGACCGATGTAGGGGGCACAATGGTAGACCGCCTCGCGGATCTCCTCCGGCTTTACCCCCACAGCGAGGGCGGCGGCGGTGTGGCGCTTGACCTCGTTCACGGTCTGGTTTGTGGTGGCAACGACTAAAATGACCAGCTCACGCAGCTTGGCGGAGAGCTTTTCCTCAGCGTAGACCTCGCCATAGATCAGCCGCTCCTTGATCGCGAAAAATTCCGGGTCTGTTTCATGGATCGATGCAGACGCTGCTCCATACAGCATCTGCACAGTCTGCTTCGCATAGTCTGTACATTTCATCCCATTATCCTCCCCTTACTTACCACTGAATACCGGGAAAAAGCTGAATTCACCATAGTCCTTGATAGGCGCGGTCTGTTTCAGCAGCTCCATGTCATCCGGCGTGATGGTGAAATCCACTGTCGCATTGGCTTTCATGTGTTCAGGATCAGCCGTTTTAGGCAGAGCCACCGCGCCCAGCTCCAGCACATAGCGGATGCACAGCTGCGCGGCAGATACGCCGTATCTTGCGGCCATCTCCACGATCATCGGATTCTTCAAAGCCTCGCCGTGGGCAATAGGAGAATAAGCTTCCACCAAAATGTCCTGCGTCGTGCAGGTGTCCAGTAGTCCCAGATCCGTATTGCTGATATGCAGCAGGATCTGATCGACCATGGGCCTCACGCGGCAATCCGACAGAATGTTGTCAAGATCCGGCTTGCGAAAGTTGGATACACCGATAGCCCGGAGCTTTCCGGCGGTGTAGGTGTCCTCCAACGCCCGCCATGCCGCGCGGTTGCCCTCTGCGTAGTCGCCGCCCCGGAAATCCGCCCACGGCTGGGGACTGTGAATGATCATCATGTCCAGATAGTCGAGACCCATCTTTTCCAGCGTCTCGTCAATGGAACGGGCGGCAGAATCATAGTCCTTATGCTCAGCCGCCACCTTGCTGGTGACAAAGATCTGCTCGCGGGGCAGGCCGCAGGTGCGGACGCCCTCCCCGACACCGGCTTCATTTTCATACGCCTGCGCGGTATCAATATGACGGTAGCCCAGCGAAATGGCAGTCCGAACCGCTTCCGACGCCTGCGCGTCAGGAATGAACCATGTGCCAAGTCCCAGCTTGGGGATCTTCACGCCATTGGATAATGTATAGGTTTCCTGTAAAATCATACTTTGCGCGCTCCTTTTTGCTTTATGTTATGTTTGCATCCGCTGTTTTCTTTCTATTCTACCACTTCGGCTGTGACGGAAGCAACAGTATTCAGGCTTTCCAGATATTCCACGCCGGATTCTACCGTTCCCAGCGGAACAAGCGAGGGGGACTCCCGAAAATCACGATAGAAAAAGCACAGGTTTCCCCACGGCGCATAGAAGCACAGGTCACCTCTCCGCGGGGTGCAGCGATCCGGCGCGCCGTCTGTTGCGAGCGTTTCATCAGGATAGGCAATTTTCTCTGTGCTGTTATAGTCCTCAAAGTTCAATTCCATGGGCAGCATCTCATAGAGGGACTCGGCGGCAGGGTTATCCTCCAGCCGCACAACGATCTCATTTTCACCCACAAGGAAACGGATGCGTTTGGCGGTATCCATAGGCTGTTCCTCCTGTTCGGATTCTTCCTGCACATCGTCCGGCTGCGCGGGTGCAGCTTCCGATTCTTTCTGTTCTTCCGGCTGCACGGTTTGTGTTTCTTCTGGTTCTTCCACAGGTGAAACGGGTTCAAACTCGGCGGGCGGGATTGCTTCATCCGGCTTTTTCTGTGCTGTGCTGCAGGCTGTCGCGGAAAATAGCAGTACCAATACCAGCAAAAGCAGAACGATCTGTTTCATAGGTTTCCCTCCTTTTTCTTCGGTTTTTGAAGCGCGCGGCCCAGGTAGTAGCTTCCTGCGGCAAACAGGATCATCATGGCAAGGTGCTCCGCAAAGAACTGCGCGGGCGGCTGGGAGAAGTCAAAAAATACAAACTGGCTTTTCAAAAAGAGGTAGTCGGCGATCTGATTTTTCCAAAAGGCATACACGCCGAAGCCTGCAAGGAGTAAAGTAAGAACACGCAGGACTGCGGTACGCACGACGGAATATCCCTTGATCCCTGCCGCTTTCCTTGCCGTACCCATCATCATGCTCCAATGCAGGCCGAGGTGGGCAGAGAGAAAGAGAAAGCCCCAATAGGCACATACCATGTGCATTGTCCGCGCCAGCGACATACCGCCGTGAATATCCAGAAATGCGAAGGCGTAACGGCTCATCATGCTGCCGCTGACCATAGAGCCGAGCATAGTCAGCAGAACCAGCAGCGCCAGCACGGTTTGCAAAAGGCGGAACGGTGTGTATTTCCCATGCCAAATATTCTTGAGCCATCTGGCATTGAGTACATGGTGTGCGACAAACAGCACCAGCTCCGCCGCACCCAGCCACTCATGGGCCTTTTGCCCGGTGAACATGAACGCCATCAGCAGCAGGAGCAGGACGGTCATGCCAAGGTCCACCGTCATGCGGATGATCTGTTTGGGCTTCATGTTACAGCCCCAAGCCTTCCAGCCATGCGGTCACATCATCCTGTGCGCCGTCCGCACGGGAACCGCTGACATGGAAACCGTCCAGCACCGACGCGCCGGAAGCGGCAGCGGTGATACTATTGATGCCGTTGCCAAAGCCACCGCCGCCGGAGGTGCAGAAAGGAACAACGGTCTTGCCGCTCCAGTCATAGGACTCCAGAAAGGTCAGCATGACCATGGGAACGTCGTTCCACCAGTTGGGATAGCCCACAAAAACGGTGTCATAGTCCTCCCAATTTTCCACGGTATTGGCTACGGCGGGACGGGTGTTTTCAGACTGCTCCACCTTAGCCTGATCGACCACGGCGTTGTAATCGTCAGAATACGGCGTTTCCGGTTCCACAGCGAACAGCTCGCCGCCCGTCGCATCCGCGACCATCTGCGCCAGCTTCGCCGTATTGCCAGACCACGAAAAATAGGCGATCAGGGTCTTTCCGCCCTCGCTCTCCGGCTCCTCATTGGGCGTTTCCTCCGACACTGGGGCAGGTGTCTCTGCGGCGGCATCAGGGTCAACACTTCCCGCCACAAAAGGATTTTCGGAATTATCCGTCGAAGGCTCGTCAGCGTTCTTTGTGCCGCAGGCGGCCAGCGTCAGCAGCATCGCCGCAGCCAGTAACAGGGAAAACAGCTTTTTCATAGGGTTACACTCCTTTTTCTTTTTGTATTTCATGGCGCAGATAATCCAGACGCTGAAGCTGCCGCTCATGAAAGTGAATTTCGTCCAAGGTCTCGTTTCGCTTTTCTTCCATCATCCGCAGCCGCCTTTCGTCGCTGTCCGGCTGCTCCAGAAGCAGACGCATATAGATTTCTACTTCTTCGGCAGTAAAGCCGATGTCGTGCAGCGTCATAATGGTACTGAGTCGCTCCAGATCTTCATCGTCGTATTGCCACACCCCCATCACTTTTTTGACTGCGCCGCACAGTCCCCAGCTCTCATACTCCTGTAAAATGGAAACCGGGATATTGTAGCGCTCGCTTGCTTCCTGCTGCGTCATCCGATCAACTCCTGAACATAAAAAATACAGACATCCTCTTTGGATGCCTGTATTGTATAACGCTTTTTCTGATATGTCGAATACTTATTTTGAGAAAATATAAATGCTTAAATTGCATTTTTGATAAAGCTGAGAAACTGATCCGCTGCCGGGGAGTAAGTCTGGTCTTTCTTCCACGCCAGCACCGTTCCGGTCTCCAGCTTGGGCGAAAGCGGCACAAAGGTCAGCGCGTCAGAGATATTGTCCAGGTCAAAGCAGAACGCCGCACCTACGCCGTTTTTCACCATGTTGGCGGCGTTCAAAATCAGATTATAAGAAGCAGCAACTTCGATCTTGTCGTATGCGTCGCCAAACCATCCCGCCAGCTCGTTGCGGACAGTCTCGCGACCGCTGATGAGAAGCGGAACGCCCAGCAGATCTTTCGGTGTGACCACAGCTTTCTGCGCCAGCGGATGCTCCTTTGGCAGCAGGACTCCCCAACGATCCTTTTGCGGCGTTCGCAGAAAGGCATATCGGCCAATGTCCACCGGCTCGGTCAGAAGCCCCATATCCAGCAAGCCTTTTTCAATGCGCTCCTTGACGTCGTCGGCGTTGGCACTGTAAATGCGGAACTGCACTTGGTTGTGCAGCCTGCGGAACTCCCGAATGTGCTCCGAAAGAAAGGTCATACCCACAGATTCGCCGCAGCCGATGGCGACCTCGCCCGTCAACTCTGCCTCCGTATGCTGCAATTCCCGCTGAGCCTTGTCCGCCAGCTCAACGATCTCCTGCGCCCGGCGGCGCAGCAGCATCCCGTCATCCGTCAGGACAACACGGTACTGACTGCGGCGGAAGAGCTTTACACCCAATTCGTCCTCCAACTGCATAAGCTGGCGGGAAAGGGTTGGCTGCGTCACATGAAGCAGCGCCGCCGCTTTTGTGATATTTTCCTCCCGCGCCACAGCGAGAAAATAACGTAGGACACGCAGTTCCATGAAGATCACCTCATGAAAATCATAGCGTAAAGCAGGCATTTTTGCAAGGCAAATATGTGGCAGAAATGGATGAGAAGATGTTTATTCCTGCTGTGTTCTCGGCGAATAAAGCGGCAAAGAATGCAAAAAGCAGTCCTGCTCTAAAACAGGACCGCTTGGATGATCAGAGCAAATGTTGCAGCAGGCAGTTTTCGCAGCTGCGTATCGCCGGTTTCTCTACGCCATTTTTACGCCATTTCCGTATGCAGCCGGTGTCCCGATGGTAGCCGTCGTAGTCCACATCCCAATTTGCGTTGTAAGACATGGTTTCTGGGTCGGACGTCATCTGTTGATAGAACCATAGATCCTCCAGCTTTGGGATATACAGTTCAAGCTTTTCCATATATTTTCTCCTTGCTTTTCGTCCCGATCTGCTTGTCCTGCCGCTATTGCGGCAGCCACAGCTTCGCATCGACCAGCTGGCAGTACAGATATCCGTTTTCTTCGTAGGTCTGGAATGTGCCAACCACCGTGATCTCTGTTCCAAGTTCGGGATAATCATCGGGATAGGTATAGTCGCCTGTAAGGACAAACTCCAGTCCCTGCGCGCAGCAGGCTGTAGCATCCGCTATCACGCAGGCAAAATAGATCTGGCCGGGAAGAAACGCGCCGTTTTCATCCACCGCCTGATATACATCGAACTGCCCCTTCATTTTAACGGTTTTCCCAATGTAGTCATCGGGAGAGTACATCATATTGTAGACCTCGGAATAGACCATGGTGCTGCTGAGCTTCGTCAGGTCAACATCAATGCCGTCTGCGCTTTGTGCAGGCTTGAGGGCCGCAGGCGCAGACTCCGAGTCCTTTTCCGTCGTTTGATTCTGTGATGCAGATGAATTCGGCGTTTGAAAATCGGTTGCGGCAGCCTCTTTCTCTTTCTCACTTCCGCAGGCGGCAAGGGATACAAGCGTCAGGGCGATCAGCACTAAGCAAAGCAGCTTTTTCATTTTCTCACACCTCCAATCACTGTGCCCGCCAGCCACGACAGGCCGAATGCGATGATCTGCGCGGCGACGATGGTGGAGCCTACCGGCGTACCGGCGAGGATGGATACCAGAATACCGATCAGCGCACAGAACACCGAAAGGACTGCCGCGCAGACCGTCACGCCGCGAAAGCTCTTAAACATCCGCATAGCCGAAAGCGCCGGGAAAATCACCAGCGCGGAGATCAG
>DHMK01000076.1:88626-88805 GCA_002405755.1 Clostridiales bacterium UBA4644
CTTGCAAAGTTCTCGTCAAAGGTTACGGCAAAAATTTTATTATAAAACAGCAGGAACACCGCCACGACCAGTACCGACATTCCCACGCAAAGCCACACCTCTACGGGAGACAGCGTCAGGATGGAGGTGGAACCGAACAGCGTACTGCACACATCGCCGGAAAGGTTGGACGAGGTGGA
>DHMK01000076.1:88853-89694 GCA_002405755.1 Clostridiales bacterium UBA4644
AAAATGTTCATCAGAAGATACCCAATGGCAAGCGCGCCCACCGAGATCATGGCAATGGCTGCGTCGCCCTTGATTTTCGTGTTCTGCCCGGTGCGCAGAAGCAGTACGGCGCTGATGACCGTAATGACCATCACCAGCGGCATTTCGTTGGTGATCCGCAGCACGGCGGCGATGGCCATGGCTCCAAACGCCACATGGGAAAGTCCGTCGCCGATGAAGGAAAACCGTTTCAGCACCAGCGTTACGCCCAAAAGGGACGAGCAGAGCGCGATCAGCACGCCGACGATGAGCGCATAGCGGACAAAGGGATAGGCCCAATAGAGGGCCAGCTTTTCCAGAATCGCGGTCATCGATCGTCACCGTCCTTCTCTGCGGCAAACAGCCGCCCCTGGGGGCTTTGGAGATACTCTGCCTTTGTTCCGAAGAACACGGTATCGCCAATATGCAGAATATGGCTGGCGTATTTCACTGCGGCAGCAAGATCATGGGAGATCATGATCACGGTGATCCCGTCCTCCCTATTGAGCCTTTCGATGATCGCATACAGTTCCGCCGTTGCCTTAGGATCAAGCCCGGAAACAGGCTCGTCCAGGAGCAGCATTTTCCGGGTAGCGCACAGGGCGCGGGCAAGCAGGACCCGCTGCTGCTGTCCGCCGGACAGCTCCCGGTAGCAGCGCCTTGCAAGCTGGGTGATCTGCATTTTTTCCATGGCATCGGATGCAAGCTGTTTTTCTTCTTTGTTATAAAAGGGTCGGCTGCCGCAGCGCCCCTGGCACCCGGAGAGAACGATTTCTCTCACGGATGCCGGGAAATCCTTCTGGACAACAGTCTGCTGCGGCAG
>DHMK01000076.1:89848-90762 GCA_002405755.1 Clostridiales bacterium UBA4644
TTTTCCCCTACGATGCAGAGGTAATCGCCTGCAAAGACTTCAAAATCAAGATCTTGCAGAACAGACCTTCCACCGTAGCCGACGCAGAGCTTTTGACAAGTGAGCTGAGCCATCATCCTGCCTCCTTAACCTATCGCTTCCTTCAGCACGGAGAGATTCTTCTCCATCACGGAGAGGTAGGTGGTGCCGTTTGCCACATCCTTAGAGGTGGTGGACTGCATGGAATCCATGGTCAACACCTTTTGGTTCTTCTCGGCGGTGTTCTGCACGATGGTCTCGGCAATCTTGTGCTGTGCGCCCTCAATGGTCAGTACGCAGGGCAGCTTCAGCTCGTCCACCTTGCCGGCGAGGAAGGAGATCGTTTCAAAGCTGGCTTCGGTCTCGGCAGAGCAGCCCACGAAAGCGGCATAGTAGCTCAGACCGTAATCGTCCACCAGGTAGCGGAACGGGAAACGGTCACCAAACAGAACGGTCTTATAGGTTGCAGCGTCCACGGCCGCCTGATAGTCTGCGTCAAGGGCAGACAGCTTTTTTATGTAAGCATCAGAATTGGCGGCGTAAACGTCCTTGTTGTCAGGGTCAAGCTCCTGCAGGGCGTTGGAGATCGCAGCCACCAGCGTTTCGGCGTTTCTCAGCGAGAGCCAGACGTGCTCGTCCTTTTCTTCCTCGTGTTCGTGCTCTTCGCCTTCTTCGTGCTCATGGTCGTGCTCTTCCTCCTGCATGCCTTCAACGGTTTCTTCCGTTTTCACGGAATCGCCAAGGACATCCAGTAAATTGATGACCTTCATATCCTTGTTGGTTGCGTTTTTCAGAGCATCGTCCACCCAGCCGTCGGATTCGCCGCCCACATAGACGAACAGGTCGCAATCGGAGATCCTGATGATGTCGTCTGCCGTGGGCTGATAGCTGTGCAG
>DHMK01000076.1:90827-98886 GCA_002405755.1 Clostridiales bacterium UBA4644
TTGTCCAGCAGCATGGTGATCTCGGCGTTGTCAGTCTTATCGCCGAGGATCTCCCTGACCCAATCATATTCGGGGAAGATCGTAGTGACGATGCTAAGCTTTTCGGCTTCATCGGTTTTGTTGTCAGTATTCTGCTTTCCGCAGCCGGCAAGAACGGCAGCCAGCAGCAAAAGCGCAAGCAGCAGCGTAGTGATTTTTTTCATAGAGTCGTTACCTCCGGATCGTAATAAGAGCTTGAAAAAGGGTGCAAAAATACAAGGGCAGCGGCAGCGCCGCAAGAGTCTATCCGAGGATGGATAGACTTCGCCCTTGTAAAAAGCTTTTATTTAATCCGAAAGCTTGACCTTGAGAGAAACCAGCGTAAAGGTATGGGCAACCTCTGTGCAGGAGGAAATGATCCGGCACAGAATATATCGGGTCGCCGCTGCGATAGCTGCGGCGGAGCCAGCAAGCCCAATGCTCTTGAGCAGGTTTTCGCAGGCATTGATCTGATGGCAGATGGCGCAGTTCTCACCAGAGCAGTCATGCTCCGCTTCTGCCGCAATGTAGCCTGCGGAGGACAGCATAACAAGGACCAGCACCACGGCCAGCAAGCCCGTCAGAAGACGGAAACGCTTTTTCATGTTGTCCTCACCTCTTTTCAGGAGCCTTTGCATTGGGAACAGGCGCCATATAAAACGGTGTTGTTCCTGTCCAGGCTGAATTGTTCATTCCGCGTCAGAAGCTCTGCCAGCATCACGGCGCTTTGCTCCGTCATGTGAAAGGTCCGCCCGCACTTCACGCATTTCATGTGCAGCACATCCTTGCAGTGCTCGGCAGCAATATATTCGAAAAACGTCTCCTGCGTCCCGCTTTTCGTATACCGACGAATCTGGCCGTCTGCTTCTAATTGGACAAGGTTCCGATATACGGCGCTGAGACTGATCTGCTCCGCTTTCAGCCCATCGGCGATCTGCCGGGCAGAGAAAAGTTCATCCGGATGCTGCTCCAAAAAGGCAAGCAGGATCCGGCGCTGCTTTGTGTTGTAGCCAGGCATAGGACGCTCTCCAATCTGCGAACCATTCGCAATTATTATAGCGCAAATCTTCCCTTTGTCAATACGAAAATCGATTTTCTTCTCAGGACAGCGGCTCCCGCCTTCGCCTTTCCTGCCGGGAAAACGCATGGTTCAAGCTTCAAAACAAAAAACAACCACCGCCATGCCCGATCGCTGATCGGATATGCCAGTGGCTGTATGCTCTGTGCGCCCCTCAGGCGTCTGCCTGCTCCTGCCAGCCTGCGCGGGCATACCGGGCGGCCTTTTTCCGCTCCTTGGCCAGATACATGGCACGGTCGGCTCGGGTGATCAGCTCCTGAACGCTTTCCCTGCCCTGGCGAAGCTCCACCATGCCGCAGCTCAGGTCCACGCCGGCCATATCGTTTTCCTCCAGTCTTTGGGTCAGCGTCTCCTGCAGGCCGGAGCAGAAGCGCTCCGCGCTCAGCTCGTCCCTCGCGGCATAGACCACCGTAAACTCATCGCCGCCATACCGGCCGCAGGCCGCATTGTTTTCGCAGCAGACCGTCCGCAGCACGCCTGCGATCAGCTTGAGCACCCGGTCGCCCGCCGCATGGCCGAACCGGTCGTTGATGACCTTGAAATCGTCCACATCAAAGAAGCAGAAAAACAGCCGTTCTCCCTCCCGCAGGCCATCCGCCCGGGCATGGAGCGAAAGCAGCAGCTGCCGCCGGTCGCTGATGCCCGTCAGCGGGTCCTGAGAGACCATCAGCTGCAGAGAGTTGAGATAGCCCCGCATAAAGGAGATGCCCGCCGACACCAGCGACAGCCGGGGCATAAAATACTGCAGCACCCCGCAGATCAGCACGGGCATCGCAAAGGATGCAATGATCAGATATTCCCGCTGGCTGGCCCGGCTTTTTCGCAGCAGCACCACCTGCAGGCTTTTGATCACGTAGCCATAGGAGCAAAGCGGCTGCAGGAAAAGCAGCGGCCCCGGTGATAGACGCCGGCCCCGTCCACAGAAAAGATCCACCCGGTGAAGGCCGGAGACCGCCAGCAGCCACACAGGAGCGCCTAACAGCAAAAGCCTACCCCGCCCGCAGCCCACATTCTTCTTCTCCACGGCCTCCGCATAGAGAAACCAGCTGAAGGCTGAAAGCTCCAGAAGCAGAAAATACCCGGCGTTCACCAGCCAGGCCAGCTCCTGTCCCAGAGGGAGATATCCGCCGGCATGGAGATCCCAGAGCATCAGCAGTCCGTTGGCCCCAATGGCAAAAAACAGCGCCCTGCCAAACAGCCTGCTACGGGGCGTGCGGTCGATCCTGGCACCGCAGGCTCTCCATGCCAGACAGACCAGCGCGATGATGCACACCAGATCCATTTGAATGCAGGCCAAAAGCTCAGCCGTTCGCTCCATGCACACCCCCTCCTTCCCTTCTGCAAATGCCGCAAAAAAATGGTAAATTTCCGTAGAAAAAGCAAAATAAGGCAAAATAACATTTTGTTTTAAAGGATTTTCTTCAATTTGTCAACCCCCTAAAAATTGGCGTTATTTGTGGAAATTGCTTTTATTCCGTCCGTTATGCCGCTTCCGCCGGCTCCCGAAGAAAAGCTCCGCTTTAGAAATTGCTTTCTTCCGTCTCCAGCTGGTCGCCCAGCCGCAGATCCACCGTCTTGAGAACGCCGACGCGGCTGTAGGTCACCTTGATCCAATCCCCAGCCCGGTATTGCTCCCGGGCCAGATAGCCCTCCTCCAGGGAGGCAATGGGCCGGTCGCCCAGCTCGGTGATCACATCCCCCTCCTTCAGTCCCGCCACGGCGGCGCCGCTGCCTGCCTCCACGGCGGAGATCAGGATGCCCCGGGGCAGATTCATGCCTGCAGCTGCGGAAGCCGTGTCTGTACCGGTGATGCCAAGGCAGGGCCTGCCCGCCACCTGCCCGCTCTGGATCAGAGAGGCGGCGATGGCCCGGGCCTCGTCGATGCAGATGGCAAAGCCCTGCTGCTCCATCCCATAGACGGAGATCCAGTTGGAATTGATGCCCAACACCTGACCCTGCTGATTGAGCAAGGGGCCGCCGGCGTTGCCCGCGTTGATATCGGCATCGGTCTGGATCAGATCCAGCAGCGTTTTGCCTACGGTCAAGCTGCGGTTAATGCCGGAAAGGACGCCAAAGGTGACGCTGCTCTTGCCCTCTGCCGTATCTCCGCCCATGGCGATGGCGGCCTGGCCCGGCTCCGCAGCGCTCAGCTCGGCGGGCTTCAGGACGGTCAGGCCGTGAGCGTCGATCTTCAGGACGGAAAGGCCGCTGCATTCGTCGCTACCAACGATAAAGGCCGCATAGGAATCGCCCCCGTCCAGGGTGACAGTGATGCTGTCGCAACCCTCCAAAAAGCGGCCGCCTGTAAGGATATAGCCGTTTTCCGAAAGGATCACGCCGCTGCCGCTGTGGCCCTCCCGGGTAGAATAATTCTCGGCGCGGACGCCCGCTACAAAAGCCCGGGCCTTTTTCACCGCGCCGGAAACATCCGTTACATAGATGCTGCCGTTTTCCGGCAGCAGGCTCTGGCTCTGGCGGACCTCCGCCTGGGAGGGACCGGGGCCTGCAGACAGGCCTTCTCCCGTCTCCTGCCCGGTCGTGCCGGGAGAGATACTTTCTCCCGTGGGAAACTGGTTAGTGGTGCTGCGCCAGATCAGGCTGATGCCCACGATCACCGTGCTGAACAGCAGAAAGATCCCCGTCACCACCACCATGATCTGACGAAAACGCACCCGCCGGAGCTTTTCCAGCTGGATCTCATCATAGGTTTTATAGGGAAAGGGCTCCTCGTAGGATGCTTCCCCGTGCTGCTTGCGCTCCATGCTGCGCTCCTTTCCTCAGAGGTTCCGCGGGACCGTGAAGCAAAACTCCGTCCGGCCCTCGCCGCTGCGGACATAAATGTCGCCTCCGTGCCGCTGGATCACCGTGCGGGTGATGTAAAGCCCCAGGCCGGAGCCCGTGCTGTTTCGGCTGCGGGAGGTGTCGCCCTTATAAAATCGGTCAAAGATATGCTTTTGCATCTCCTTGGGGATCTCGCTGCCGGTGTTGACGATGTTGAACTGCAGTTTTCCGTTTTTCTCCTCCAGATAGACGGTGATACAGCCGCCGGGAGGCGTGAACTTGACGGCGTTGTCCACCAGGTTATACACCGCCTGGAAAAAGCTGTCGTGCTCCGCCTTGAGGGTGAGGGTCTCCGGCAGGTCCAGCTCCAGCTGGATCTTTTTTTCCTTGAGATGCTGCTCAAAGCCGATGATGATCCGGCGGACCATCTCGCTGGAATCGAAGACCGTCCTGTCCTCCCCGCCGCTTTCCAGGCGGGACATGGTGAGCAGGCTGTTGGCCAGACGGGAGAGCCGCTTGACCTCGTCGGAAATGATGCGCAGATAATATTCCTGCTTTTCCGGCTTGATGGTGCCGTCTAAAATGCCGTCCACAAAGCCGGCGATGGTGGTCATG
The DNA here is from genome assembly GCA_002405755.1 of Clostridiales bacterium UBA4644. Classification (GTDB taxonomy): domain Bacteria; phylum Bacillota; class Clostridia; order Oscillospirales; family Butyricicoccaceae; genus UBA4644. Next base: position 95,320 of record DHMK01000076.1, read on the forward strand.
GGCGTGCGCAGATCGTGGGAGACGCTGGCGATCAGGCCCCGGCGGGTCTCCTCCGTGTTCTGCATGGCCTCCGCCATGCGGTTGAAGCTGATGGTCATGTCATAAAGCTCGTCCTGCCGGCGGGGCAGCCTGGCCCGGGCGGAAAAATCCCCCTGAGTGAAGCGGCGGGCGGCGGCGGCGATCTCCTTCAGCGGCCGAACAGTGCTGCGCGTTACCAGAATGGTGGCCAGCAGCGTCAGCAGCAGGACGATCAGCGTCATCAGGATAAAGACTCGGGAAAGGTTCAGAAACAGCTGCTCGGTGGACTGAGCAGGGACGCAGGTAAACACCACGCCCAGAATTTCTCCCCCATCCTCCACCGTTCGGCCCATGACATAATTGACCTCTGCCAGAAAGCCATAGAAATTGGAGCTCTGCGTGTAGCTTCCCTCCTGCAGAACGGCCTCCAGCGCGGCAGGCGGCAGCTGAAGACCGTTGTCCAGCTGGCTGTAGCAGCCGTCGCGGGTGGCGATAAACAGCAGGTCGCCGTCGCGGCCGCCCACCAGAATGGTGCCATCGCAGTCCTTGGCGATCATGTGCATTGAGACCCGGTAGCTGGTGTTGAACTTGTCCTTCCAGTCGTCGCTGCCCTCCAGCTCAAAATAAGTGGAGGTGCTCTGAACGGCACGGTCTGCGGCGTCGGTGAGCTGGGCCTGCTTTTCCTCCAGAGCAAAGCGGTTCACCCGGTAAACAAAGGCGCTGCCCAAAATACCGAAGCCCAGACAGATCACCAGGGCATAGATCACAAAATTACGGATAAAAAGGCTGTTCAAAAGGCGCTCGCTTTCCCCGGCTCAGTCCGAAAGGACCTGATGGAGGGCGCCCTCCTTCAGCTCAAACTTATAGCCCACGCCCCAGACCGTGCTGATCTCCCACTGCTCGGAAACGCCCTGAAGCTTTTCCCGCAGGCGCTTTACATGCACGTCCACCGTGCGGGTGTCGCCGAAATAATCAAAGCCCCACACGTCGTCCAGCAGCTGCGCCCTGGTGAAGACCCGGTTGGGCGAGCTGGCCAGAAAATACAGAAGCTCGATCTCCTTGGGCGGGATCTCCAGCTTCTGGCCCTTGACGGTAATATTATAGGACTGCTTGTCTATGATCAGGTTGTCAAAGACCAGCTTGTGGGCTCCGCCGCTCTTGTCCATCCGGCGCAGCACCGCCCGGACCCGGGCGATGACCTCCCGCATTTCAAAGGGCTTGGTGATATAATCGTCTGCGCCAAGCTCCAGCAGTGTCACCTTGTCCAGCACCTCGCCCTTGGCGGTGAGCACGATCACCGGCGTCTTAGAAAAGGTGCGCAGCTCCCGGATCATCTGGGTCCCGTCCATGACGGGCATCATCAGGTCCAGCAGCACCAGATCGGGATGCACCCGGCGAAACACCCGCAGGCCCTCGGCCCCGTCCTGGGCCGATTCGATATGATACCCCTCCTGCTCCAGATAAAGATGCAGCAGCTCCCGGATATTGGCGTCATCCTCTACGATCAGAATGGTTTTTTCCATAACGGTCACAGTCTCCCTTCCGGATCCTATTGATTTTATGCCCTATATTATAAGCAAAGCAGCAAAGAATTGCATCACAAAATTGTAAACAACCGCCTTTTTTCCGCATTTTCATGCTTTCTTCCGGTTTTCGTTCCGTTTACCTGTTGACAGGCGGCAGGTTCTGGCTTAAAATGAAAGAGGTAAAGTAGATTGATCTGATTCGAAAATAAAACAGAGAGGTGCTTGCAACATGAAATTCTCCAGCAAGATCGAAAAATGCGGCCTTTCCCCCATGCGGAAGTTCCACCCCTATGCGGTGGCTGCTGAGGCCAAGGGCAAGAAGATCTATCATCTGAACATCGGCCAGCCCGATGTGGAAACGCCCCATCAGTTCTTTGACGCCATCAAGGAGTTCAACCAGCCCGTTCTGGAATATGCCGCTTCCCCCGGTATGTCCGTTCTGATCGACGCCATCCAGAAGTATTATGACGATCTGGATATGCACTTCGACAAGAGTGAGATCCTGATCACCACCGGCGGCTCCGAGGCGCTGTCCATCGTTCTGCAGTGCATCCTGGATGACGGCGATGAGATCCTTATCCCCGAACCCTTCTATCCCAACTACAACACCATGGTCCGCACCTGCGGCGCGTCCATCCATCCCATCCCCACCTGCCCCGAAGAAGGCTATCACTATGCTGACCGGGCCAAGGTCGAGGCGGAGATCAACGAGCACACCCGCGCCATCATGGTCACCAACCCCGGCAACCCCACCGGCGTCGTGCTGACTCCGGAAGAAATGCGCATGATGTGCGACATCGCCAAGGAGCATAACCTGTTTATCATCGGCGACGAAGCTTACCGTGAGTTCGTTTACGGCGGCGAGCCCCTGCAGTCCATGGGCGAGTTTGCCGACGCGGCGGACAACGTGGTCGTTATCGACACCGTTTCAAAGCGCTTCTCTGCCTGCGGCGCCCGTATCGGCTGCATCCTGACCCGCAACCACGAGCTGCTGGGCCACGCCATGAAGTATTGCCAGTGCCGTCTGTGTGTCGCGACCCTGGATCAGGTGGCTTCTGCCGCTCTGTATCAGGTGGGCCCCGAGTATTTCGCCGCTGTCCGTGACGAATACAAGCGCCGCCGCGACACCGTGGTTGCCAAGCTGAAGGAGATCCCCGGCGTGGTCTTCGATTGCCCCAAGGGCGCCTTCTATCTGATGGCCGCGCTGCCCGTGGACGATGCCGACAAGTTCCAGCAGTGGCTGCTGGAGGAGTTTGACGACAATGGCGATACCGTCATGTTCGCTCCCGGCGCTCCCATGTACGCCACTCCCGGCAAGGGCAAGAACGAGATCCGCATCGCTTACGTCCTGAAGCAGGACAAGCTGGAGCGCGCCATGGATCTGCTTGCTCTGGGCATCAAGAAGTACAACGAGACCCACAAGGCCTGATCGCCCGAACGCATTTTTATCTATTTCAAGCATCCCTGCAAGGCTTTTGCAGGGATGCTTTTTTTGCTGCCATGCCGGCGGCATCCGCTTGTTTTGCCGCGCACAAAGCCCCGGGTACGCTCTGCACCCGGGGCTTTGTGTTTGGGATCTTGAAGGGAAAGCTGTCCTTCCCCTTTTGCTTTTGTGCTTTTAGGCCAGCTTGGCAGCCAGACGCTCTGCGATGGCGTCCAGGAACTCCTCGGAGTTGACGGCCTTGGCTTCGAAGCCCGGCTCCACCAGACCCACCAGGTCCTTGGTCATGATGCCGGCATTGAGGGTATCGAAGCAGGCCTCCTCCAGCTTCTCGCCGAAGGCCACCAGCTCGGGCAGCTCATCCAGCTCGCCGCGCTTTTTGAAGGCGCCGGACCAGGCAAAGATGGTGGCCATGGAGTTGGTGGAGGTCTTCTCGCCCTTCAGGTGCTTGTAATAGTGCTTGGTAACGGTGCCGTGGGCAGCTTCAAACTCGTAGTTGCCATCGGGAGAGACCAGCACGGAGGTCATCATGGCCAGAGAGCCGAAGGCCGTGGAAACCATATCGCTCATCACGTCGCCGTC
>DHMK01000076.1:98949-114346 GCA_002405755.1 Clostridiales bacterium UBA4644
CGTAGTTCTTGCAGGCCCAGATATAGCCGCCCTTGGAGCGGATCACGCGGGCCACGGCATCGTCGATGAGGGTGTAGAAATAGGTGATGCCCAGCTTTTCAAACTGCTCCTTGTAGCCGCCCTTTTCAAACTCCTCCTCAAAGACCTTCTTAAACTCGCCGTCGTAGATCTTGGCGATGGTGTCCTTGGTGGAGAACCACAGATCCTGCTTGGTGTCGATGGCATACTGGAAGCAGGAGCGGGCGAAGGAGCGGATGGAGCTTTCCTTATTATGAGCGCCCTGCCAGACGGCGGGGCCGTTGACCTTCTGGACCACCAGCGTCTTTTCCTCGCCGGTCTCATCGCCCTTGAAGGTCATGGTGCAGATGCCGGGCTCGGTGGTATACATATCCACAGATTTGTATACATCACCGTAGGCATGACGGGCGATGGTGATGGGCTTCTCCCAGTTCTTGACCACGGGCTTGATGGCGGGGATGCAGATGGGGGTGCGGAAGACCGTGCCGTCCAGAATGGAGCGGATGGTGCCATTGGGGCTCTTCCACATCTCGGTGAGCTGGGGATATTCCTCCATGCGCTGCTTGTTGGGGGTGATGGTGGCGCACTTGACGCCCACGCCGTATTTTTTGTTGGCGTTGGCGGCATCGACGGTCACCTGATCCTTCGTGGCGTTGCGGTTCAGCAGGCCCAGGTCATAGTATTCGGTCTTCAGGTCCACATAGGGCGTAATCAGCTTGTCCTTGATCATCTGCCAGAGGATGCGGGTCATCTCGTCGCCGTCCATCTCGACCAGCGGCGTTTTCATCTGAATTTTAGCCATTGTAAGAAGCTCCTTTATGATTTTGATTGAAAAAGGTTGATTGGTGTTGCGGCCCGTGCCGGCCACGCTGCCTGAACCGGCATTTCGGCGAGAACAAGGTCGGGCAAAGAACCGGGGCAGCGGGAGATTTCGGCAAAAGCCGCGGGCTGGCAAAGAATAGCCGGTGTGACAGTACCGCGCCCGCCGCTCGCCTGACCCAGCCTATCGGCGAGAACAAGGTCAGGCAAGGAACCGGGGCAGTGACAGTACCGTGTGTACGGCGCTGCCCCGGTTCTGCCGCATGACCGCAGTTCGCAGTCGAAAGGATCAGGATTTGCCGTAGCCGGCTGCATAATAATTCATCAGGCAGCCTTCGGTGACGATGAGCTTTTCATCGGCGGTGAGGCCCTTGCACTGGAGGGGCAGCTCCTTGACCTGGCCGTCCTTGGTGATGACCTTGGCGGTGATGTCCTCCTGGCCGTCCAGAATGGCCTTGCGGATGCCGGGGATGTAAAGCCAATCGCCGTCTTCATAGTCAAAGGCAAGCGCCTTGTCCATGGTGAAGGGAACGATGCCCCAGTTGATGCAGTTGGAACGGTAACGCTTGGTGGCGTATTCGTAGCACACGTTGGCGAAGCCGCCCAGGACCTTCTGGCAGGAAGCGGCCTGCTCGCGGGCGGAGCCGTCGCCGGGCTTGTTGGCGAAGACGCAGGAGCCGACGGTGGTATGGGCCGCATCGCCGCCCACCTTGGCCAGGACCTCAGTCACCTCGGCGGGCACATTGCCGGCCTCGCGGGCTTCCTCCAAGGCGCGGACCGCCTTGGAGCGGCCCACATATTCGGGCACCCGGCGGCTCAGAGCAAACTCAGACAGGCCGATGGGGTTGGAACGGTAGGAGGAGGTCTCACCGGAGGGAATCAGCTCATCGGTGGTGGTGACGGGGTCATGGATGACTGCGCACAGCTTCACCAGCAGGTCGTCCTCCAGCTTTGGCATATGGGGCCAATCCTTGATGTTGGGGCCGTAGCGCAGCTCAGCGGTGGGATCGGCCTTGCCAAAGCCCTCGTAGCAGCGCTTGGCATAGACGGAGCCGTCGTAATGATATTCCAGCTGCTCAGCAGTGGGCTCCTCATAGTCGATATCGGTGGCCGCAGTGAGCACGCCGCCATTGCGGGCGGTGGCTGCGATAGAACGGGCATCCATCAGCGCCACGGCAGCAATCTGCCCGTTGCCGGGCTTGGAGCCTTCGCGATTGGCGAAGTTACGGGTGGCATGGCGGATGGAAAGGGCGTTGTTGGCGGGGGTGTCGCCAGCGCCAAAGCAGGGGCCGCAGAAGCTGGGCTTCATGACGGCGCCGGCCTCCATCAGAGTGGCGGCAGTGCCGTTTTTGGTGATGGCCAGATTGATGGGCGTGGAGGAGGCATAAACGCTCATGTCGAAATAACCGTTTCCGATGGACTGGTCCTTCAGAATGGCGGCAGCCTCCACGATGTTTTCATACATACCGCCGGAGCAGCCAACGATGATGCCCTGGTCGCAGGTGACCTTACCGTCCACGATGGTGTGCTGCAGGTTCATCTTGACCTTGCCGCCCAGCTGCTTGTTGCAGTCTTCCTCGGTTTTGGCGAAGATGCCATGGGGATCCTTCTGCAGCTCGTGGATGGTATACGCCTTGGAGGGATGGAAGGGCAGCGCGATCATACATTCCACTTTGGACAGGTCGATGTGGACGATGCTGTCGTAATAAGCGCCGTTTTCAGGCTGCAGCTCCTTATAATCCTCGGGGCGGCCGATGTTTTCATAATAGGCCTTGACCTTTTCGTCGGTGACCCAGACAGAGGTCAGGCAGGAGGTCTCGGTGGTCATGACGTCCACGCCGATGCGGAAGTCGCAGGAAAGCTCCTTGACGCCGGGGCCGACGAACTCCAGGACCTTATTCTTCACATCGCCGTTGGGGAAGGTCGCGCCCACCAGCGCGATGGCAACGTCCTGAGGACCAACGCCCTTGCGGGGCTTGCCGTCCAGATAGACCATGACCACCTCGGGAGCAGCGATGTCCCAGGTGTTGCAGAGCAGCTGCTTGACCAGCTCGCCGCCGCCCTCGCCCACGCCCAGCGTGCCGTAAGCGCCGTAACGGGTGTGGGAGTCGGAGCCCAGAACCATCTTGCCACAGCCGGCCAGACGCTCACGGGCATACTGGTGGATAACGGCCTGATTGGCGGGCACATAGATGCCGCCGTATTTCTTTGCGGCAGACAGACCGAAGGCGTGGTCATCCTCGTTGATGGTGCCGCCAACGGCGCACAGGGAATTGTGGCAGTTGGTCATGGCATAGGGGATGGGAAACTCCTTCAGGCCGGAAGCCTTGGCGGTCTGGATGATGCCCACGAAGGTGATGTCGTGGGAGATCAGCGCATCGAACTTGATCTTCATCTTTTTGGGGTCGGTTCCCACATCGTGCTTGCGGAGGATGGAATAAGCGATGGTCTTCTCCCGGGCTTCATCGGGAGCAGAGACGGATTTGGCCTGATCCGCGTAGACGATCTTGCCGTCTACCAGATAAGCGCCTTTTTTAATGACCTCTACCATGGTTGGGTTCCTTCTTTCTCGTTATAATTTGAACGTGATTTTTGTTTTTTGGAAAAACGTGGGCGCTCATGCCCGTTCCAGCTGCACCAGAAACAGGCCGATGGCCAGCAGGTCGGCGCAGCCGCCGGGGCTGATATTGCGGCGGATACACTCCGCGTCCAGCTGCTCCAGCGCGGCGGGAGAAAAGCGCTCCAGCGTCTCCCCTGCCCTGCGCTGCAGCCAGCGCAGGCCCTCCGGCCCGGCCCGGTGGAGCACGTTGGTATCCTCCACCTGCTGCATCAGCGCCAGCAGCGCCAGCAGCTGGCCTTGGTCGCCGTTGTCCCGCCGAAGATAAGGCAGGGCATGCTGCCGTACGCTGGCAAAGCCGCTTTCCGCTTCGCCGCGGACGCCCCGGGCTCCCGTTGCCGCATGGACCCGCAGACCGTTGCTGCCGCATCCGCGCAGCTCCCGGGCTGAAATGCCCGCCACGGTCTCTGCCGCCAGCGCGCACAGAGTCTCCGGGGAAAGGGGCTGCTTCAGGGCAGTCATCCGTCCCGCGCAGGCGCAGAGCAAGCCAATGGAAAACAGCGCGCCCTTATGGGTGTTGACGCCGTCGGTGGCACGGAGCATATCCGCTTCCGCCGCAAGGCCAAGCGCCCGCAGCGGGGGCAGGGTCTCTGCCGGCGGGAGCTCCGCCTGGGTCTCCCCTGCCCGGGCCAGCAGGACAAAATGGGACTCCAGCACCACTGCGGAGCGGAGAAAGGTCTCCAACGTCATGTCACGGTGTGCGCCGCTGTTGCGCCGATCTACCAGGCCGGGCTTCGGCGTGAGCAGGACCTCCTGCTCCAGCGCCCGGCGGGCCAGCGCGCCAAGCTCAGCGCTGTTCACAGAAAAGCGTGAGCCACTGCTCCACCAGTCCCTTCACACGGGCCTGAAGCTCGCTCGAAGAATGAGCACGGCTTCTGGCGCAGGCCGCTGCCGGCTGGTCGCAGACCAGACATTTTCGCGGCTGCTCGCCCAGCTGCGTGCGGCTGATGGGCTTGCCCGGGGCCGACAAAACATCGATATCCATCAGCCGGCCCAGGAAGTGATCCTGCTCGATCCGGATCATCTGTTTTTTGATCTGCTCCGGGCTCATCTCATCCACGGAAAAAAATGCTTCCGGTCCGGTGATCAGATCCTTGTGAGAATAGTTCACGATATGGCCGGAAAGCGCCTGGCGGATGGCCATGACGCCTGCCTGATAAATGGCGTCTGCCTCGCGGTTGCGCTTCACCTGGCCGGGCATGATGACCGTAAAGGAAACCAACGGAAGCTGAAACCGCTCTATCAGCAGCTTCTGGAAGGCAGCGCGGTTTTCGCGGCTCTCCAGGATCTGCTCCATCGTTGTCTGGATATCTTTTTTCATACGGTTTCCCTCACTGTGGTCCGGCCCGAAGACCGCGCCTCGGGCCGGAAGGATTTCGATCACGCCTTCACATTATAGATGACATCCAGCGCCTTGCCGCAGGGATCGGTGACCACAGCCACCACCTTGTCGCCAAAGGCCAGCGCATCAGGCTTGCCCACAACGGCATAGGCCTCGTCGCGCAGCTGCTGGATGGTCTTGACCTTCAGGCCGGCGGCCTTCAGACGGGCCTCCACCTCGGGGCGGTTGGGATTGACGGCGATGCCCACATCGGTCACCAGCACGTCGCACACGGAGCCCTCCGTCACCAGGCAGCCCACATGATCCACCACGCAGGGGATGCGGCCGCGGATCAGCGGAGAGACGATGACGGTCAGCGCGGCGCAGGCCGCAGTATCGGGATGGCCGCCGATGGCGCCGCGGATGATGCCGTCGGAGCCGGTGAGCACGTTTACGTTGAACTGCGTGTCGATCTCCAGTGCGGAGAGGATCACCACATCCAGCTGATGGATGGCAGAACCCTCGTTAAAGGGGCTGGCATACTGGTTGCCGTCGATCTCGATATGGTTGGGGTTGTCGCGGATGGAGCGGGCGGCCTCGCCGTCAAAGCTCTGAACATCCAAGACCTTCTTCACCAGCCCCTGCTCATGGAGCTTGACGATCTGGGAGGTGATGCCGCCCAGGGCGAAGTCGGCAGTGATGCCCTTTTCGCCCATTTCGCCCTCGATAAAGCGGGTCACGGCCAGGGCCGCGCCGCCGGAGCCGGTCTGGATGGAGAACCCGTCCTTAAAATAGCCGGAGGCCATGATGGCCTTGGCGGCGGTCTCCGCGATCATCAGATCCCGGGGATTTTTCGTATAGCGGGTGGCACCGGAGGAGATCTTGGAGGCGTCGCCGATGGCGTCTACCTGCACCACATAGTCCACGTCGGTGGCGGGGATGGAGGCGGGCAGATTGGGATAGGGCGCCAGCTTTTCCGTCAGCAGGACGACCTTGTCCGCATAGCGGGCGTCCACCCGGGCATAGCCCAGAGAGCCGCACATGGAGGTCCCCTCCGCGTTGGTGCCCGAGGCGTTGCCCAGAGCATCGCAGGAGGCCACGCCCAAAAAGGCGATGTCGATATGCAGCGTGCCGTTGGCGATGGCGGCGGCGCGGCCGCCGTGGGAACGGAAGATCACCGGCTGCTTCAGATCCACCTCGCACTTGGAGATGGCGTCGGCCAGCTTGCCGCGGCAGCCGGAGGACTGCAGGGCGGTAACGGTGCCGTCTTTGATATACTGGACCAGGGGCGCGTGGGCGTTGCTCAGAGAGGAGGACGCCACGGTGATGTCCTTATAGCCCATTTTGGCGATGGTGGCCACCACATTGTTCAGCACATAGTCGCCGTCGCGGAAATGATGATGGAAGGAAATAGTCATGCCGTCCTTCAGGCCGGCGGCGCGAATGGCGTCTTCCAGCGAAGGCATCAGCTTTCCGTTGTGCTGCAGGCGCTCCTGCAGGGTGGCCGTGTCCTTGACGGCGGGGGCCCCATGGACCTCCAGGCCCAGCTTGTTCAGCATTTCAGGGCAAAGCTCGTGTCCGATGGCGTTTTTCACAGCGCTTCAACCTCCTCTTTGGTAATGATGCCGGAGACCAGGGCCAGCTCGATGACGCGCTGGGCGCGGATCACCACGGGCTTGTCCACCATCTTGCCGTTGAGGCTGATGACGCCGCTGCCGCGGGCCTCGGCCTCCTTGATGGCCGCCACGATGCGCTTGGCCTTGTCGATGTCCTTCTGGGTGGGGTTGAAAACGGAATGGACCGGGGCGATCTGCCGGGGATTGATGACGGACTTGCCGTCGAAGCCCAGATCCTTGATGAGCCGCGCTTCATAGAGCAGCTGCTCCTCGTTGTTCACATCGGAATAGACCGTATCCAGCGCGTCGATGCCGGCGGCGCGGGCCGCCAGAACGATGGTCTGCCGGGCCAGCTGGAGCTCGGCCCCGGTGGTGGTGCGCTGGCACTTCATGTTGGCGCAGAAATCCTCCGCGCCCAGGGCGATGCCGATCAGGCGCTTGGAGGCGGTGGCAATGGAATAGGCGTTGATCACGCCCATGGCGCCCTCGATGGCGGCCATCATCAGCGTGGTGCCAACGGGGATGTTGTGCTTGATCTCCATCTCCTCGATGACCTTTTCGCAGTCGATGATATCCTGGGCGCTCTCCGTCTTGGGCATACGCAGCACATGGGCGCCGGCGCAGACCATGGCCTCGATATCCGCCCGGCCATAGGGCGTATCCAGGGGATTGATGCGGACCACCAGCTCGGTGGTGCCGTAGTCGATGGTTTTCAGGGCGTTATAGACCAGCATCCGGGCAGCGTCCTTCTCCGCCATGGAGACGGAATCCTCCAGATCGAACATCAGGGAATCGGAGCCGTAAATATGGGCGTCGCGCATCATGCCGGGGTTGTTGCCCGGGATGAACATCATCGTGCGGCGCAGTCTCTGTTTTTCGTGCATCGTTCTGCCCCCTTACTTTACAGCCCAGCCGTAATCACAGCTGTCGCAGGCCCGCAGGATCGCCGTCTTCACCCGGGCGCGGATCGTGCAGTCCAGCGCGCCCTTGTCAGAGGCCGTCACCTTCACGCCGTCCACGCCGCATTCGGCCACGGTATCGGCGATGACCTGACGGATCTGACGGCCATAAAGGCCCATCACCGTGCTGTCCAGCTCGATCTGCACGCCGGAGGCGCCGATCTGCTCCACTTCTACCAGGATATCGCCGGACTCTACCGTCCCGGCCATACCCGTCTTTTTCAGTTCCATCCTTTCACGCTCCTGTCAAGTTGTTCCTTCGTATTAAAATGCATAGAAGGACATAATTCCATTATAGGAAGGGTTTTTGAGAAAAGCAAGGAAAAAACCACTGTTATTTTGCCGTTTCTGCGAAATATACCGGTTTTTGCGAATACATGAATTTCTGTATTTTTGTATACAATCCAGTGCCCGGCCCACGCAGCGCCCAGCGGGCTTTTCTTGCTTTTCCCGGAGTTTCTGGTATAATAGAATTATTCTTACACAGGAGCAAGCGAGGTCTTCATGGCAAATCTGTTTGATTATCTGGACTGGCGGGGCGACCTTCCCCTTTCCGTCGCCCCCTTGAATCCCGTGGACGGCATTTTGCTGGCGCGGCTCTCTTACCTGCCCTTCGAGCTGTTCTCCCGCCCCCTCAGCCGGGAGGCGGCCCCGCTGCGGGAGGTGGCGGCAGAGCTTTCCGCACGGGCGGATTTTTCCAGCAAGGTGCTGCGCAGGAGCGACGCCCGCCTGCTGACGGCGCTGGGACAGAGCCGTCGGTTTCAGGACATGGCGGTATTTCATTACGAAAAGCAGTTTGATGCGGAGACGCAGACCCAGTTTTCCGCCGTTTCCGTCGCTTTGGGCGACGGGCGGACCTACCTCTCCTTCCGAGGAACGGATAACACGCTGGTGGGCTGGAAGGAGGATTTCAACATGGCCTTCACCTGCCCCGTACCGGCCCAGCGCTCTGCGCTGGCCTATCTGCAGGCCGTTGCCGGGGAGACGGAGGGTCCGCTGCTGCTGGGGGGCCATTCCAAGGGGGGCAATCTGGCGGTCTATGCCGCAGCCTTCTGCCCGCCGGCGCTGGAGGAGCGCATCCTTGCGGCCTACAATTTTGACGGGCCGGGCTTTGACGAGAGCGTTTTGCAGACGGAGGGCTACCGCCGGGTCTGCCATAAGATCAGCACCTTCGTGCCCCAGTCCTCCATCGTGGGCATGCTGCTGGGCCACGAGGAAAAATATACCATCGTCCACAGCACCCAGACCAACGGCATCCTGCAGCATTCCGTCTACACCTGGGAGGTCCTGCGGGACCGGTTTTCCCAGCTGGAGACCGTCACCAGCAGCAGCCGCTTCATTGATTTTACCCTGAAGGAATGGATCTCCCGCATGGACGCCCATCAGCGGGAGGCCTTTATCGACACCATGTACGCCATCCTCACCCAGAACAACGCCAAGACCCTGGGCGAGCTCAGCGAAAGCCCCTTTTCCACGGCCCGGCTGGTGCTGACCTCCGTCCGCCATCTGGACGAGCCTACCCGGAAGGCCGTCACCGGGGCCATGGTGGCCCTGATCCGCAGCACAAAGAGCGGTCTGCTGCAGATCCTGCAGCTGCAGAGACAGACCGCAAGGCCGGGAAAGCCGGCAGAAAAAAGGCGCGTCATCCGCAGATGACGCGCCTTGCTTTATCCTTTTCTGTCTTCGCTCAGTCCCAGAGGAAAACGATCTTCACCATGCCCTCCGCCGGCGGCTCCCGCAGAACCTGAACGGTGAATCCGCATTGGGAAAGCTCTTCTGTAAAGGCTTTCAGCTTTTCCGGCTCCAGGGCCAGCCATTCATCGTGCTCTCCCTCCTCCGCCGGCTGCAGCAGCGCCGCGATCCACTGGGGCAGCGCCGCTTTTGGCCCCTGGGCCAGATAATTCGCGTCCCGGTCCTCCGTGCTGCTCTTCTGCTGTGTGCTTTCGTTGGCAGCGGCCTCTTCGTCCGGCGTCTCCGCCGGCTGCTGCGCCTCCGGCAAAAGGGTGTCGAAGACATCGTCTGTCCAGAGTCCGTCCGCGTCGGCGGAATAGCTCTTATCGTCGTCCCGGCCGGCGGCGGAGGGGGCCATGGCCATGCCGGTACTCCAGGAAAGATTCTCCGCACTGGAAGCGCCTCGGAACAGGCCGAACCGGACCGCGCCCAGCACCAGCACGCCGCAGGCGGCGGCTCCGGCCAGCGCCGGGATCCATGCTTTTCGCCGTGGGCCACTCCGAACGGAGGTCTTTTGCACCGGCTCCTGCTGCGCCCGGGCGATCCGCTCCATCACAGACGCATGCAGCTCCGCGGGAACAGGCTCCGGCTCCCGCAGGCATTGCTGCATGACGCAGAGCTGCTCCCAGGCCGCCCGGCAGGCGGGGCAGGCGGAAAGATGGGCCTGCAGCGCAGCGTCCTCCGCCGGCGGCAGCATACCGTCCAGCTTTTGGTTCAGCTGCAGCCGCGCTTTTTTACAAGCGTTCATTCCGACTTCCCCCCTTTCAAATGGTTAGACGGGGAAAAATCGAAAATGTTCCCACTTTGTAACAATTTTTTTCGCAGCGCTTCTCTGGCCCGGGCAATGCGGGAGCGCACCGTCCCCGGCGCCAGGGAGAGGGCCGCGCCGATCTCCTCATAGCTCAGGCCCTGCACCTCCCGCAGCAGCAGGATCTCCTTCTGTGCCCGGGGCAAAGCGCGCAGCCCCTGCAAGATCGCCTGCCGCAGCTCCTGCTGCTCCAGCCGGACCTCCGGCGCATAGCGCAGATCCGGCAGGGTCTCCGCCGGGGAGGGCTCGTCCTCCTCCCCCCGCTCCAGCGGCTGCTCCGCCCGGCGGCTCCGCTGCTGGGAAAGATCCCGGCAGACATTGACGGTGATCCGGTAGATCCAGGTGGAAAAGCTGCTCTGCTCCTGAAAGCCCCCCAGAAAGCGATAGACCCGCAGGAAGGTCTCCTGAACGGCGTCCATGGCGTCCTCCCGGTGACCCAGATAGCGGAAGGTCAGCTGATAGAGCCGGGTCTCGTAGGCTGTTACCAGCGCTTCAAAGGCCGGCCTGTCCCCCGCCTTGGCAAGGCGGATCAGCGTCTGCTCGTCTGTCATAGGCTTCCTCCTTCCGCTTCAGCCCGGCCTGCTCCAGCCTGTCGCAGATGGCCGAAAGCTCCGCCAGGGTGTTTACCTGTGCCATTTGGTTCTTGTAGGGCTTCGCCCCGGAAAGACGGCCCAGATACCAGAGCAGATGCTTGCGCAGCTCCGGCATGGCCCGGTGCTCCCCCTTCAGGCGGCAGGTCAGGGCCGCGTGCCGCCGCAGGATCGAAAGAAGCTCCGCCGCCGTGTGCTCCGGCGGGATCTCCCCCCGGGAGAGGGCAAGGCAGTCGGCAAAGATCATGGGGTCGCCCTCCGCCCCCCGGGCGATCATGACGAAGTCCGCTCCGGTCTCCGCCAGAAGATCAAGACAGCCCGCCGCAGGCCAGGCATCGCCGCTGGCGATCACCGGGACGGAAACCGCCTCCTTGACGGCGGCGATGATGCGCCGGTCGCTTTTTCCCCCGTAGAGTTGGGTCCGGGTTCGGCCGTGGATGCAGAGCGCGTCGGCCCCCGCCGCCTCCAGCCGCCGGGCAAAGTCCACGGCGTTTTTGCTGTCCTCCCGGATGCCGGAGCGGAACTTTACCGTGATGGGCAGATCCACCGCCCGCTTCATTGCGGAGACGATGGCCGCCGCCAGCTCCGGCTGGACCATCAGGGCGCTGCCCTCCCCGTTGTTGAAGATCTTGGGCACGGGGCAGCCCATGTTGATGTCGATAAAATCCGGCGCGCACAGCGCCGCCGTCCTGCGGGCCGCCTCCGCCATGACCTCCGGCTCCCGGCCAAAAAGCTGCACGCCGCAGGGCCGCTTTTCCTCCGGATGGATCAGAAGCTCCGCCGTCCGCCTGTCGTCATAGAGCAGGCCCTTTGCGCTGACCATCTCCGTATAGGTGACGGCCGCCCCCTGCTCCCGGCAGATCATCCGAAAGGCCGCGTCGGTCACGCCGGCCATGGGGGCCAGAAAAAAGCGGTTTTCCGGCGTAAAGCCGCAGAAGCCGGTCATTGCAGGCTCTCCCAGGTGACGGCAAAGTCCCCCAGGACCTTGTCCTTCAGGTCGTTGAGATAGTCCAGCGTCAGAGGCTTTTCATATTTCTTCACCCCGTGGGCCGCGGCCTGCTCCTCGGTGAAATCCTCCAGCGGATAGACGGTATAGCCGCCCTTGGAGCCGTAATAGGTCACCGTGGGGATCACGCCGGCGGAGGTGGTCTCCAGCAGCGTTCCGTCCGGGTCGAACTTCAGGCGCACATCCAGAATGCCCCCCAGCATGGTGGGGCGCTTGTGCTGACCGGAGATGAAATTGCCCAGGGAATAGGCGCAGAGGGTCTTGTGGCCGGTGTCGCTCTCGATCCATTCCACCGGCTGCAGCACATGGGGATGAGTCCCGATGATCAGATCGGCCCCGCCGTCGCAGAGCAGCTGGGCCAGCTGCTCCTGATACTGATTCTGCGTGTGCTGATATTCGTTGCCCCAGTGCATGGAGACCACCAGATAGTCGCACAGGGGACGGATGGCCGCCAGATCCTGCTGCATCTTATCCTCGTCGATGAGGGCGATCCTATACTCCTCCCCCTCCGGCAGACGGTAGCCGTTGAGGCCGTAGGTATAGGAAAGGAAGCCGAAGCGGACGCCCTGCTTTTCCAGGATGCACAGCTGAGCCGCCTCCTCCTCGGTGCGGAAGGCCCCCAGAATGGCCTCAAAGGGCCGGGCGTGGACATTTTCCAGACAGGCCTCCAGCCCCTTGACGCCCTTGTCCAGCGAATGGTTGGTGGCAAGATTGATCACATTGAAGCCCACCTTGATCAGCGCATCGGCCACCTCCGCCGGGGCTGCCAGATTGGGATAGGCGCTGACCTGTCCGGTGAGCATGACCTCCTGATTGATGAAGGCGATGTCGCTGCCGGAGATGATATCGGCGATGTGCTCATAAAGGGGGTCGAAGCAATAGCTGCCATCGTCCTGCTCCGAATCCATGGAAAGGGTGTTGTGGAGCAGGTTATCGCCCACGGCAGTGAGCCGCAGGGCAATGGGCTCCGGCTCGGGCTCGGGCTCAGGCTCCGGCAAAACAGGCTCGTCCGGAGCGGGGTCCGGCTGCTCCACGGGGGCGGGATCCGGATCCTGCAGCTTTGGCTGCTCCTCCTCCCTATTTTTTGCGGCGCAGCCGCAGCAGAAAATGCAAAGCGCCAGCGCGGCGCACAAAAGGCGTTTCCAGATGTTCATAGCGTTATCCCTCCATTCTGTTTATCATAGCAAAAATCCCCGGCGCTGGCAATCTCTTTTCCTCCGGTTTCAGAAAAAATATGCCCGGACAAAAAAGCCCGGACGCCGAAGCGTCCGGGAAGCTTTTCGGAGCACCGTTATTTCCACTGGAAGGTGGCCAGCCCGTAAACATAGAGGAACAGGATGATCGCGGGCACCACATAGCGGAAGAGGGGCTTCATCCAGTGCTGCACCTTCAGGCCCTTGCCCGCGTTGGCCTCGGCCAGGAAGTTATCCCAGCCCCAGCCGAACCGGTTGCAGCAGAACAGGGCGAAGAACAGCGAGCCGATGGGCAAAACGTTGCTGGACACGATGAAATCCCAGAAATCCAGCCATGCGCTGCCCTCGGCAAAGGGCTGGAAATGGAAGACGCTGTAGCCCAGAGCCGTGGTCAGTGCCAGGGCAAAGACGCCAACGCCGCAGACCAGACAGCCCAGCGGCCGCTTCCAGCCGGTGATCTCCCGGACCATGGCCAGGATGTTTTCGCAAACGGCCAGCACGGTGGACATGGCGGCAAAGACCATAAATAGGAAAAACAGCGTTCCCCACCAGCGGCCGCCTGCCATGTTGCGGAAGACGGTGGCCATGGTATCAAACAGCAGGCTGGGGCCGGCATTGACCTCCACGCCGTAGGTGAAGCAGGCCGGGAAAATGATCAGGCCGGCCACGATGGCCACGAAGGTGTCCAGCACGATGATATTGACCGATTCTCCCATCAGCGACCGTTCCTTGCCGATGTAGCTGCCGAAGATGGCCATGGAGCCGATGCCCACCGAAAGGGTGAAAAACGCCTGATTCATGGCGCTGACGATGACGGAGCCGTTGATCTTGGAAAAATCCGGGACCAGATAGAACTTCAGGCCCTCGGCCGCGCCGGAGAGGGTAAAGCTGTGGACGGCAAGCACCGCCAGCAGCAGGAGCAGCAGGGTCATGAGATATTTCGTCACCCGCTCCAGCCCGCTCTGCAGGCCGAAGCACAGGATCAGAAAGGCCACCGCCACAGTGATCGCCAGATAGGTCACATTGACCGCCGGGTCAGTGATCATGGTGACGAAGCCCAGCTCCGCCGTCTGCCCCGTGAGGAACTTGACAAAATAATAGATGATCCAGCCGGTGACCACGGTATAAAAGGCCATCAGGGCCAGATTGGCGAAAAAGGCCAGATAGCCGTGGATATGCCACTTCTGGCCGGGCTTTTCCAGCTTCTGATACATCCGGATGGGGCTGGCCTGGGACGCGCGCCCCACAGCAAACTCCATGGTCATGATGGGCAGGCCCAGCACCAGCAGGCAGAGCACATAGACCAGCACAAAGCCGCCGCCGCCGGACTGGCCGCACATCCACGGGAACTTCCACACATTTCCGCAGCCGATGGCGCAGCCTGCCGACAGCAGGATAAAGCCCAGCCGGGAGCTTAATTTCTCTCTCTCCATGAAACCGATCTCCTTTTCCCCATAAGGGATTTGATATTTTATCACTATAGCGCACCAAAGCGCTGAAGTCAAGTCCTTTCCCGGCAGGATCGCCGCCTGCTTCAGATTTTATTTGACATTCTTCGCGGAGGATAGTAAAATGAATTGTTTAAAATTATCATTTGGAGGCTGATACATATGATCCGCAATGATCTGCGCAATATCGCCATCATCGCCCACGTTGACCACGGCAAGACCACCCTGGTGGACGAGATGCTGAAGCAGGGCGGCGTTTACCGGGAAAATCAGACCGTGGTGGAGCGCGTGATGGACTCCAACGACCTGGAGCGGGAGCGAGGCATCACCATTCTGGCAAAAAACACGGCCGTTCACTATAAGGGCGTCAAGATCAACATCGTTGACACGCCGGGCCATGCCGACTTCGGCGGCGAGGTGGAGCGCATTCTGAAAATGGTCAACGGCGTCATTCTGCTGGTGGACGCCGCGGAAGGCCCCATGCCCCAGACCCGCTTCGTTTTGCAGAAGGCGCTGGAGCTGGGTCACAAGGTCATCGTGGCCGTGAACAAGATCGACAAGCCCGACGCCCGGGTGCATGAGGTCATGGACGAGGTGCTGGAGCTGCTGCTGGACTTAAACGCCACCGACGAGCAGTTCAACAGCCCCACCGTGTTCTGCTCCGGCCGTCAGGGCACCGCTTCCTACAGCCCCGACGAGGCCGGCACCGACCTGACCCCTCTGTTCGAGACCATCGTCAACTACATTCCCGCCCCGGACGGCGACGACACCGCGCCGCTTCAGCTGCTGGTTTCCTCCATCGACTATAACGACTACGTGGGCCGTATCGCCGTCGGCCGTGTGGAGCGGGGCACCATCAAGGTCAATCAGGAGGTCACCATCTGCGACTTCCATGACGCCAGCGTGAAGACCAAGGGCAAGGTCGTGGCGCTGTACGAGTTCGACGGCCTGAGCAAGAACCCCATTCCCGAAGCCCACGCCGGTGAGATCGTGGCGCTGTCCGGTATGGCGGACATCACCATCGGCCGCACCCTGTGCGCCCCGGAATGCGTGGAGCCGCTGCCCTTCGTGAAAATTTCCGACCCCACCATCGAAATGACCTTCGCCGTGAACGATTCCCCCTTCGCGGGCAAGGAGGGCAAGTTCGTCACCTCCCGGAACCTTCGCGAGCGGCTGGAAAAGGAGCTTCTCAAGGACGTTTCCCTCCATGTCACCGAGCAGGGGACGGATTCCTTCAACGTGGCCGGTCGGGGCGAAATGCACCTGTCCAT
>DHMK01000076.1:114430-118289 GCA_002405755.1 Clostridiales bacterium UBA4644
GGCTACGAGTTCTCCGTGTCCACTCCCCGGGTGCTGACCAAGGTCATCGACGGCAAGGTCTGCGAGCCCATCGAGCGGATGGTCGCCGACGTGCCGGAGGAATGCATAGGCTCCGTCATCGAGAAAATGGGCAAGCGGAAGGGTGACCTCCTGGGCATGACCCCCATGGGCAGCCGCTACCGTCTGGAGTTCCTGGTTCCCTCCCGGGGACTGTTCGGCTACCGCAATGAGTTCCTCACCGATACCCGGGGCGAGGGCATCATGTCCTCCGTGCTGGATTCCTACGCCCCCATGAAGGGCGAGATCGAGCGGCGGCAGGTGGGTTCCCTCGTCGCCTTCGAGACCGGCGAGGCCGTGGCCTACGGTCTGGCGGCGGCGCAGGAGCGGGGCGCGCTGTTCATCGGCCCCGGTACGCCGGTTTACGCCGGTATGGTCGTGGGCGTTTGCAGCCGCAATGAGGATATGACCGTGAACGTCTGCAAGAAAAAGCAGCTGACCAACATGCGTGCCGCCGGTTCTGACGAAGCTCTCCGGCTGACGCCGCCCCGCATTCTCTCTCTGGAGCAGTGTCTGGAATTTCTGGCGGACGACGAGCTGCTGGAATGCACCCCCAAGAGCCTGCGGATCCGCAAGCGGGAGCTGGATCACGCGGTTCGTATGCGCAATCTGATGAAGAAGCGCGCCCAGGACAACGCCTGACGTGAAGCGCAGATTTTTACCGGCCTGCGTTCTGCTGGCGCTGCTGCTGACGGGGTGCGGACACGCCGCCCCCGAAACTACTGCGCCCACGGCGGAAACCCAGGCCGTCACGGTGCAGCCGACACCAGTCTCCCAGCCGGAGACCCTTCCCCCGGAAACCCGGCCCACGGAGGAGCACTTTCTTCTGACCTTCGCCGGGGACTGCACCTTCGGCAGCAACCCGACCAACTATTTTGCGGACTACGGCTTTATCAAAACCGTGGGCGAGGACTACGCCTATCCCTTCGCCAACGTGATTGATTATTTTGCGGGCGACGAATTTTCCATGGTGAATCTGGAAGGCCCTCTGTGCGACGAGGGCAATCCCATGCAGAAGAAGCACGTTTTCCACGGCCCCACGGCCTATGTGAACTGCCTGACGGAAAATTCCATTGAAGCCGTGACCGTTGCCAACAACCACTCCATGGACTACGGGGCAAGGGGCTACGCCTCCACCCTGGCCGCGCTGGAGAGGGCGGGCGTCCCCTACGTGGAGCGGGACAGCACGGCGGTGGTCACTACGAAAAACGGCCTGACCATCGGGCTGTATGCCGCCGTGTACTACAAGCTGGACGTGGAAGACATGACCGGGAAGATCGCCGCCCTGCGGGAACAGGGAGTGGATTTAGTCATTTTCGTTCCCCACTGGGGCGTGGAGGGGACATACCACCCCACCGAAGAGCAGGAGCGGGTGGGTCACGCCGCCATTGACGCCGGGGCGGACATCGTGTTCGGCTCCCATCCCCATGTGTTGCAGCCCATTGAGGAATATGGCGGCGGTATCATTTTCTACTCTCTGGGGAATTTCAGCTTCGGCGGCAACGGCGCTCCCAAGGACTACGACACGGCGCTGGTGCAGCAGGAGGTCATCCGGGACGGGGAAGGAAACGTCAGGCTGGGACAGCTGACCATCGTGCCTGCCAGCGTCAGCTCCGTCGCCGGACGGAATAATTTCCAGCCGACCCCCTACGAGCCGGGGACGGAAGGCTATGACCGGGTTCTTTCCAAGTTAGATGAAACTTTTTCCGGCCCGAATTTGAAAATTGACTGACGGAAGAACGAAAAAAAGATTGACCAAACAATGTTTTTCGGTTATAATGAGCGAGTATGACTGTAGTAGCAGTCCAAGCATGTGTTGCTGCGGCCGAAAGGCTGTTGAGCATATTGTATTTTGACAGGAGGTGTATCCTAAATGAAGCGTACCTACCAGCCCAGCAAGCGTCACCGTTCCAAGGTTCACGGTTTCCGCCAGAGAATGGCTACTTCCAACGGCCGTAAGGTTCTGGCCCGCCGTCGTGCGAAGGGCCGCAAGGTTCTGTCCGCCTGATGCGTATGTCCGTAGGTTACTAGGGTGCATCTGAAAACTGTCAAAACGCCCAATCAGCGGGTCTTTTGCCCTGCGCCGCGCCATTTTCCCTTGAAATACAATCGGTATTCCTGGGGAAAAACGGCTTGCTCAGGACAAAAATCCCCCGCTGCCGGTTATTTCGCCGGTTTTCAGATACACCCTAGAGCGGAAAAAGCGCTTAAGAGCGAAACGGGAGCTACAGCGGGGTGAATGGAACGTTCGCCCCGCTCCCTTTTTAGCGAGGAAACAGTATGAAGTATTCAACCAGCCTGAAGCGCAACCATATTTTCAGGCGCCTGTATCACACCTCCGGCGTCGCCGACGGCCTTCTGGTGCTGTACGCCAGAAAGAACCGCACGGACGGGAACCGGGTGGGCGTCACCGTCAGCAAAAAGCTGGGCAAGGCTCACGTGCGCAACCGCACCCGCCGCCGGATCCGGGAGGTCTACCGCCTGAACGAGGAAAAGTTCCAGCCCGGCTGGGACATCGTGGTGGTGGCAAGGACGAAGGCCGTGGAGGCTCCCTTCGGGAAGCTGACGGCAAGCTATCTCGCCCTTGCGAAAAAAGCAGGAATTTTGAAGCCGGTACAGGATCAAATACGGTTATGAAAAAGATGTTTCTCAAGCTCATTCGCTTTTATCAGCGCCGGATCTCCCCGGCGTTTCCGGCACGGTGCCGGTTTCGCCCCACCTGTTCCGCGTATGCCTACGAAGCCATCAGCAAGTACGGTATCCTTAAGGGCGGCTGGCTTGCCCTGAAGCGGCTTTTGCGGTGCAATCCCTTCTACCGCGGGGATATCTACGACCCGGTACCATGACCATTGAATCTCTAAGGAGGAAAGGCAATGTTTCTCGCATTCCAATTATCGGACATCATAACCGTGCCGTTCGGGTGGCTATTGTCAGTCCTGTATGAAACGACCCACAACTACGGCGTCGCCATGATCCTGTTCGCCGTCATCGTGCAGCTGGTTCTGATGCCCCTGAACGCGAAGTCCAAGAAGAGCATGATGAAGATGTCCCGGCTGACGCCCAAAATGCAGGCCATCCAGCAGAAATATGCGGACGACCCCCAGCGTCAGAACCAGGCCATCCAGGAGCTTCAGAAATCCGAGGGCGTTTCCATGGGCGGCGGCTGCCTGTGGAGCTTCATTCCCATTCTGATTCTGTTCCCCCTGTTCGCCGTTATCCGCCAGCCCATCACCTACATCCTGATGCAGTCCGCCGACACGGCACAGCAGATCGTGGAGGTCATCAAGGCGGCCGCGCCGGATATGTTCACTTCCAACTCTGCTTACGAGCAGGTCGTCGCCGCCCAGCTGATCCCTCAGTACGCAGACGAGCTGCGCGCCGCCATCCCCGGCATCAGCGAGACCGTTCTTGCCGGTATCAATTTCGATTTCCTGGGCATCAACCTGGGTGCCGTGCCTCAGTTCAATGTCTTCTCCGCCAGCTGGGCGTGGGACTGGGCGCACATCGGCGCGTTCCTCATCGCCCTGACCTCGGCCGCCTCTCAGCTGCTGCAGATGGTCATCAGCCAGAAGACCAACGACTCCGTCATCACCGACGAAAACGGCGTTCAGGACAAGGAGACTGCCAAAAATTCCCAGCAGAACCAGTCCATGAAGGTCATGATGTGGATGATGCCCCTGATGTCTCTGTGGATCGGCTTCACCCTGTCCGCGGGTCTGTCCCTGTACTGGTTCGTCGGCGGCGTGTTCCGCATGATCACCGACCCCATCATGACCAGCCACTACCGCAAGATCTACGACGC